>JARHZF010000202.1 GCA_029258325.1 Anaerobiospirillum sp. | reverse complement strand
TACATGTTCAAGTAGCTTCTTATACTTTGCATTTTTAAAACCCTCATCTTTGAGGGCCCACACAGATTGTCTGTACTGATTTTTAAAGAACTTCTTAAGTGCTTGCCTTAAGTGAGGTCACATTATAGACCTTTAAAAAAAAGTGTCAACAACTTTTTTTAGTTTTTTTTATAAAACTTAATAAGTATAGCATAAGTAATTGATTTTTCAATAATTTAATTTTTATAAATTTGATCTACTTCTAAATAATAGTAAATATTAAAAAAATTAATAAGATAGTTTTTTAAATTATCTATATAGATAACAAAAATAATCTTAAAAAGTAGCTAAAATAAAAGCTGTTAAAACACTAATTTATCTTAGTTTTGACTATATTTTAAATTATTGTTATTATACAAAAAAATTGTATGCAAAGTGTTTTGCATAAGGGATTTTTAAATCTTTTTAAGATATTTTTATTTGTTTATTCTTATTGAGATTAAATGGATATATATATTACTTTTAAAGGTATTATATAAATAACTCCTACCATAGTCTTTGATTTTTGGTCTGGAGTAATCACTTAAAATTAAAGTTATGGAGCTATTAGATGTTTTTAGCTAATTTAAATCCACGTGAAAAACAATTATTCTTAGATGTTGCTGTTGGTATTTCTACTTTAGATAATCAAATTGAAGTTCAACAAAAAGCAATTTTAGAAGCTTATGTTCGTGAAATGCAACTTGCAACAGTTACTGTTGATATCCCAAGTTCAATTGAACCTCAAATTAAAGAATTAGCAGAAACTAGTTCAATTGAAATTAAAAGAATTATGTTCCTAGAACTATTCTCATTAGTTGCAGCTTCAACTAGCTTAAGTGAAAGAAGACAAGAAATCTTAAATAACGTAGCTAATAGCTTTGGTTTTACAGAAAAAGATATTGAGAAAATGGTTGGTCTTCACAGTGGTTATGTTAAGGCTTATACAGATTTAACTCACTTTGTGCAAACAGGTGAATAATCTATACTTTATTCTTTAAAAAAGGTAGCAAATTGCTACCTTTTTTTTATAAAGACAACTTAATAGAGATCTTTTTTTACCTCTTCTTTCATCTCTGATAATTCATTTGAGGCAGAATTAGCTGCTTTCTTTATATTTCCACCAAGACCTTTTGCAGTATTACCTACTTGTCTTCCTAATGACTTTGAATCTTGTACAAATTGATCTTGAGCATGAGAAAAATCATTTGAAATTTGAGCTCTTTTAGAACTTGAACAAGATGCAACTAAAAATACTGATAAAAATAAAAGAATAATATATCGCATACTATATTCCTTATTAATCAATAATCACTTCTTTTTGTGATTTTATTAAATCATCTAATTCTTTAATTTGCTCTAAGAAAATAGGTAACTTATCTAAAGGTAGTGCAGATGGACCATCACACTTTGCTTTATTTGGATCTGTATGTGTCTCAATAAATAAAGCTGCAATCTTTTGTGCTACACCTGATTTTGCTAATTCTAAAACTTGTGAACGTCTACCTCCTGATGCTTTTGCATTTGTATCTCTACATTGAAGTGAATGTGTTACATCAAAAACAATAGGTGCATTGTTACAAGTTTTCTTCATTACAGAAAAACCAAGCATATCTACAACTAAATTGTCATAACCAAATTGTGCACCTCTTTCACAAAGCATAATATTCTTATTATTAGTCTCTAAGAATTTATCTACTATATTCTTCATTTGTGCTGGTGCTAAAAATTGTGGCTTTTTAATATTGATAATAGCTTGTGTACTACCCATAGCATGAACAAGATCTGTCTGTCTTGCTAAAAAAGCTGGTAATTGTAAAATATCCACATGCTTTGCAACTATTTCAGCTTGATATGGCTCATGCACATCTGTAATGATTGGTACAGAATATCTCTTTTTTAACTCATCAAAAATTTCCATACCCTTTTCAAGACCAGGTCCTCTATATGAGGTTAATGATGATCTATTTGCTTTATCAAAACTTGCCTTAAAAATATATGGCATATTAAGTTTTTTACATGTCTCTTGAAACTTTTCACAAACTTCTAAAGCAAGATCTAAATCCTCAAGAGCATTTAAACCACCTATAATAGTAAGTGGCTTATTATTAGCAATCTCAATATTATTTAATACAATAGTTTCATTATTCATATACTATCCTTGATATTGTCCTAAGGTGACTCTATCATTGCCACCATAATCTTTTATACAAGATATTGAAGTAAAATTAGCTTTTAATAAAATCTCTTTTACAGCTAAAGCTTGATCATAACCATGCTCAAATAAAATATAGCCACCTTTTTTCAAAAAAGATACACTATCTTCTACTATTTTTTTTATATCATATAAACCATTATCCTTTGATACTAAAGCTGATATAGGTTCATACTTAACCCCATCTTCTTGTAAATGAGGATCATTTTCTACTATATAAGGTGGATTTGATACTATAAAATCAAAGTCTTTTTCCTCTACATTTGAGAACCAAGAACTTTGTATAAAGGTTACATCTAAATTGTTTAATCTTGCATTTTCACGAGCAACATCTAAAGCCTCTTTTGAAAAGTCTAAAGCAAAACAATTGAGATTTGGTCTTTCTTTTTTTAAAGATAAAATAATAGCTCCACTACCTGTACCTAAATCTAAAACTTTACCTTTAATACCTAAATTTAAACAAGTTTCAACTAAAATCTCTGTATCAGGACGAGGAACTAGTGTATGTTCATTGACAATAAGTTTTAAAGACCAAAAATCTTTATATCCTAAAATATAGGCAACACAAATACCTTTTGCTCTTTTTTCTATTAAATCAAAATATGCTTTTGTAAGATTTAAAGGAAGTTCTTCATCTAAAGAAATAAGCAAGGATGAATGACTTTTATTTGTTATATGTTCTAATAATATTCTTGCATCTAATTTAAAAGAGTCAATTGATGCCCTCTCTAGCATCAATTGACCTTGTTTTAAGACATCAGCTAAGATCATTAAAGTCCGCCTTGACGGGCCATCTCTGCTAATTGCTCTGCTTGATACTCTTCAATTACAGGATGTAATAATAGATCTAAATCACCTTCCATAACCTCAGCTAAACGATATAAAGTTAAGTTGATTCTATGATCGGTAACTCTTGATTGTGGGAAGTTGTAAGTTCTAATTCTATCTGATCTATCACCAGAACTTAAAATACTTTGACGTTGCTCTGTTTGCTCTGCAAGTCTCTTATCTTCCTCTAATTGAGCTAGACGAGATAATAAAACCTCCATAGCTCTTTCACGATTTCTATGTTGTGAACGTTGGTCTTGACACTCTACAACAATACCTGTTGGAATGTGGGTAATACGAATAGCAGAGTCTGTTTTATTAATGTGCTGACCACCTGCACCTGATGCTCTAAATGTATCAATTCTAAGATCAGCTGGATTTACTTCAGGAGCTTTTGATGCTGGAATTTCAGGTAAAACCATAACAGTACAAGCAGATGTATGCACACGACCTTGAGATTCAGTAGCAGGAACACGTTGTACACGATGTCCACCTGACTCAAACTTCATAAAGCCATAAGCACCTTCACCTGAAAGTTTTGCAATTACTTCTTTGTAACCACCAACTTCACCTTCAGACTCAGATACAACCTCTAAGCTCCATCCTTTTGTCTCTACATATTTTGTATAAGCTCTGTATAATTCACCTGCAAATAAAGCAGCTTCATCACCACCAGTACCTGCTCTAATTTCAAGGAAGCAGTTACAATCATCCTTATCATCATGAGGTAGTAGTAATAATTGTAAATCATGCTCAAGCTTTGAAACTTTTTCCTTTGTTGGCTCAAACTCTTCTTGAGCCATAACTTTCATATCCTCATCATCACCATCTAACATCATTTGCATCTCTTCTAGATCATCTAATGATGTTTTATAGTCACGATAAGAATCAACTAAAACTTGTAAACGTGAATATTCTCTATTTAATTCACGGAATTTCTCTTGATCAGAGATAACTTCAGGTTGAGACAATAATTGCTCAACTTCTTGATGACGCTCAACTAAGGCATCTAATTTACGAAGTATGGTATCTTGCATTTTTTTCACTATGTCTAATATTCAATATATCTTGCATATTGTATCAAATTTAAAGCTTATTTAAAAATTCATTGCTTTTATAAATACTCAAACCTAAATTAATAGACTTAATAAAGTCATACATACAAGGATCTGAACTATAACTTTTACCTAGATCTTTCATAAGCTCTTCATAAAAAGTTTTTTGTTTTTTATTTAATTTCAAATTAGATCTTTTGTAAAACCAATAATATCCATGTAATGGTATTGATAATAAAAATAAAATACAAACTATAGTTACAGGTAGATTGCCTTTTTGTGTATAAAGAAAATCAATACCAGATAAACCACCACCTACAACAAAAGCCCATACCATAAGAAATACAATAAAAGGTGGAATTAACTTATTTGCTAGATTTAAAGTTTTTTTAACACGAAGCTCTGGATAGATAAAACCTAATACTTTTTCATCAGGCCAAAGATTCATATATTCACTACCACGAGTTATAAAAATAAACATTGATTTATTCCATTTTAGAAAAAATAACTTAATAAAAAACTTTCTTTATACTACAATAAAGTTAGATAATATTTAGATTATAAGAATTATTGTTAAATAAAAAATTTTTTGAACCTTTTTTGTTTAAAAATATTTCTTATAAAATCTTATAGATCAATCTATTAAAATATAAAAGATATTATACCTTTTATATAAAGAAAATTCTTTTTGGAGAAAATAGTGTCACGTTCAGTAATGTTAGTACCTGTAGCTAAAACAACAGGTCTTTTCCCTGCAACTTTAGGTTTAGTAAAAGCTCTTTGTGATAATGGTGTTGAAGCAAAAGCTTTCTATCCTATTGATTGCTGCAAAAATATAGATGAAAACTCTTTCTCTATTTCTAAGTGTAAAGCAACTAAAGAAATAGCAAAAGGAAATAAAACTGAAGTTTTAGAATCAATTGTTGAAAGTTTTACCGAATTTAAAAAAGCAAATCCTGCTAAAGTTTATGTTATTGAAGGCTTCTCATCTGATGTTTTAGCTCAAGATGCTATGAATGCTGAAATTGCTCACGCTTTAGATGCAGATCTAATTCCTGTAGCATCAGGTAAAAATGCTAAAGCTCAAAATCGTATTAATATAACATTATCTGCTTTTGATAAATCAGCAGAAGAGCGTGTATTAGGTACTATTGTATTAAATGATAATGCTCCAAAAGATGCTCATGGTGCAAAAAATTTAGCTCTAGCAGGTTGTGGTCACTGTGCTTGCTCTTGCAGTAAAAAGTGTGAGTGTGAAGATGGTGATGTTGTTGCAAATATAGTAGCTAATATTCCATATGATGTTAAGAACTATGCCTATAGATTATCAGATATTGCAGCTTACTTAAAGACAGATAAAGTATCAGGTAATTTAGATACTCGTGGTTATAAAGTTGTTTTTGATGCAGAAGATTGCAATGAAAGAACTGTTTTAGTAACTAATAAGTGCAAAGATGTAAATACAGCTATCATAATTTTATGTGATGGTGTTGAAAATACATTACAAAACAAGAATGTAATTCAAACTGAAGCTTCAGTTTGGTCTGTTGCTAAAGCTCTATCAAACCTACCTGCTCGTCTTTTATTATCAGATACAGAGCGTAAAGAATATGCTACAAATATGGCAAGCTCATTATTTGATAAGGCATTTTTAGATAAGGTTGCTTCATTTGATGAAAACCGTATCCCTCTAATGTCACCTGCTACATTCCGCTATAAACTAACAGAACTTGCTCGTGCTGCTAAAAAGAGAATTGCTCTACCAGAGGGTGATGAACCACGTACTGTAACAGCAGCTGCTAAAGTTGCAGAGTCAGGCATTGCAACACCTGTTTTATTTGGTAATAAAGATGCTATCTTAAAAGTTGCAAGCGATTTAGGTGTAGTTTTAGGCGATAAAGTTGAATTTGTTGATCCTGATTTAGTTCGTGAAAATTATGTAGATAGATTAGTTGAACTAAGAAAATCAAAGGGTATGACAAAAGAACAAGCAACTGAAATGCTTCAAGATAATGTAGCTCTTGCTACTATGCTTTTAGAGCGTGATGAAGTAGATGGTCTTGTATCAGGTGCTGTTCATACTACAGCAAATACAATTCGTCCACCTCTACAAATTATTAAAACAGCTCCAAATGCATCTTTAGTATCATCAGTATTCTTTATGCTAATGCCAGAACAAGTTTATGTATTTGGTGACTGTGCTATTAATCCAAACCCAACTTCAGCTGATCTTGCTGAAATTGCTATTCAATCTGCAGATACAGCTAAGACCTTTGGTATTGACCCTCGCGTTGCTATGGTTACTTACTCAACAGGTACATCTGGTAAGGGTCCTGATGTAGATACAGTAATTGAGGCAACTAAGATTGCTAAAGAGAAGAGACCTGATCTAGTTATTGATGGTCCTCTACAATACGATGCTGCTGTAATGGCTGATGTTGCAGCTCAAAAAGCTCCAAACTCACAAGTTGCAGGTAAAGCTACTGTATTTATCTTCCCATCTCTTGAAGTTGGTAATGTTGTTTATAAAGCAGTTCAACGTTCTGCTAACCTTGTTTCTATTGGCCCTATGCTACAAGGTATGAGAAAGCCTGTAAACGATCTATCTCGTGGTGCTTTAGTTGATGATATTGTATACACTATAGCAATTACAGCAATTCAAGCTACTCAAAACTAATTTAAAGTTTTAAAGTAAAAAAGAGGTCACTAAAAAGTGACCTCTTTTTTTAACTTAATACTAAAAAACTTTACATAAAAGCATTTTTTATAGCACAAGCATATCTTTCAAAACCAGATGTGTAATATGATTTTGAACAATTGATAAAAGTTAAAGCATAAAAAATTAATACAACTAATATCAATGCAAATAATATACTTTTAAACATATTTAACTACATATTAGTCATTAAAGTATTTAACTCTTGCTCTAAATCACTCTTTTGCTCTTCAAGCTCAAGAAGTGAAGTATCTTCCTTTGCACTCTCCATTGTAGCTATCTGTTTTTGTACATCATCAAGTGACTTTTTAATATCACCCTTTAGTGCATTTTTCTTTGCAAGATCACCTTGTAACTTAGCTACTTTTTGCTTTATAGAATTAAGAGCTTTCTTTCTCTCTTTTAAATTATTAGAAGTAATTGCTCTATCATTTTCAAGCTCTTTATTGATAAGTAAAAGCATATCTCTTTGCTCTTCTAGTTTTAAAGTTTCTTTTTCCTTATCAGATAAACGCTCTGCATAAGTACCAGTAACAGTACAGCCTAACTTTTGAAATACATTAGCATCTAAAGATGGATCGCAAGTCTCTTTTGTTGCACATGCACTAACTAATAATGCAGATGCAATTCCTACAATTACTAAACTTTTCATTATGATACCTCTGTTAAAATTGTTCTTTGTTTTGAGTAAGTTAATAAAGTAGACTTCAAGCTATCAATCTCTTTCTTTAAGTTATTAATATCTTGCTCTAAAGCCTTTTTCTTCTTTTGTTGCTCTGCATTTAAAGACACTTTCTTACCATTTTCGTCTACTAAAAGACCATCACGAACTTCAGAATATGTCTTAAGTTGCTCTTCATACTTTTCTTTACTCTTTTCAAGATATGCTATGTTATTGTTAACATCATCAAGCTTTTTCTTGATAACATCAGCATCCTTAACACCTTTTTTAGATTCACTTTGAATCTTAGCAATTTCTTTTTTCTCTCTTTCAATAAGAGTCTTTGTCTTAGCATTAAGTTTCTTTAATCTATCACTATCTTTCTTAACTAAATCAGAAATTGCATTTAATTGATCTTCTTTTTGTTTATATTTAGTTCTAACATCATCTAAAACATAGTTAGAACCCATTAAAACAAGACAACCACCTACAGCTGCAATAGCTGCACAGGCAAGCTTATCTGAAGAATTTGAAATTAAACAAGCGGCAACACCTGTAAAAGCACCAATTGCACAAGCTTGATAACCTGATTTTGAGAAAAAGTTTACCTCATCTTGTGTAATTGATGGATCTGCTTTTGAATAATCATAACCATCACCTGCTTGATTGGCACAACCATTTAAAGTTAACGTAGCTATGAGAGCTAAAGACAACAATTTCAATTTCATTTTAAAAATATCCTTTATTTACTGAACATTTGCATAGGAAAATCTTCCTTACCTTGATAACTACCATTACATTTAGCTTTATCTTGTGCATTTACATTACACTTAACATTAGGAATACTATAAGTTGCATTATCAGGACATATAGCTTTACCTTGTGGACTTATTTGTAATTGCCCATTTGCTATTGATGATATAGCCTTGGTAGTACACTTGCTACCATCTAATCTTGTTACTGTAATATCTCCTTTTCCATCTTTAAAGTTATACTCCATATTTAAAGGTTTACCTGTTGAGGCATCCATAATTCCAGAGCGTGTACCCCATTTACCATCAATTACAGATATATCATTATTCTTTAATTTATCTAAATCTAAATTATTTGATGGTTTTTGTACTTTATTTGGCTCAGATTTTTGATTTTCAAGATCAATAGGATCTAAATTTGGAGATTTTGCATCTTCACTCTTATTAGCATCCTTTAATAAATCTTGATTATTTACATTATTATTTAAATCTTGTTTTGCCCCTTTATCATCTTGTGACACATTTGGCATATCAACAGGATCTATATTTTTATTATTAGGGCTATTTACATCACCATCTACATTAGGTGTTGTTGTACTAGCATTAGGTGTAGCTGTGCTACCATCTGCATTTAGACCATTATTAGTGATATTTGGAGTATTGTCATTTACTTTTGCTCCATTTATAGTATCACCATTAACACCATTTAAATTAGGATCATTAATATTATCTACAAGAGCTTTATCTTCAACTAAAGGCTCTTCTTTAACTTTATCCTTATTATCTAAAGGCATTTCTTGCTTTACTCCATTATCTAAACCCAAAGTAGGTAAAGAGAAAGGATTGCCTAAAAATCTAGTTAAAAGCCACCAAAGTAAAGCTAATAATAATAAAAGTAAAAGCAAGGCTAAAAGCCATCTTAAACAGCCTTTATGTCTTTCACAAGTGAAAAAGCCTGCAGCTACTTTCTTTTGCTCTTCTTCTATAACTGTTCTTTTTATAGTCTCTTCTCTTACTATACGCTCTTCAAATTTAGCATCATCTAAAGGTTTAGCATTAGCACTAGCTGCTGCCCCTGCTGCAGCTACACCTGTAGCAGCACCTAAAGCAGGTGCTACTTTGACTTTGTCTAAATTAGAGCTTTCATTATTTAAACTAGCATTATTAACATTTTTATCACGTAATCTTGCTCTACGCTCTTTTCTCTCATATTGAACAAAACCCCAAAAGGTAAGTACAACTTGATTATCAACTAAAAATACATAATCATTAGATGGATATAATAAGCTTGGAAAGCTATCTTCCTTATCTCCTAAAAGTAAGGTTGCAAATAAAGCTTCATCACCTTTTAAACCTCTACTTTTAATACTATTTGCTACTTTTAAAAACTTTTGTTTAAGATCTCTTATATCTCTTTTAACCTTATCCCTTTCATCATCTGACATCTGTGAATAAGGTATAACTTCATATTGTTGATTAGCACTTTTAGGAGCAAATGGTATATAAAAGTCTATATAACTTTGGTCATTATTTAACTTAGGTATTGCAAAAAAACGACTAACCTCAACACCTAGTTCTGCTGTTCTTTCAAGCGAATCTTTAAAAGTATCTGCATATCTAAAAAAAGGAGTTCCCTCAATACCTAAAGCATAAAACTTAGATGTTAAATCGCCATTTAAATGAGCTTGTTGCATTATTTAGCCCTCTCTATACAAATGCTCTTATAAGATACAAGTGCATTATCTAAAGCACTATCTAAAGATTTTAGTGAATCTACAATGTAGATATTTTTTGTATTTTGCTTAAGACAAGCATAGTCTTCATTTAATTGTCCAAAAGATATAATAGAAAAATCTATCTTATTATTCTTATCTTTTAAATCTGTCATTAAAGAACATGCTTTATCTATACTATTTTTTTCATTGTCTGTAAGTTTATTATCCATATTGGTAATAAAAAGCACATCAATTTTGCGATTTTTAGCAGCATCACCATCTTTATTTACACTAGCTAAAAGTCTTTCTAGTGTATTTTCTATATGTTTATAACTTACATCACCATAACTTTGCTTTTTATCAAAGCTCTTGTTATAAGATGATTTTATTGACTCAAAACTACCTCTATTTAAGATATTCTTATCATTAATTTCTAATGAATAAAAAGCTCTTTTATCTAAAGCTTCTAAATGTTTTAATAAGGTTAAATCTAAAGCTTCATAACGTGTTAGCATATTAGATTTACTCTCACTTAAAATTAGATCAGATGCCTTTTTAATATCTTTATTTTGATTATTAGCATCTGTTGATATTGCAATATCCTCTTTATCATTTTTAATGTCAAAAGCATGCATAGATAAAGAATGCTCTAAAGATACTATTAAACTTGCCCTATTTAAATCATTTAAATCACTACAATAAACAACATCATCTGCTTTAAAGAAATCATCTATATATTTTTTTATAGGTAGAGTAAAAAGAAGGTATAAAAGACCTAATATAAATAAAAGTAAGGCTAAAGCTAAAAAGATTTTGCTAAATGGTATGACCTTTTTCTCTACATAGACATTATTTATAACAGTCTTTTCTATAACTGTTTTTCTCTCTTCCTTTGTCTCTACTTCTTCTTTTTTAACTATCTCCTCTTTTTTCTCCTCATTCTTTTTTATATAAGGCAATAAAGTTATCTTGTTATTATTTATAATAGCTACATGATTTGCCCTATTTATAAGATCAATTAAACCTACTCTATAAGGCATTAAAATATTGTCTATATTTTTCTCATCTAAAAGATAGTCTTTTATTAAAGATAAGTTGTAAAAGAATTCATCTTGAACACTTTTTGCAACATTCTCAATAACTTTATTTTTAGATTCATCTTCTTTAATAGTACTTAATTTTAAAGAACCATCATAATAAGAGTAAAAGTTTACAATATCATTATCAATACGTGCAAAGCATAGAGCACCTGCAACTTCTTTAGATAAAGCATTACTTAATACCTCAAAAATTCTATCAGAGTCTTTAGCATAAGCTAAAGTACCCTCTGATAGATACTGACTTTCTCTTCTATAAACTCTTAACATTTATTAAATTCCACACTTTTTCTCAATTTGCATCTTTAATTTGTCAACATTGTTGCCATTTTTAAAAGAGAAAACATCATCTAAAAATATATCTACATACTTATTCATATTTTTACCAACATCAACACCTGTATTATTATCATCCTTTGTAATGTTAGCAACTTCAGTTTTTGCCTTATTAACTAAAGCTTTAATATGTTTTTTCTCATAATTTGTACTAGTTTCAATAAGGTGATCTGCATAATAATTTACAAAGTAATTTAAAACAGCTCCCTCACCTTCATATTTGCTCTTTAAATCACCTAAAGCTTTACATCTATCAAACTTATCATTAGTTTTGCAAATAGAGTTAAACTTATCATACATGCTCTTATCATAATTATAGGTATTCTTTGCACTGCTAATATAGGCACATAAGTGTCCACCAAGTCTTATACTTGCAACAATATTCTTATCACGAAGCTCCTCACGGGCTACATTTACAGAAATTAAACTTTCACGAAGTTCATTTAGTGATTTTAAAAGATATTCATTTTTCTTACTTAAAATATCCTTTTCTTTAGCACTTGCCTCTTGCTCTTCCTTAATAGCCTTATTTGCTTCACTTATAGCTTTATTTTCTTTAATAATTGCATCAAGCTTTGCAATATTCTTATCACTTTCATTACTATCTTCATCAGTCATACCTAAAGATGCAATATCTTCATTTAATTTAAGTAAATCTTGTCTATTTTGTACAACAGGTGCTGATATAACAAGACGCATACCTATATCTTTAGCTTTAACTTCATTACCATTTATAAATAAAGGTTTTTCAATACGCAATGAATGACTTATATTATCAGCATTAGTTAAAAAACCACCACCACGTACTACAAAGCCACCACTTTGACCATGTAGACGATTTGTTCTTGTTGCTGAAAATGGAGTTAGCATAATCTCTTGCACATTACCTAACATGTCATAGAGATCAAGAGGATTTGCTAGAAGTAAACCTGATAAATTTACCTTACCATTTGATGAGTCTGTACCTTGATAAAAAGCAAAATCACGTAATGCTTTATTTTTCATAGGTGGTAGAGGAGACTCTAGCTCTGCAAGTGATACATTAAGACCACCACGACTTGCAAACTCCCACTCACTTTCAGTTGGAAGACGGATAAAAGCTTGCTTATTTTTATTAAAGAATGGATCTTGTAACTTATGAACTTTCTTTGTTATATCCTTTGTATAATTTACAGCATCAAAATATGAAATATTAACTATAGGTAGTGCATTTACTCTATTAATAGTAGGACATTTATCCTTCATAATAGCATCATATTGCATAGTAGATACTTCATACTTTGACATTAAATAGTAAATACCTTTGTCATCTGTAAATGCACCTTGTACATAAAGCTTATGACGTGATTGAGCTACATAGTCATCACTATTTATATTGCCACCATTAAAGCTTGTATCATAAACTTTATTTTGCTTATATGATGTATACACTTTCTTAAATGCCATCTTTATATCGCATGGCATATTGATTAAAACATCATCATCTTTCTTATTTCTATTATAAAACTCACTATTATCTGCAAAAGATGTATTTGCTAAAAATAAAGAGCATAAAACTGAACTTAATAATAATTTTTTCATAATCTATACCATACGTAATGCTTTAGATAGAGGTACCTTTAAGAAGAAATATGATGAAATTAAAGATACACATAAAGCTATAAATAAAGTTAGTAGTAAAGCAAGACTTATATGCAAAATAGATAATTTTGATATAGCAGCAAAATTATCAACAAAAGGTGCAAAATAAGCATTAAAACTAAAAGAGGCTATATAGTAAATAATTAAAGACAAGATAAATGCTATAAGGGCAAGTATAGATGTCTCAAGTAATACTATAATGTAAAGATTTTTTAAATTTAAACCTGATAGACGTAAAAGTGCATATGACTTTATCTTCTTATTAATTAAACTTATGATAAGTCCAGAGAAGGCAATGCTACCACCTATGATACAAGGTAGAGCTATACCTAAAAAGATAAAGTTTAAAACATGTGATATAGCCTTTACATTTTGAATTTGACCTATATGATCAAATACATTTATATTTTGGCTTTGTAGATATTTAGATAAACTTTCTACATTGTCAATGTCCTTTGCATAAATACGAAGTTTTGGGAAGAAAGTTCTATTGTCATTTAGATGTGAACCATCTGAAAAAATAGGTGGCTCAAAACCATCTCTATAATCTTCCATATAGATAGTATTATCTAAATTAACTAAAATAGTATCGCGACTTACACTACCCTTTTGTAAAATACCTTTTACTTTAAATAAAACTTTTGCAGTTTCACTTTTACTATCCTTTTGTCTTTTTACATAAAGATATAAAGTATCATCAGTCTTTAAATTCAATTTATAGGCAATATTTTCAGATAAGAAAAGCTCATCATGTGCTAAATCCATATCTAAATTTGAATAAATTAAAATAGGATCGCCTTTTTTTGTCGGCCATGTCTCTACATTATCTAAAATCTTATCATTTGCCTTTAACATAACAGTTAAAGATAAAGAGCGTGTTTTAGGAATTAAAAAACCAACATCAGATCTATTTTCAATGTCCTCTATATTTTCCTTTGAAAACTTAGAACTTGTAACTAATGATATCTCTGTTATTGTTGGATCTTTTTTTAAATTAGCCTCAAGACTATCAATAACACCAAATCTTAGAGAAAATAAAATTAATAAAGGGGCTATAACAGCACAAAGTGCTGTTATGACACAAAAAGATAAAAGCTTTTCAAAAAATAAATCTTTTTTTGCTATTAAAAAAAGCATCATAGATGAGCTTCCTCAAATACACTTATACCATCTACATCTTTTTGAACATACTGTCTTAAATTTGCAACACCATTTAAATCATGCGTTACAATTAAAGATGCTATACCCATACTTTTTACAATTTCTTCTATTAAGCTAAACATAAGCTTTGCATTCTTTCTATCAAGAGCTGAGGTTGGCTCATCAATTAATAAAAGTTTTGGTTTTGCACAAAGAGCTTTTATAAAACTACATCTTTGCCTTTGTCCTATAGAAATCTCATGTGGATATTTATGCAAAAGATTAGTTATAGATAATCTATCTATATACTCTTTTAAATCATCAATATAAGCTAAGGCTTCTTTATTACTTATATTTACATGTACTAATTTTATTTGATATAAGATATTGTCATATACACTAAGAAAAGGTAATAGAGCACTATTTTGTGGCATAAAACCAATCTTACTTACACGCAATAAGTCTAACTCTTTTTTATTTTCTAAATTTACCTCTTCATTATCTAAGATAAATTCATCTTTTAAAAAGTTATGATTTAATAGACCTATACATTCAAGTAAGGTTGATTTTCCAGAACCAGAAACGCCGACAATGGCAGCAGTAGTGCCATTGTCTAAGCTAAGTTCCTTTAAATTTACACTAAAATCATCATCATAGGAAAATGAGAGATTTTTAATGGAAAGTAAACTCATTATGGTAAAGCCTCAAGAGGTACAGGATACACATATTCTGAACTTTGTGCCTTATCTGAAAGTTTAACCCATCTTTCTGTATCATCATTATAGGTTTGATAATACTTAATCTTACTTTCAAGTGATCTTATAAGATTATCCTGATCTTGAGGACTCATTGTTGCAAAATACTCTTCATCAATATTTGCAATTTCACTCTTATAAGGTAGATCATCTAAGTACTCACCTAAAAGACCTAAAGATGCAATACTTTGCTTATCTTTACTCTTAAGCTCCTCTGGATCTTTACCCATCTTTAAAGCAATATCTCTTAATTGATTAAACATATCATCAGGAGATAATATACCTGTATTTGCAGCTTCTACTACGTTTTTAACAAGATCACGCATATCACTTAATTGAGCTTTAGTTAAAAGCACAACAGGTGTTGATGTTTGCATTGTAGTATTTACTAAGTCTCTATCTGCAATCCAACCTTCAAAGAAGTTTTTAGCACTTACATTTTGCTTTGAACCTAAGTAAGCAAGTTGCATTGCATGACCTAAAATAATAGTATCATTATCAAGGGTCTTATTTAGATCTTTATCATCAGCTGATACTGATGAACCTGCACTTAATTGTCCCTATGAGGCAAGCTTTACTTGATCTGTTATAGCTTTTGCAAGTAAGTCAATCATTTCACCATATTTTTGAACATTACCTGCATCAATACCATAATATAAAGGCTTATTTAAAATCTTATTAAAGCTTAAGTCTTTATATTGCTTACTTGCTTTTTCATGGTTTTTATTACGTTTACCACTATCTGTAAGTAAGTGTAATGTATAAATAGCAGCACCTTGATGTTCAGCTTCAAGCTTTAGCTCTTTAGCATCAAGACCTGTTGATGATAATGAATTAGATGCACTAATAGCACCTGCATCAGTAATTAGAACAATATATCTACCACCATATTGTTTCCAATTAACATCCTTTAAAGCTTGAGCAACACCAGCGTATGAGTCCTCATCAAATAATTTTGATGAAACTGTAGCTTGTTTTAAATCTTGTAATTTATTAGTAAATTCATTTAAATCTTTAGCATCACCTGGTTTTACGAACATCTTTGAGGTAAATTCAAGACCTGGTACTGCCTTTGTGCTTGATCTAAATGAAATTAAACCAAAATGTACACTATCTGCAAGGGAAGAAGTAAAGCCCTCTTCTTTTTCTATTTGACCTACAATCTTATTAATAGCTTCTTTAGTTCTATCTAAATAAGGTTGCATAGAAATAGATGAGTCAATAACAAAGACAACAGCTGCTTTAAATGCAGTTATATCGCCTGTATCATTTGTTTTTTTACTCTCATCTTTTTTATCTTCTTGTTTGGCACTTACAGATGCAATCTTAAGCTCACGTACTGTATTACCATCTGCAAAGATATTATCTGCACTTTCTAAAACAGGTAATAGATAAAATTGCTTTTTATAGTCAACAAACTTTTCAGGTTCACGTGATACTACATAATCAAGCTTTTTATTACTATCTAAATCTTTATTGATTTTAGCTATTGTATCTTTTGGATTATCAAGATTAATTAAAGACTCTAATTTTTCTTTATCAGAGAAAATAATAGCCCTCTCTCTAGTACCTCTATTAGTAAACATTAAAGCCATTTGTTGCTTCCAGTCTACAGTACAGTCTTTATTTAAATAACCATCTGTAGAGCCATCTGCATTTGAGCCTACTAATAGTTTAGAACCATCATCTTCATAAACATAATAGCGTGAGAATGAAGATACAGGTGTACCTTTAGCCTCATCCTTTGTCTTCATTAAAGTACAATTAGGTGTAGTTAAAACTCTTTTATAAAGAGTGCTTTTACCCTCTTCAAGTAAAGGCTTATCAGCTGCATATGCAAAAGCACCTACACTTAAAGATAATGTAAGTAAAATACTTTTTGTAAGCATATTAATTTTCATTATTTTGAAACCTCATCAAGTGCTTTTTTAGCATCTTCATTATTTGAATCTAAATCAACAACCTTTTGATACCAGTATTTTGCATTTTCCTTATCTTTTACAAAACACTTAGATGTATCATCTTTGTTTGCATCAAAGAAATGAGCTAAAGATTCTGCTGCACGTATATCGCCTGATCTACCAAGACTAATTAAGATACGATTTACATTATCACAATTATTGCCATCTTTAGCACCTTGTACTGCTAGATCGATAAGCTTATCGTTGCTATCGCCCTTTTGATAATTACAAGCAGTTAAAACTGATTGTAAATTATTATTATCAAGTGAGCAGGCATCTTTTTCTGCATCTTTACCACTAAATAAGAAGAAATAAGCTCCTGCTGCTAGTGCTAAAAGTAAGATAATAGCTAAAATGATAAATAGCATCTTATTGCTCTTTTTATCATCAGCATTGTTATTAATATTAACATTAACAACAGTTTTCTCTACAGGTGCATTTGTCTCTTCAGTTGCAAAAGAAGCATCAGTTTTTACTTCAGTCTCCTTTTCTTTTTGAAGATTTTCAAATGCAGCTTTTTCTTGCTCTTCTTTTAGACGAACATCAGCCTCTTCTTTTGCACGTTGTTCACGTTCTTTTTCTCTTTGCTCTCTTTCTAAAGCCTCTTTTTCACGTCTCTCTTTTTCACGTTGCTCACGCTCTTTTTCTCTTTGCTCTCTTTCTAAAGCCTCTTTTTCACGTCTTTCTTTTTCACGTTGTTCACGCTCAAGTTTATCTTGCTCTTCTTTTTGACGACACTCCTCTTCCTTTTTAGCAACAAGAGCCTTAGCCTCTGCTTCCTCTTTTTCACGAGCAAGCTTTGCAGCTTCTTCTTTTTGCTTCTTCTCTAAAAGTTTATTATCAATAGAGAATGTAGTATAAAGATTATCAGCAACTACTAAATCTATTTGAATTTCTTGATTTGCACTCTCATCACCTATTTTTACATATAGTTTATAACGAGGAGCTTGATTTAAATTTAAAGCACCAACAACTTTATCATCTACCTCTATCTTTAATTTTTTTTCTTTTGTAGATAAAGAAACATTAGATGTATCTATTTTTAAAAAGCCATCACTGTCACGATTTTCAAGTGGCCAATCATCAAGAAGACATGAGGTATCAGCAGTTAATATTTTAATTGCCACACCTTTTTTAAATGCTCTAAAAACACCAAAATCTTGATTTATAACATTAATTACAGCAGAGCCCATACCCTCTGGGCTTATAATTGCAACATTCTCTTCCATTTTTTTATCCTTAATATTAAACCTTATCCTAAAACTTTATTGTTTTCTAAAAGATCTAATATCTTTATTAATTCCTCATTTGCCTCTTTTGAGAACTTAAACTTAACCTTAAATGAACTATTTTTCTCAGTAATTAAATACTTAAGTGTACTTAAATAACCTGTTAAATAATAGTATGCATAGTTTTGAGTTAAAGAATTTAACTTAGGTAAATCCTCATATAAATCAAAAGATGGTCTTAAAGTTGTACCCTTTATAGCAACAATATCTTCTTTATGAGCTAAATCAGGTAAATTATCCTCAAAGATTTTATTATCAATCTTCTCTTCAAGTAAGAATTGACCTAAAGAATGATTAAAGTTAGATATAAAGTCTACAGCAAGTCTTGATTGAATAAATTTACGACTATCAGATGTAGCACCATCTTTTTCATTTGGAAGTAAAATATCAACTAAGGTCTTATTTAAATCTAAAACCTCAATAGATTTCTTAATTTCATCAACAAAGTCTGAAATTAAAGAACGTATACTATCTTGCACTTCAACTTCTGTTTTAAGTGTTGTAAGTTCTTTATCTGCATAAAAGAAAGGATATTTCTCTTTTTCAAACTCAACTTTATGCTTATTAGCATGTAAACCATTTATTACTTGCTTATACATAAATTTAAGAGAATTATCTTGCTTTAGAGCATCTAATTTCTCATTATATTTCTTAAGGACAGCTACAGCAAAAGCACGAGCATTAGCTGTATCATAAGAACCATAATTATAGCTATCACCAATATCTTTTTCAGATATTTCAAGTGAACGTTTTATCTTAGTAAAGATAGGAGCTATCTTACTTATAACTAAAAAGTCATTACAAATTCTTTCAGCCTTTTCACGAGCCTTACTATTTGCATCTGTTGATGCTCTATCAGCATAGTCTGAAATAAGTGTTAATACTTTATCTAAAGAAGATTGTAGAGGATTATAGACACGATCTGCTCTTTTATCTTCCTTATATGCTATTTTAAACTTCTCAATAATAGGTTTTAAACCACCATCATTAGGAGCAATAAAAGCATCACAGGTTTTTTCACGTAAAGATTCTTGTACATAGTTTTTAAAGAAACTTGAATTTATAATTCTATCTTTACAAAAATCTAACTTCTCTTTGTACTCTTCTTTTAAAACTTCAATACCATTTTCTATATTGATCCATTCTGTTTTAAAATTAGTACCTCTTGAAATAAAGAAGTTATCAAAAGGCTTACCTGGGGTAAATTCCTTAAACCAAGCAGTACCAGTAATAGAACGTGTACTATCATCAAAGAACTTATCAAAAGCAGCTTGTTCTATACCATCAACCTTATCTAAACGAGTTATAGGCTCGAAGTATACTTTTTCAAGCATTTGATTTGCTCTTGTTAACACACCAATTAAAGGTGGAGAATCTTTAAATCTTTCTCTATCTTTTGGTGTTTTACCAATATTCATACTAACCCATGGCTCTAATATTGGACCTAATCCTGTTACTTCTGCTTGTTGATGTACACCCAAACACACAATTAATAAGTCTAATGCCTTATGTTGAGCATATCTATCAAAGATTAAACCAACCTTACCACGACGAATGAACTCAAGACCTGAATTTTCTTTTTCATCATCATTTAAACTTACATTTAAATTGCCATTATAAGGAGTTAAAGTTGAGATACTTTTACCACCACGTGATCTTGTACCTGGGAAGTCAATAACATCAAATGAAGAGAAATCAGACTCTGCCTCAACTGGGAATACAAGCTCATAGGTAAGTGCTACTAAATGATGGAATAAAATATCAACTTCTTCACTTGCACTTACATCTAGAGCAACTTTCATTGTTTCTCTTTTTGAGAACATATGTTTAATAGAGCCAATATTATTTAAGCTCATTGTTCTTTGAGTGTAATTGCCTGCAGAGTCTTTCTCTAAAAATGCCTCTTTTGGTACATAGATAGATGAATGACCTTTTAGTTTTAAAAGCTCACTAGCTAGCTCTTTATACATGAGGCTATAAACAGGTAAATTACCAAAGAAGAAAGAGAAGAATGTAATACGTCCTTCTAAATTTAGCTTAGGTATAAGTAATGATGCCTTATAGAAGAAATCTGATTTTGCATCTAAACAAGGATTTTCTTGTTTATTTAATAAGTTATAGTATTTTGCAAACTCAAGAATATGTTGTGGTTCTATGTAGTTTTCTGCATTTTCATCAATAAATTTACTACAAGTATTTAAAAGCTCATCTAAGGTATTATCATCATAAGTCTTTAATTTTAGATCATCTAAATCAAAGAAATATGAATTTAATAAAAGCATAGCTATATCAACTTCAGTAAATACATTTACTAAAAATGAATAGTTTTGAGGTACTTCTATACTTTGATGTTTAAAGCGTGTAGCAAGACCTGTTGCCTCACTATCATTACCAACAGGATTTAAATGCTTCATAAAATCAAAAGTAATACCATTAACAGTGGTTTTAAATTCACCATTTTTATCAGCTGCAAGTGTTGATACTAAAAAGCTCTTACCTGCTTGTGATGCACCAAAAACACCTACTGTTTGTACATCAGTTGATGCAATATCTTCTGCAAATTTTGACTCTGTAATTAAAGAGCAAATATCATAGTGAAGATTTTTAGCTTCATCTTTTAATTTAGCTTCAACATCTTTATTTGCATCAATCCAATAAATAGCATCTAAAGAAGCTTTAGCTATATCTTTGTATGATATTTCATTTAAATTCTTACTCATATTTATTACTCCTTAATATTACAGTTTTCAAGCCAATAAATAGCATTTTCACTAGATACAGTTTGCAGTTTTAGATCAAAATATTCCTTACATGTTTTACCATTATTATCTTTAATATCTTTTATTTGAATAGTAAGCATAGATAACTTCTCCCCCTCTAACTCATTTTTTATAAAGGTATAAGGGTAGTAATTAGTATTTAATTTAAGTTCAACTTCAAAAGAGTTTTCACGTGATTTAGTTATATCTGTAACTTTATTCAATTTTTGTTGTTTCTCTTCAATAATTGAATTTATATATGTAGATACAACTTCCTCTTGGAAATCATAAAACTCAAAAGCAAAATCATCTTCATCAAAATCTTCAGCTTTTTCTTTATCTCTTAAAGCATCATAAGTGTACATCAACTCATCATACTTACTGTATAAAGCTTCTTTTTCTTTTGCAGAATCTCTAATCTTATCTAAAATAGGCTCTAAATTATCTAAATTATTGATGTTTTCACACTCTTTTTTAGCTTCTTTGACTGCTGTAACACCATCTACTGTCTCTTTTAAAGATATTTTATAAAGAGGTGTTGCTTTAAATGATGGATCATTTAATTGGCGTGAACCTAGATGAGCTGCAAGAGCTGTTTTAAAGGTTTGATCTTCTTCATCTTTTATAAAGACATCTTTATTAAGATCATAAGTAATTCTTTCAAATTCATTATCAGATATTTCATCACTTATATTATTAGCATTCATATTCATTGAATTGAGTTTCATATGAGCAAGAGCTTTTTCAGATATTCTCTTATAGACAACAGCATCATTTTTAATTGTGTCATCATTATCAATAATACCAAGATACTTAAGTGTAGATTCAGGACGTTTTGCCTTAGAGCTATATCTAAAGTTTTCCCAAATATTACTATTTAATCTAATAGTTGAAATTAATGCACCCATTGAAGCTGTAGTTTTTGGATCACCAATAGTTAAACTATCTGCTTTCATACTATACCAAGGACACTCATAATCGTGCATGGAGATAATACGTGAAAGAGGTAGAGATAGGTTTTCTATCATAAATTGACGGAAAAATGGTAGTTTTGATGGTCTTCCTGTTAAAAGTAAAACGTCAACATCAAAGAGATTTAAAACTTCTGTAAGCTTAGTTAAAGTATTTCTATACTCATAACCCTTACCTGACATCATGTCATTAAAAATCTCTGTTAAATTTATGTTTAGTTGAACTTTTAAAATGTCATAATTATCACCTTCAGTTTGAAGGTCACGTACTCTATTATTAAATACATCTAAAACATTAGATGTAGGTATACTATAAGCACGAGAATTTCTAATAGGCTCTTTTAAAGAACTATTATTTTGTTTATTTAATAAAAAGTCTTCTATAGTTCCTTTTAGATAGATATCATCTAAACTATCAATATCTAGTTTTTCAAAGTGCTCTACAATTCTTAGACCCACTTTCATTAATAATTGTTGGGCAAATAAGGACTTAGCAACTTTTTCTTTAACATCTTTTGCACTTGACTCAAAGAAACCTTTCTTTAACTTTTCAATTTGTGTCTTATTTAGACCATAATTTTCAAGATCTCTTTCAATCTCTTTTAAAACAGTTTGACGTAATATTTGTTTTACAATATCGTCACCTGCTTGTCTTATACCATCTCTATATACTTCTCTTGGTATGATATTATCAGCAAAATTACCTTGTCTATCCTCAAGAGTATAATCAATAATAACTAAATCACTAGTACCACCACCTACATCTATAGTTGCAATACGTGTAGAGATATATTTACTGTCCTCTTTATCACTTCCATCAGCTGTATATTCTGATATTCTATTTTTTATCTCTTTACGTCTTAAATTATTAATAAATTCATCAGAACGACCTTTAAAGTTATGATATTGCTCATTAAATAAATATACAACTTGACATGATTGTGCCTCATCCCAATCTATATATACATTTGGAACAAATGGATACATTAAGCTCTTATCTTTAGTTGCAAAGTGGAAAGTATTTCTATTTTCAGTCTTATCATAACCTAAACTCTTCCATACAATACCTAAAGCCTCATAAGCACAACATCTTAAGATTTCACGCTCTTCAATTGGCATTGATGGTGGTACAGTTAAAATTAAATCAGATAAGACACGAGGACTTTTACTTAATTCATTTTTACTTCTTTGCTTATATGAGTTCATTTGAGATATAGCATGATTTAATATCTCAACTAACATAAAGGTCACACAAGATTTATAAGAGTAATGTGGATGAATAGATAAAGATGTCTCATGCTCTGATAAAGCAAATAAAGCATGACCACTTGAGTTTATATATTTTTTAATAGATAAAAGCTCTGCATATGACTCTTTAGTTCTTAAATCTTTATCTAATTTATCAGATGTTATTTGATATTGATATGGATTAAATCTCCAAGAGTCATTACTTTCTTCATTTAACCATAAATATCTTTTAGGTGAGCTAAGACCTGTATTTCCCTCTGTACCATTTTTCATAGAGGCAAGATTGCTAGCTTCAGCACCTACACGTACAAGTGATGGCCACTCAAAAGCATCAGGTCTTCCTGAACGAGGTGATTTATTATCAAAATCAAAATTTGCATTAGAAAATTCAACACGGCTTTCAAATGCATCAGTATAAACGATCTCTGGTGCATTTAAGTCTCTTATTTGTAAGGTATTATAGTTTACAAAGTCAATGTTTTGAGTTGCATCAAGATGCTTTTCAACCATAAGACCACAAGTTCTTGAATTACCTATATCTAAAATTAAACTTACATCTACTACTTTTACACCTGTAGAATCAGAGTTTGATATAAGCTTTATATCAGGTAAATTTACATAGGATGCTAAAAAAGTAAGCACATTTAAATAGTGAACTTGATGAATAAAATCTTCTTTCATTGCTTCTTCTAAATCATCAGTTTTTGCTTTTTTTAAATTACTAAATCTTTCTTTAGCAAAAGACATAAAAACTGATTCACACCATTCATTTACCCAAGCTCTACCACTACCTATATCACGTAAGAACCAACCCATCTTATCTTGTGTATAGGCAAATTGAAATTCACCACCACTTGAGATATCACTATCTGTTGGAGCAAAATAATTAGAGCTACCATTTTCTCTTGCAAGCTTTGTGTCAATTGCTACAGTAATTCTATACTTAGTAGTATTTTCTTTTTTTATAATCTTGCGTACAGAACTATCTTCATTATATTTTTCTATATACTCATCTGTAATCTCTACAATACGAGCACGAGCCCAATTTATAGGACCAAAATCTTTTTTAGTTTTAGAGTAAAGATAAGGAATAGGAAACCATATTTCATTATAAAGTTTTAAAGAATCACTGACTTTATATGAATTAACTCTATCATCACTAATATCTATCTCTTTAAAATCATCAATAGGATTTAAAAAAACAAGATCCTCTCCCTCTTCAGGAACTAAGCGAACTATTTTATTTTCATTGTTTACTTTAAGAAAATATCCCTCAGCACATTTTGCATTTACAAGATCATTTTTATTTTTTAAATTAACATCTATTTCAAAATCAAGAAATTGAATTCCTGTATTAGCTATCAAATTGACAGCTGTATCTGTTTTTATTGTATCAGCAAGCATTTTTACAAACCCTTATCTTTTTATAATAAAACGTACTATTTTTAAATAAAATTATACATATAATTTAATATTTTTAACAAAGAAAAACTTCTTATTTAACAAGTATTAAAAATACATATATTATTATTTTAATAATAAGGTACATGTTAAGACTTAAATTTTCTACAAATTTAAGATCTAAAATTATCATAAGCTAACATATAATAAGCTGATTTTACAAAATAATACATAATTTTTATTATAAAAATTGATATATATCTAAAAACAGAATATTTATATTAATTTCTTTTGAAATTGCAATATGTATTCAAAATAAAAAAAGATTTATTAATAGCTTTATATTTTTAGAATTAATTTTATTAGTCTAAGACTTTTTTTATTTTAGAGTACAAGAATAAGCTTAAAAGCTTTTTTATATAGAGATAAAAAATAGAATCCCTAAGATCGCAGACAAATACACCGATAATATTAAATAATATTTAAGTTATTGAAATATAATAGAAATTACTAATTAATCGTAATAATTTCATAGGAATACTTATATCTAGATGAAAAATATTAAAACTAATATTAAAAATTAGACATCTAAATTTAATAACTAAAGAAAGATGTGATAAAGATTAAGGTTGTTTACAAACTAGATGGTTGTAAATTTAAAAAAGAGGATAAGAAAATGATGTATAGGTGTAATTAATTTGCGATCTTAGGGTAGCTCTGATGGGCAAAAAAAAATCACCATGAGGTGATTTTTGATTGTCTGGCGGATGGGGTGAGATTCGAACTCACGGAGGGCGTAAACCCTCGACGGTTTTCAAGACCGTTGCATTCAACCGCTCTGCCACCCATCCTGTTGATGGCGACCATTATATAACATATTTTTAAAAAAGCAAAATATTTTTAATGTTATTTAACTAACTTTTTGAATTTAAATAAAATTAAATAGAAATTTAGCACGACCTATACGGTTTAAATGAGAATTTCTTTACAAAATTGTTATATTTATTAAAAAATACCCATAGGGCATTTATGCCCTATGAGTATTGTTTTATTTTATAACTCTTATAAGTGACTTAAATACAACTATAAGAGTAAGACATTACATCTTGTTGTAAAATAAAACCATTACCTATATCTAAATCATCGTCACGAACTTTAACCATACCTAAGGATTTATAAAAATTCTTTGTTTTATTGTTGCAATTTAAGGATAATTCCAAAATAACATTAGTATTCTTTACATATTTATTATTAAAGTAATCTAATATAGCTTTAAATAACATAGTCCCAATACCTTGATTTTGTTTTAAAGACTTTACAAAAATCTTAGATAGATGATATAGATTAGGACCTATTCTATATAAAGCTACAAAACCTACAAGGTTGTTATCATCTAAAGCAACAAAGTAAAGAATATCATTTTCTTTATCACTTACATTTATATTATCTTTTGAGTAAATAACATCAACTAAATAGTCAATCTCTTCTGTACTCATAATGTCATTATATGTCTTTGGCAATAATTGATTTGCAATTGATTGAACCTCAAAGACATCTTTAGCAAGGATTACTTCTATCATATTGCCATCCACATTAAATAAAAAAAGTATATAAATTTATATAAAATAAATTAAGATTTTCTTAAAACTTCACTTATTTGCACTAAGTTTTATATACTTTATTTTTTCTATAATAAATAATCTACATGTTTCAAATATAGTTTAGAATCGAGATAAGTCATTAAAAAACTTGCTTAATTTTCAATTAATTTGTTAAGTTTTTATTAAATATGTGATTTACATCACATACAAATTATATTTTGCTTAAGAATAAGCTTTTCTTAATATACAAAAATACGCTTTTTATGCTTCATGTAAGATTTATGTTGTTTTTGCACAAGATGGCACTATGTTGTTTTAAGTAACAACACAAAAATCATATGTAATCTTTTTATTATTTTTTAGCTAATTTAAAGTCTAATAAAGAAAGGATATAGATTTATAAAGGCTTAAAACAGAAAGTGACCAAATAATTACTTATTTAGTCACTAAATATTGATATACAACAATGTGTATAGTATATACGAAGTCACAAAGATTAGATACTATTTATCTATAAAAAAGCACCTAATTCTTGTCTTAACATTGCACCTGCACCTAAAAGACCTGCTTTTGTATCAGTAATTACATAAACAGGAATTTGCTTTAAATACTCTTTAAATCTACCTTTGTCCTCAAAAGATTGTCTAAATTGAGACTTTTTAAAGTAGTCAATAAAGCGTGGCACAATACCTCCTGCAATATAAACACCACCAAAAGTGCCCATATTTAATGCAAGGTTGCCACCAAATCTACCCATAAGTTTACAGAATGTATCTAAAGCCTCTACACAATCTGGATCTGGATTATTTGATAGAGCTCTAGATACAATTTCAGGTGGGGTTAATGTTTCTTGTAATCTCTCTTTTGACATAGCTATAGCTTCATAGAGATTTAAAATACCTTGACCTGATAAAACTCTTTCAGCTGACACATGTCCAATTCTTGCTCTTAGTGCAACTAAAATCATATCCTCATACATAGATGATGGAGCTAAATCAACATGACCACCTTCACCTGATAGAGGAATATACTTACCATTGTAGTGAATTAAATGAGCTACACCTAAACCTGTTCCTGCACCATAAACTGCAATAGGTGCATCCTTATTAGGCTCACCACCACCAATCTTTACTAATGACTCTTCTTTTAATACAGTTACAGACATAGACATAGCTGTAAAATCATTAATAACAATTAATTTATCAAGACCTAATGAAACTTTTAATTGGCTTTGTGAAAATTCCCATGGATTATTTGTCATCTTCACATAGTCACCTGTAATAGGACATGCTATAGCAATACAAGCAACTTTAAAGTCTGTTTTAGTATCATTTTTGAATTTTAAAATAACACTTTCAAGTGAATCATTTTCTTTTGATGAATATATAAGAGGATCTGAAATTGAACCATCTGCTAAATTGCAAAGAGCAAGTCTTGCATTAGTACCACCTATATCACCAACTAAAGCAATACCTTGTAGATCTGACATATACAGCTCCTGTAGTTAATTAAGATTTTTAGCTTAATTTATTGTAGCACTTTAAAGAAAGTCTCTCCACTTAAAGACATAAATGTACTTTTATACTCAATATGCTAAAAAGAAATAGTAAGTTATTGTATAAAATAAACTTATTAAGTCTTTTATCATGGTATTGAATTTAATTTAAAGTAAAAATAGAAAAACAAAAAGAAAAAATAGAACTTTATTGTGATAAAAGTGCAAAATAATGAATTTTTACGCAAAAGATTACAAAAAATCATACTGTGCGGTTATAAAAAA
>JARHZF010000112.1 GCA_029258325.1 Anaerobiospirillum sp. | reverse complement strand
CATTTTTAAAGTTTTCTTTTGCAATATTAACAAATTTTTTAAAGATACCTTCTTTAAGTTCAAAGCCAATAGTTCCATCATCTTTAACTATTGGACGTAAGCCTTCTACAAAATCAGTATAATCATAATTTGGATGGAATTGAACAAATTCAATTTGTTCTTTTTGTTCTTCTGTTAATTTATCCATACTTGACTTATTTATTACATAAGCTGCAATTTCTTTTGCAAGATATGACTTACCTGTACCAGGAGCACCTCTTAAAATTATGTTTTTTGACTGTAAAAGTTTACGTGCATAATCTTCTACTTTTATTTTTGTATTCTTATTAGCATTTGTCTTATTTTCCATATTTATATATCTCCAAAAATTAAAAGTTATAAACTATCTACAAACATAGCATTTTCATCTGCTGTAGATAATATTGGTGTATTACCATTAAAAGGCCATTTAATATTTAACCTTGTATCTTTGTAATTGATGGTTTTAGCATCATTTCTACTATAGTAATTATTACAAAAATATATACAACGAGCATGATCACCTGTCACAAAAAAGCCATGAGCAAAGCCTTCTGGTATAAAGAGCATCTCATTTTTTTGAGCACTAAGAGTTACACCTACATATTGTAAATATGTTTTAGAGTTAGGTCTTAAATCAACAGCAACATCAAAAACTTCACCTGATACTATCTTTATTAGTTTAGCTTGAGGATTAGGTTCTTGAAAATGCAGTCCTCTTAAAACATTTTTATAAGAAAAAGACTCATTTATTTGTACAAAGTTTATTTTTCTATTTAAAAAGTCTTCTAATTCATTATGACGAAAAACTTCAGAAAAATATCCTCTATTATCATCAAAGTGTGGATTTTCAATTAAAAGCACATCATCAATTGAAGTTCTATTTATAATCATGATAAAAACCTTTTTTGTCTATTTAAACTCTTGTAGTTCATGGTATTTTTGCATAGTTACTTAAAACAATACTAATCCTAGTATGTATAAGAGACATAAAGCTTACATAAACTACTTTTGTTTATTATTACACTATCTAAATAATAAAATAAGTTATTGCATTTTTAAAACTTTAAATTAAGACATTATTACTACATCATATGTTTTATTTGTATTTAAGGAGCTTTTAGTATTTTTTTGAAAAAGTTATAAAAAATTGTTGCTTTTAAAAAATATTTTGCTATAATAAGCCCTCGTAATGTGAGGCAACTAACATTATATTGCACCCGTAGCTCAGCTGGATAGAGTAATCGGCTACGAACCGATCGGTCAGGAGTTCGAATCTCTTCGGGTGCGCCACTCAAAGTATTCTTCATTTCTAAATTTCCACGCTTAATTTATTCTCTACACAAGATCATATTCTTTTGTGAATTTATTACTTTTTTTTGTTAAAATTAGACCTCGTTCATCGAACTAAAATATTAAATTTTCTTAATTATATTCTTATATAGGGCAATCATGGCATCTTCTTTTAACTACGATAAAACTGTAAATACTGACTATAAAAAAGATCCACCAAAAGACTTAGAAGCTGAAAAAAGCTTACTAGGCTCAATTATTTTAGATGGAACATTATTAGCTAGAGTTGGTAATGAAATTGGACCTCTAAATGTAGAAGATTTTGCCTCTGAAAAAAATAGAATTATTTATAATGAAATCTTAAAAAGAGCAGTTTCATCTGAAGATTTTAATCCAACTGTTTTATGTGCATCCTTAGAGAGGGCTGGTTTATTAGAAAAAGCAGGTGGTCGTATTTATGTAACTTCATTATGTCAGATATCAGGTCCTATATCTGCAGTAGTTGAATACGCATCTATTGTTAGAGATTTTGCAAAAAGAAGAAGATTAATTAATGCCTCTGAAACAATTACTAAGATAAGTTATCAATTAGATGGTAGATCTATAAAAGATTTATTTGATGAAGCTCAAGGCTTAATCTTTAAATTATCAGAGCAAAATGAAGGTGTAGACTCAGGTCCTAAAGAAGCTTTACCTATTATTGAAGAGCTTTTTGCTAAGATTCATGAAGACATGCAATCTGATAAAAAGATGACAGGTGTTGCAACAGGCTTTAGCGAACTTGATGAACTTACATCAGGTCTACAACCAGGTAGCTTAAATATTGTTGCAGCTCGTCCTGGTATTGGTAAGACTTCATTTTCTATGAATATTATAGAAAATATAGCAATGGACCCTAATGTTACTAAACCTGCTTTAGTATTTTCTCTTGAAATGCCAGCCCAACAGATTATGCTTCGTATGCTATCTACTTTTGGACGCGTTAATATGAAAGATCTAAGTGAAGGTAAGGTTCACTCTGATCAATGGCGTGACATGATAAGAAAGGTATCTATGCTAACTTATGAAGCTGATGGTGTTACTAAAAATAAATTATATATAGATGATTCAGGTGATATTACACCTCTTGAATTACGTTCACGTGCTCGTAAATTATATTTAGAACATGGTGGTTTATCTTGCATAATGGTTGACTATATTCAGCTTATGAAAGGTCAAACAAAAGCTGAAAGTAGAAGCCTTGAAGTAGGTGAAATATCTCGTTCTTTAAAATTACTTGCTAAAGATTTGCAATGCCCTATAATTGCATTGTCTCAGTTAAACCGTGAAGTTGAAGGAAGAAAAGATCATAGACCTATGAACTCTGATCTTCGTGAATCAGGTTCTCTTGAGCAAGATGCTGACATGATTATGTTCTTACATAGAGATTCTGTCTATCAGTCATCTGAAGAAAATAAAGAAAATGGTAAAGCTCTTTTAATTGTAAGTAAAAATAGAAATGGTGCATTAAAAGATATAGAATTACAATTCCAAGGTGCTTATACAGCTTTTTATGATAAAGCTAATATCATTGCAACTATTGATGAGCCACCTCTACCAAATGAAATATATCAATAAGGGATTATAAAAAAAATGAGAGCAGTAACAGCTATTATTAATACAAAAGCACTAGTACATAATGTACAAAAAATAAAATCACTAGTGCCTAATTCAAAAATAGTAGCAGTTGTAAAAGCTAATGCTTATGGTCATGGTCTTTTTACTGTAGCTCATGCTATTGTAGATCATGTAGATGCTTTTGCTGTTGCTAGAATTGATGAAGCTTTAGCTCTACATAAAGAAGGTATTAATAAACCTATAGTTTTATTAGAGGGTTTTTTTGATAAAGACGATCTTCCTTTAATAGCTGAAAACGATCTATATACTGCAGTTCATGATATAGAACAAGTTGAATCTATAGAAAAAGCTAATCTTAAAAAACCAATAAAATGTTGGATGAAAATAGATATTGGTATGCATAGATTAGGTGCAAGTCCTGATGATATAAAAGAGATTAAAGAAAGATTAATTGCGTGCAAGAATGTAGTAAAACCTCTAGGTTTGATATCACATTTATCTGTAGCTGATACTCCATCTGAAAGTAAATATAATGAAGAGCAAATAAATTATTTTTTAGATGTAGCTGAAGATTTTAAAGATGGTGATCTCTGTCTTGCAAATTCAGCAGGTATTTTAGAGTGGCCTAAATCTCATACAGCTTGGGTTAGACCAGGCATTATTATGTATGGTATTTCTCCATTTGAAAATAAGGTAGCATCAGATCATGGTTTAAAACCTGTAATGACACTACAAAGCTCTTTAATTGCAATTAGAAAAATTAAAAAGGGTGATAGGGTTGGCTATGGTGCAGCTTGGACTGCTCCTTATGATACTATTTTAGGTATTGTAGCTACAGGTTATGGTGATGGTTATCCAAGAACAGCTCCAAATGGAACACCTGTTTTAGTAAATGACAGAATAGTAACTACAGCAGGTCATGTCTGTATGGATATGCTTTTTGTTGATTTAGGTATAGATTCTAAAGATAAAGTTGGAGATAAAGTTATCTTATGGGGAGAGGGTCTTCCTGTTGAACATTTAGCTAAACGTTGTGGCACTATTCCATATGAGCTTGTTTGTCATATTATGCCACGTGTTGATGTTGAGTGTATCTAAATAAAAAAGCAAAGTTTAAACACTTTGCTTTTTACTTAAAAACAATTAATTATTTTACAAAACGCATAGATAAATCTAAAGCTCTTACATGCTTAGTTAAAGCACCAACTGAAATATAATCAACACCAGTTTCTGCAAAACGTGATATTGTCTCAAGAGTTACATTACCAGATATTTCAAGTTCTGCTTTATGATCTGTAATCTTTACAGCTTCAACCATCATTTCAAAGTCAAAGTTATCAAGCATAATTACATCAGCTTTAGCATCTAAAGCCTCTTTTAATTCTTTTAAAGATTCAACTTCAACTTCAACTCTTTTACCTGGATTTAATTCATGGGCTTTTTCTATAGCTTTTGCTATACCACCACATGCCATAATATGGTTTTCTTTGATTAAATACATATCAAATAAACCAATTCTATGATTATGACCACCACCACATTTAACTGCATATTTTAAAGCAGTTCTAAGACCTGGTACTGTCTTTCTTGTATCAAGTAAACGACAAGAAGTACCAGCTATAGCTTTTACATAAGAGTTTGTTAAAGTAGCAACACCAGATAGAGTTTGAACAAAGTTTAATGTTGTTCTTTCTGCTGTTAACATGGTACGAGCATCACCTTTTAGAGAGAAAAGCTTTTGTGATGGTTCAATAACATCACCATCTTCTACAAACCATGTAATTTCTACATTTCCACCTAATTGTCTGTAGACTTCACATACCCATTCTTTACCACAAAAAATACCACTTTCTCTTGTAATAACAGTAGCTTCGTTAATAGTACCCTCTGGAATTAGTTGGGCTGTAACATCTAAATTTTTATCTAACTTACCACCTAAATCCTCAATTAGAGCACATTGCACATTCAATTTGATATCATCTTCTAACATAAAACACTTCCTGTAATGATGTATGTGTAGTTATTGTAATTACTAAAATAGAAAAATAAAAGTGGAGTAATTTGCATTATTAATAAATAATAAAAAATATATCTTTTAAGTATAAATTATAATTAGATATCTTATTGTAAATAGTAAACTTTGATATAATGAGAAATTTATTAGGTATTAAATATAAAGGATTAAAGTGACAGATCAAATTTCACTTCAAGAAAGATTATCTCAAATGCGTCAAAGAGCTGATTCATTAAGGGGGTATCTTTGACTTTGAGTCTAAAAAAGAAAGACTTGAGGAAGTTAATGGCTTATTAGAAGATCCATCTTTATGGGATAGTCCTGATAAGGCACAAGAGTTAGGTAAAGAAAGACAAGTTTTAACAAGCATTGTAAATAGATTTAACTCTTTGTATCAAGGTATTGATGATGTTAATACCTTATATGAGTTATCTTTAGAAGAAGATGATGCTAGTGTTCAGCAAGATGCGATATCTGAGGCTGATAAATTAGATGGTATACTATCAGAACTTGAAATGGAAAGAATGTTCTCAAAAGAACATGATAATAGTGATTGTTACTTAGATATTCAATCAGGATCTGGTGGTACAGAAGCTCAAGATTGGGCTCAAATGGTTATGAGAATGTACTTAAAGTTTGCAGATAGGCACGACTTTAAGGCAACTATAATAGAAGAATCTGCAGGTGATGTAGCTGGCATTAAGTCATGTACACTTAAATTTGAAGGTCCTCATGCTTATGGTTGGTTTAGAACAGAAACAGGTATACATCGTTTAGTTAGAAAATCTCCTTTTGATTCAAATAATAGACGTCATACTTCATTTTGTTCAGCTTTCGTATATCCTGAGGTTGATACTAATATCGATATTGATATAAATCCTGCTGATTTAAAAATTGACGTGTATAGAGCATCAGGTGCTGGTGGTCAACATGTTAATAAAACAGAATCTGCTGTACGTATAACACACGTACCAACAGGTGTTGTGGTTTCTTGCCAAAATGAGAGATCTCAATTTGCTAATAAAGATCAAGCAATGAAGCAATTACGTGCTAAATTATATGAGCTTGAGCTAAGAAAACTTCAATCAGAAAAGCAAGCTATTGAAGATAGTAAAGCTGATATTGGTTGGGGTAGTCAAATTAGATCATATGTTCTTGATGATGCTCGCATTAAAGATTTAAGAACAGGCGTTGAAAACCGTGATACTCAAAAAGTTCTAAATGGTGATTTAGACATGTTTATTGAAGCTAGTTTAAAGTCAGGACTTTAAATTATTTATTTAGGAAATAAAAAAAATGACAGAGCAAAATAATATCTCTACTACAGAAAATCTAAATAATGAAATGCAAGAGAGAAGATTAAAACTTGAAAAAATTCGTGAAAAAGAAGCTGTTGCTTTTAAAAACGATTATCATCGTGATGCAATTTCAAGTGATATCATCAAAGCTTGTTCTGACTTAGACAATGAAACTTTAGAAGCTCAAAAGAAAGAATATACTATTGCAGGTCGTATTATGACTCGCCGTATCATGGGTAAGGCTGCTTTTGCAACTTTACAAGATATGGGTGGTAAGATACAAATTTATGTAACTCGTGATGCTCTTCCTGAAGGTCAATATCAAGAAGAATTTAAGAAACTTGATTTAGGTGACATTATTGGTGTTACTGGTTATGCTTTTAAAACAAAAACAGGTGAGTTAACTTTACATGTAACCTCTTTACGTCTACTTGTAAAAGCATTACGTCCTCTACCTGAAAAGTATAAGGGTTTAACTGATCAAGAAGCACGTTGTCGTCAACGTTATTTAGATCTTATTGCAAATGAAGAATCAAGACGTGCTTTCCAAATTAGAACAAAGATTGTTTCATTTATTAGACGCTACATGGATGCACATCAATTCATGGAAGTTGAAACTCCTATGATGCACGTTATTCCAGGTGGTGCTAATGCTAAACCATTTGTAACTCATCACAATGCTTTAGATATTGATATGTATCTACGTATTGCTCCTGAACTATTCTTAAAGAGATTAGTTATTGGTGGTTTTGAACGTGTTTATGAAATCAATAGAAACTTCAGAAATGAAGGTATTGACGTACGTCATAACCCTGAATTTACCATGATTGAGTTCTATATGGCTTATCATAGCTATAAAGATCTTATTGATTTTACAGAAGAACTATTTAGAAATATGGCTCTAGAAGTTTTAGGTACTACTAAACTTCATTATGGTAAAGAAGGTGAAGTAGGTCTAGATCTAGATTTTGCACAACCATTTGAGCGTTTAACAATGAAAGAGTCTATTGTTAAATATGGTAATGGCATTACTATGGAAGATCTAACTTCTGTTGAAAAATGTATTGAACTATGTAAGAAACACCATATTGAAATCATGAAAGGTTGGGAGCTAGGTCATTACATTGCAGCTTTATTTGATGAATTAGTTGAAGATAATTTACAACAACCTACATTTATTACATCATATCCTGCTGTAATTTCTCCACTTGCTCGCCGTTCTGATGATGAGACAGACTTTACTGATAGATTTGAATTCTTTATTGGTGGTCGTGAAATTGGTAATGGTTTCTCTGAATTAAATGATCCAGACGATCAAGCAAGCCGTTTCCGTCAACAAGCTGAACAAAAGAATAATGGTGATGATGAAGCTATGTACTATGATGAAGACTATATCGTAGCACTAGAGCATGGTCTACCACCAACAGCAGGTGAAGGTATTGGTATTGATAGAGTGGTAATGTTATTTGCAAATTGCCACACTATTAGAGATGTAATTTTATTCCCAACATTACGTCCACATAATTAATAAAAAATTATCTTTTTTTGTATTTAATTATAATAAGGCACATATTTGTGCCTTATTTTGTATTTTAGCTTTAAATAAATTTGCTAATTCTTAAAGTTTCATACAAAATAAGAAGAGATAAACATTATATTTTCTTCTAAACTTGAGATATTTTTATATGATAAAAACTTTTGTTGTTTCTCTTATAAGATCAGAGGATAGACGTAAAGTTCTTTTTGAACAGCTTCATAATCTAGATATAGATGAAAACCTAGAATGGTTTAAAGCTATTGATGGTAAAAATGATGATCTAAGTAAATATGATATAGATAGAACTAAGTTTCAACGTTTTTGGCATAATAAAATATCTTGTTGCTCAAGCAATATGTACTTTTCAGATTCTGAATATGCATGTTCTTTATCTCATTTACATATTTATCAAAAAATAGTAGATGAAAATATACCTATGGCTTTAGTCTTAGAAGATGATGCTATTTTTAAAGAAGAATATTTAGATGTTTATAAAAATTTAGATAAGATTGTAGATAAATTTGATTGTGAAGTTCTTTATCTTTACTCATCAGAAAGATTTAAAACTAAATTTAAAGAGCAAGATACTGACTATGGTGTTAAAGTAAGACGCATAGGTATGGGCGATCTTGATTGGCTCTTTAATAGACGCAGAAATGTAAATTATACTGTTGCCTATATAATTACTAATGAAGCATGTAAAAAGCTTTTAAAACTTGCTTATCCTGTTCGTGCACAAGCAGACGTATTTTTAGGTATGCTTGCTTATAATAAATTAAGATCTTATAAATTTATACCTAATATATGTGAACATGGTGAAACAAATACTACTATATTGCATGCAGGCGATATGGCTATAAATGAAAAACCTTGGTATTCTAAGTTATTTAAGAAATTTAAAAGCTTATACCATACTGATCACAAATAATCCTTGTAAGGAGATTATATGCAAATGTTTCATGGCTCAATAGTAGCATTAATAACCCCATTTAAGAATGGCAAACTTGATGAAAATGCTCTAGAAAAGCTTGTTTTATGGCATATTGAACAAGGTACAAATGCAATTGTACCTGTAGGAACAACAGGTGAAAGCCCAACTTTAACTTATGATGAACATGTTAATGTTGTTAAAATTGTAGCTGAAGTTGCAAATAAACGTATTCCTATTATGGCAGGTGCTGGATCTAATAATCCTTATGAGGCTATTGATTATTCTTTAAAGGCACAAGAGGCTAATGTTGATGGCTTATTACATGTAGCAGGTTATTATAATAAGCCAAGCCAAGATGGTTTATATGAACACTTTAAATTAGTTCATGATAATACAAATCTTCCTATCTTTATCTATAATATTCCAGGTCGTGCTATTGTTAATGTACAACCAAATACACTTTTAAAATTATCAAAACTTCCTCGTGTTATGGGTATTAAGGATGCTACAGGTGATTTAGCAAGACCATGGATAGAGCGTTCTTTAATTAAAAAAGAAGGTTTTACATGGCTATCTGGTGAGGATGCAACTCAGGTAAGTTATAATGTAGCAGGTGGTGTAGGCTGTATCTCTGTTACAGCTAATGTAGCTCCATCATTAGTTGCAAAAGTTCAAAAACTTACCTTAGAGGGTAAGTATGATGAGGCACGTACTCTTCAAGATAGCTTAATGGCTTTACACTCTTTAATGTTCAAAGAACCATCTCCAGCTGGTGCTAAATATGCTGTATCTCTTTTAGGTTTATGTTCTGAAGAAGCTCGTTTACCTATTATGCCTCTATCAGATGAAACTAAGGTAGAAATTAAAACTCAAATGCAAAAATTAGGTTTAATTTAGTGGAACACAAAGTCATTTCAAAAGAAGATGATATAACTAAAAGCAGAGTTAGATCATTTGTAATAAGAGCAGGTCGTATGACAAATGCTCAAATCAAAGCTCTAGAAGAATTAGGACCTAAGTACATTATTGATGTACAAGATCTTAAAGAAATAGATTTTGATAAAGAGTTTAATCGTAAAGCCCCTCTAGTTGTTGAAATTGGTTTTGGTATGGGTAAGTCATTTTTACAAATGGCAAAAGAAAATCCAAATCAAAACTTTTTAGGAATAGAGGTACATCCACCAGGTGTTGGTGCTTGTTTATTAGGAATTGAAGAAAATGCTCTTACTAATGTAAGAATTATACATTTTGATGCTTTTGAGGTTTTATCAAAATGTATAAAGGATAATGGTATTGATATACTACAAATTTTCTTTCCTGATCCTTGGCCAAAGGCACGTCATCATAAAAGACGTTTAATAAAGGATAGTTTTATTGATCTTGTTCGTAATAAGATTGCTCATGGTGGTCAAATTAGAATGGCTACAGATTGGGAAAACTATGCAGAACAAATGTTAGATGTTATGACAAGAGCAAAAGGCTTTACAAATACTGCAGAAGATGGAGGCTATATTCCTCGTCCTGACTGGAGACCTTTAACTAAATTTGAGTTAAGAGGTGAGCGTTTAGGTCATGGTGTATGGGATCTAGTTTTTACACGTGATTAATAGAGAAGAAAGATTAAAAACTTTTGTAGCAAAGTCACTTTTTAAAAGTGACTTTATTTTAAGTCCTTTAAATGGCGATGCTAGTTTTAGAAAATACTATAGAGTAGATAATAAAATAGCAGTTGACTCTCCCCCTGATACTCAAAAAAATCATGAGTTTTTAGATATAAATAAAAGGTTAAGTCATGCTAATTTATTTGTACCTAGTATTTTAGATTATGATTTAGATAATGGTTTTTTCTTATTAAATGATTTAGGTAATGTATCTTTTTTTGATGTAGCAAAGGGAGATGATTTAATACCTTTTTATAAAAAAGCTATTGATACTTTATTAAAAATTTCTAAAGTATCTACAGATAATTTACCTTTATTTGATAGAGAATTTATTCGTTTTGAATTATCTATTTGTGATGAATGGCTATATAAAAAAGCACTATCTTTAGATATAAATAAAGACGATCTAAAAAAGATAAATAATCTATATGATCTACTTATAGACAATTGTCTTATGCAAAAACAAATAGCAATGCATAGAGATTATCATTGTCGTAATATAATGTACTATAAAGATAATCTTTACATTATAGATTATCAAGATATGGTTAAAGGTCCTTTATTATATGATCTTGCATCATTGCTTTATGATTGCTATATCTGTTTAGATGATGTAGTACGTGATGAGCTTTGCTTATATGCTTATAAGCAATATAAAGAAAATGATTTATATGATAAAGACTTAAATTCTTTTAAAAAGGAATTAAGACTTACAGCATTACAAAGACATATTAAAGTTTTAGGTATTTTTTGTAGGCTTTATTATAGAGATAATAAGAGTAACTACTTAAAAGATTTACCTTTAGTTTTAGATTATGTTATGAAAGCATGTAAAGATTTTAGTGAATTTAATTTCTTATATGACTTTTTAGATAAATATGTAAAAGGACATCTACCAACATGCGAGCAATGATCTTAGCTGCAGGTCGTGGTAATCGTTTAAGACCGCTTACTGATACAATGCCAAAACCTCTAATTAAGGTTTTAGATAAGCCTTTAATAGTTTTTCATATAGAAAAATTAAAAAGAGCTAATATTTTTGATATTGTAGTTAATAGTGCTTATTTATCAGATAAAATTGTTGATTTTTTAGGTGATGGCAGTAAGTTTTCAGTAAATATACATCATAAAGTAGAACAAGATGGTGGTCTTGAGACAGCAGGTGGAATAATAAATGCCCTCCCATCTTTAGGCACTGAGTTTTTTGTTGTAAATGGTGACATATTTGTAGATTGTGAATATGACATTTTTATAAAAGAAAAACTTAAAGATGAGATGGGGAGACTTTATTTAGTTAAAAATCCAGCTCATAACTTAAAAGGTGATTTTTCTATAGATGAAGATGGTAATTTAATTTATGGTAGTGATTATACATTTTCAGGTATAGCTCTTTATAAAAAAGAAATTTTTGAAAATAGAGATATATGTAAATTACCTTTAAGACCTATTTTTGATGAATTAATTAAAAAGAAAGCTTTAAAGGCTAAGGTTATCAACACTCCATGGTTTGATGTAGGTACTATAGAAAGACTTCAAAATCTTGAGGATTATTTAAAGGATAAATAATATGTATAAAGGAAGAATTATAGGTGTTGTTGTTGGATTTCTTCTTTTAAATATAATTGGTGCCATTATAGGTTATTTTATTGGTGCAAATTATGATAAGAAAAGAATAATGATGAATAATTATGGTAGACAAGGTGGTGGTAATTATTCATCTAATAATTATGGAAATCAAGCAGAAGAATTGTACAATGAAAAAATGTATGATTTTATCTTCTCTATGCTTGGCTTTATAGCAAAAAGTTCAGGTCGTGTTGATGAGTCTGAAATTACTAAAGCTAAGACTGTTATGGAAAGACTTGAATTTAATAATTATGAAAGAAGTAGTGCTATAGCTTCATTTAATAGAGGCAAGAGCTCTTCTTATAATTTTACAAGTGAAATAGATTTTGCTCGTAATAATGGCCTTTTAAATGGTCAAAATCCATATCAAATGTTTAGAATTTTTGCATTTATGGCTTTTAATGGTAATGATATAGATAGTCATCATCATAATTTATTAATGCAAATTGCAAATAGAATGAACCTAAGTCAAACAAGTATAGATTCTGTTTATTCTGAAATGAAAGGTTCTAGCTCCTCATATAGTCATAGTAGTAGCAATAATTCATCTTACAATAATGATAGAGATAGTGAGAGAGAAAGCTATAGTAGTAGCTCATCATCAAGCTCATCTTATGAAAAATATTGTGAGGCATGTTTTTTATTTGATGTAGATCCAAATAGTGATTTTGAAGAAATTAGACGTGCTTATAAAAAAGCTATGTTTAAATATCACCCAGATAAAATTGCATCTAAGGATTTACCTGCTGAAACTAAAAAACTTTATGAAAAGAGAGCAAAAGAAATACAAGATGCTTTTGAAGTAGTAAAGAGCTATCACAATAAATCTTAATTTTTTATATATGTAAACTTGTGTAATGCAAGTTTACATGTTTTTAGATAGAGAAAATTGATGCCTAATAATCAAGAGATTAAAGAAGAATATAAAGAAATTTACGATTTTATTTTTAAAATGATGGGCTTTATAGCTAAAAGTAAAGGGCATGTAGAGAAAGATGATATCAAAAAAGCTGAAGTTATAATGCTTAAAATTAGATTAAATGATTATGAAAAAACATGTGCTAAAAAAGCATTTAATTTAGGAAAAGACCTTTCTTTTAATTATATAGATACAATAAATACAGCAAAAGCAAAGCATCTTATTTACGATATTGATTTATATCAAATATTTAGCATATTTTCCTATATGGCTTTTAATAATGGCATTATAGATAGTCATTATCATAATTTACTTACAATTATTGCTAATAAATTAAATGTAAAACAAGATACTATAGATAAAGTTTACGCTAATATACGTATGAACGATATCTCTAACATAAAAGGATGTTTTCAAAGTGCTATTAAAGATAGTAATAAAAGTAGTGATACTTTTAATCTTAAGAAAAATGATTTTATCTTTAAAATGTTAGGTTTTCTTGCTAAAAGTAAAGGGCATGTCAGTAAAGATGATATAGAAAAAGCTAAAACCTTTATGCTAAGACTTAATTGTACAAAACAAGAGCAAGAATATGCTAAAAAAGCATTTAATTTAGGTAAAGATTTATCTTTTAATTATAGAGATGCAATAGCAAATGCTTATACAAATAATATCTTAGGTCTTAAAAATAATCCTACTATTTTTAGAATATTTGCTCTTATGGTACTTGATAATGGAAGTATAGATGAACATTATCAAGATTTACTTTTTAAAATAGCAGATGAACTTCATTTAAATTATGATGTTGTAGATGAGATCTTATTAGATGTTCAAGATAAAGATATGAGGTCTACATATAAACAAAATAGACACAATAAAAGCTCATATCAAAAAGAAGAACATAGCTCTTTTAAAGATAATACTAATAAAGAGTCATCTTCTCTTTATAAAAAATATTGTGAATCTTGCTTTTTATTAGATGTATTTCCAGATAGCGATTTTGAGGAGATTAAGCGTGCTTATAAAAAGGCAATCTTTAAATATCATCCTGATAAAATAAAAGCTTATGATGTACCAAATGAAACTAAAAAGCTTTATGAAAAAAGAGCAAAAGAAATACAAGATGCTTTTAATATAGTAAAGATTTATTTAAATAAGGATTAATGTATAAATTTATGTAAAATTATGTAAATTTATAGTTATCTTTTTTAAAGTTTAGAGGTTATATGTCTTTTAAATCACAATTTCAATCATTTAGAGATAATGTAAGATTTTCTATTTTTAAAACAATCTTTGATTATAAAGCAAAGAGTAGTGATGATTTTTCTTTTAGTAACATAGATCATGTTATTATTTCAAAATTAGATGGAAAACTTGGAGACACTCAAGTAATTACTCCTTTTATTACTTGTTTGCAAAAGTATTATCCAAATATAAAAATATCTGTATTAATTAAAGCTCATTTAGAACCTATTTTTAGAGATTGTTTACATATAGAAAATATTTTTATAAGTGAAAAAAGAAGAATGCCTTATTTTTATGCAAAAGATATTTGTAATAAGATAAAAGCTGTAAATAATGGCAGAAGTCTTTTTATAACAACAGAAACAATATATAGACCCCAAGATTTTTATTTAGCACATTTTCTAAAACCTACTTATTTAGCAGGTCTTATGAATACTGTAGAGTGTCAAAATATAAATATATCTAAATTATCTAATAGCTATCATATAAGTCAGTTTTTTATGGATCTATTTCAATTAGGTCATAAGGGTTTACTTGAAGAGTGTGACTATTACTATAAAGAGCTTACTACACCTGATGTTAAAAAGAAGTGGCAAGATATGCTTGCATCTAAAAATATTCTTGCTATAGCACCATATGGTGCTTCAAAGCATAGATGTTTAAGTGATGACACTTTAAAATACTTGATAGATGAAATTAAAAATAGAACTAATTATGATATAGCTTTATTATTTCCAAAAAATAGTAAGGATATAAGAGTTAAGTTTGAACAATATGTAGGTGATAGGGGTGTTCTTATACCTGATAATATAAATGTAATTGATCTTGCATCTATTATATCTTTATGTAAGGTTATGATAAGTGTAGATACAGCTACTATACATTTAGCAAGTGCTTCAAATTTAACTATTTTAGGAATATATTCAACAACTGAAGAAAAAAGTCTTTGGGATTTTGCTCCATATTGTAAAAGAGCTATAAAGTGTGGTGTTTATCCAAAGACTATATCTAGGATAGAGAGACAAGATCTAAATCCATATTTAGATAAATTTATTGAGATGATTAATAAAGATTAAAGTTTTAGACAAAGAGATATGGTGAATATCTTATTAATAAGATTAGAGATGGAGTTATAAAGTAATAAAAGCTATTAATAAAATATCAAAAGCAAAAACTATAACTAATTGTATAGATGTAAAAAAGGGCTTTATGTTTAACAAAGCCCTTTTTAATCTTTTAAAAATTAATTTTGATTATTTTCATCTTCATCTAGCATAGTCATTTCTTCTTGATACTTCTTATATGCCCTTGAGTTTATGATATATAGTATTATAAGACCAATAGGAGCTATAAAAACTGCGAAGTAAAAGCATAAAAACATAGTAATAAATTTAACTATAAACCATAAATTCAAGTTTACAAAAAATACATGATCACCCATTATAAAAGAGTAGATTGTATCAATGACAAAACGTGAGTATGGAAATAACAATAAAGATATTGGCCACAGCACTAAAAAACCATAAAAAAGATCAGGATTAGTTTCACGAGCTAATGATCCTAGATAGATAAGACCTGCACAGAAAAATGATCCAAAAAATATATTTCTAAAATAATAAGAAGGTATAAGGCCTTTAAAAGCAAATTCTTTAATTTTTGTAAACATATGAGCACCTATATAAAAATAGCATAAACCTTTATATATATTAGATAAATAAAAAAGAATAAACAATAAAAGTATCTTTTGTGATCATTTATATAAGATAAAGGTGCAGATAGGGTCTTAATCTTGTAAATAAAAAAGATGGATAATATTATTATATATCTTGATATAAATTACTCCTTGTGATTTTTGTCTTGTTATTTAAAGTGACATAGTGCTTTCCTGTGTAGAAACAAAGCAAAGATTTCATAAACTACTTTTTAAATTAAGAGAATTATTTTTAATTTACATATATCTAATGTAGAAAATTATGGCTTTGTCATATGATGTACTAAATAAAACTAGATGTTTTTATAAAAAAGAGCAAAAGAAATACAAGATGCTTTTAATGTAATAAAGAGCTATTTAAATAAAAATTAAAGTATAAGTTTATTATGTAATAGCCCCAAGATGGGGCTACTTGATTATTTTAGATATTAATTTTGATTGTTTGTATTTGAGTTTTGCTCTTGCATTTTCATTTCTTGTTGATATTTGTTATATGCTCTTGAGTTTATGATATATAGCATTATAAGACCAATAGGAGCTATAACAACTGCAAGGAAAAAGCATATTAACATAGTAAATAGCTTTGATAATATTAGGAATGTTGCATTCACAAAAAAAACATTATTTCCCATAATAAAAGAAAATATTGTTGCAAATACGAAGCGTGAGTATGGATATAAAACTAATGATACTAATGATAGAACTATAAATCCTACAGACTTTTCTATTTGAATACCAGGACTGAAAGCTAATGCTATCATAATTGCACAAAAGAATAGACCAAAAAATATATTTCTAAAATAATAAGAAGGTTGAAGCCCCTTAAAAGCAAATTCTTTGATTTTTGTAAACATACTACATACCTTTTATAAAAAACAGTATTAAGTTAATCTTTATTTCATTATATAGATAAAAAAAATGACAATAATTAAAATTATATATACTTATTAAGAATTTCTTATGGTATGTTTTTATGTATTGGTAATACTAAAAAAGTAGTTCTAATCTAAAAAAAATTAATAAAAAAGGTGAATAACTCTATTTTTCACCTTTATATCTCATATATTTTAACTTGCATTTAAAAGCCAACTTTTTTCAATTACTACACTATCTGGTATAGCAAAAGGTGGCTTTGTCATATATTGCATAATTTCATTAGTGCAAGGATGTCTAAATTCAAGCAAAGCTGCATGTAGATGCAAATAGTCTACACATTTAAATACTTCTTCACTTGCATAAAGATGATCGCCTAAAATAGCATGTCCAAGCTCTTTCATATGCACACGTAATTGATGTGATCTACCTGTTCTTGGCAGTAATTTTACAAGTGATCTATTTTTTTCTTTATCATAATAAAGTCTTTCATAATCAGTATAAGCATGTCTACCATGCTCAAAGTCAATAATTTGATAAGGTCTATTATTGATATCAGTACGCATAGGTAAATCAACAAAGCCTTTTTCATCAATAAGACCATCAACATAAGCTATATATACTTTTTTAACTAGTCTATCTTGAAATTGAATACCTAATTTTGAAATTGCATTTTTATTAAGACCTACAACAAGAATACCTGATGTTCCCATATCTAAACGATGGACAGCAAAAGCATCTTTGTGCATAGTTCTTACTCTATATAAAATACTATCTTCACACTCTTTACTTTTGCCAGGAACAGATAAAAGACCTGATGGTTTATTTACAACAATAATGTCATCATCATGATAGAGAATATCTAAAAAAGGATCTTTTGGGGGATTATAAACAAAGGTATCTTGCATGATTTTTTTCTCAAAAATTTTGATTATTTATAAGATAAAAGAAGAATTTATTAAGAAATAAATGTTATATCCTTTAATAGTCCTTGTGATTTTTATGTTGTTACTTAAACTAAAATAGTTATTTTTATATAAAAAAACAAAGTAAATATCACATGAACTTCTTTAATATTATTTTCTTTTACTATCTAAATCAATGATTATTTAATATAGATAGTTTTGTTTTTATATTTTGTTGTGTCTTTTTAACCTAATATAAACATGTATTTTATTTTTGATAATTTTTTTAATATAAAGGTATTTTTTATTTGTTTAAAACAGTGCAATTTATATGCTTTTTTTTAGATATAAATTTTTTAAATTAATCATTTATATTGTTCTAATTTGTACAAATGAAAGTGAAAAGTTATTTTATTAGATAACAATAGTTTATTTAAAATACAATCTTAAAAATAAGTAATATTAATATATTTATATATAAATGGTATAAAATTAACATCGTGTATTCTCTTAAAAAATGAAAGAGTGTACTTATAGTATTTTTATTTAGTTTCTTTTAAAGTAAAAAGAGTAGGTATTTTTACTAGTAAGAGTTATATGTCTACTCTTTAAATTTGGAGATTTAAATGGCTACAAAACATCCACATAAAAAAAAGGTAGCTGAAGCACCACAAACTGTTGCTCAAAAAGATGTTGCATCAAATGCCAATTTATCTGTTGAAGAGTTAAAAAAACTTATTGTTCATCACCTTCATACAACAATAGGAACATCAGCACAAAAAGCCTCAAAACTTGCATGGTGGCAAGCTGTTGTAGCAACAGTAAATGAATTTATTTTTGATAGATTAACAAAGACTCAATACTCAAACGTACAAAGAGATTCTCGTGCAGTTCACTATTTATCTGCAGAATTCTTAATGGGTAGATTAGGTGTAAATAATCTTTGTAACTTAGAGCTTTATGATACAGTAAAAGAAGCTTTAAAAGAGTTAGGTAAAGATATTCACGAAATTTTAGAAGAAGAGCCAGATATGGCTTTAGGTAATGGTGGTTTAGGTCGTCTAGCTGCTTGTTTTATAGATTCTTTAGCAACTTTAAATTATCCTTGTGTAGGCTATGGTATTCACTATGAAAATGGTCTATTCCGTCAAGAAATTAGAGAAGGTCGTCAAGTAGAGCGTCCTGACTCATGGCGTGAATATGGCTGTCCATGGGAAGTTTGCCGTCCTGAGTCTGAACAAAATATTCCAATTGGTGGTTATGTTGAAACTCAACAAGCTCCAGATGGTTCACAAAGAAAGGTTTGGCACCCTAAGAGCTTAATTAAAGGTGTACCTTGGGATATCCCTGTAGTAGGTTATAGAGGTTCTTCTGTAACTATCTTACGTTTATGGGAATCACGTGCAAATGATGCTTTTGATTGGGACGTATTTAATGCAGGTGGTTACGTTGATGCTCAAGAAGAAAAGGCAGAGGCAGAAGTAATTTCAAAGGTATTATATCCAAACGACTCAACTGAAGCAGGTAAGATGTTACGTCTTACTCAACAATACTTCTTCACAGCATGTTCTTTACGTGATATCTTACGCCGTTATAATCGTGCTCACCACCATGATTATGGTAAGTTTGCACTTAAGAATGTAATTCAATTAAATGATACTCACCCTGTTATAGCAATTCCTGAATTAATGCGTCTTCTAATTGATGAAGAGGGTGTAGCTTGGGATCAAGCTTGGAATATTGTTCAACAAGTATTTGCATATACAAATCACACTCTATTACCAGAAGCTTTAGAGAAGTGGCCTGTATATATCTTTGAAAAACTCTTACCTCGTCACTTAGAAATTATCTATGAGATTAACTATCGCTTCTTAAATAATGAAGTTGAAGCAATGTGGCCAGGTAATGATGATGTTAAGCGTAAACTTTCAATTATTGAGGAAGGTCCATGCCGTATGATACGCATGGCAAATCTTGCTGTAATTGCATCATCACGTGTAAATGGCGTAGCTAAGATTCACTCAGATTTAGTTAAAGCAGATTTATTCCCAGAGTTCTCAAAACTATGGCCAAACAAGTTCTGCAATGTAACAAATGGTGTAACTCCACGTCGTTGGTTATTATCATGTAATAAGGGTCTTGCATCTTTATTAAATGAAACTTGTGGTAATGATTGGGCATTACATCTAGATGATACCATCAAGATGAAACAATATGCAGATGATGCCTCATTCCAAAAACGCTTTATGGATGTAAAACGTGAAAATAAGGTAGCTCTTGCAGAGGAAATTGAAAAATTAACATCTGTAGTTGTATCACCTGATTCAATGTTTGATGTTCAAGTAAAACGTTTACATGAATACAAGAGACAACATTTAAACTTACTATATATTCTATATCTATATCGTAAGCTTTTAGCAAATCCATCATTAAAGATTGTTCCTCAAACATTTATCTTTGGTGCAAAAGCAGCTCCTGCTTATCACCTTGCTAAAGATATTATTTATGCAATAAATGTAATTGGTGACAAGATTAATAATGATCACAGAATTAACAATCAAATTAAAGTTGTATTTATTCCAAACTACAGAGTATCTTTAGCAGAAAAGATTATTCCTGCTGCTGATATTTCAGAGCAAATCTCAACTGCAGGTTATGAAGCATCAGGTACTTCAAATATGAAGTTCTCAATGAATGGTGCATTAACCTTAGGTACTATGGATGGTGCAAATATTGAGATTGTTGAGAAAGCTGGTATTGAGAATAACTTCATCTTTGGTTTAAGTGTTGAGGAAGTTCAAAGTCTAAAGGCAAATGGTTATAATCCATGGGAATACTATAACAATAATCCTGACTTAAAGGCTGTATTAGATTGGCTTGATAGCGATTACTTTACTCCATCATATGCAGGTGCTTTATCTTCAATTAAGAGATCATTATTAGATGGTGGTGATCCATTCTTAGTTCTAGCTGACTTTGACTCTTATGTAAAAGCTCATGAAAAAGCTCAAGAGCTATATAAAGATCAAAGTGCATGGGCTCGTGCTGCAATTATTAATGCATCTTCAATGGGCTTCTTCTCATCAGATAGATCTATTCAAGACTATGTAGATAATGTTTGGAATCTAAAGACATTAGATGTAGTTGATGATATTACTATGTAATTAATATTTAATTAATTACATAAATAAAAAAAGCTCGCTTTATAAGTTTTTAAAGTGAGCTTTTTTAATGCAATAAGTATAGATAAGATATTTTATTAAAAAAATAAAATCATTAAAAATAAATACTGTTAAAATAATAGTTAAGATTTAGATTAAGTTTTACAAAAAATTTAGGTTATATATGAATAAAAAAATCTTGGTATTATCTGGATTTCTAGCTATTTTATTAAATGGATGTAATACAGAATATTCAGTGCATACAAATTTAGATCCACAAAATATAAAAGATTATTTTGAAATTTCAAAAGTAAGTGAAATGGATAAAGAATCTGTTTTAAAGGTTAGAAATAAATCTTTAGGTTTAGTGACAGGTAGAGCATGTCAACTAAATGAAGATGATTATATAGCAAAAGAGTCAGATGCTAAATTAGATGCACGTCAAAAGGCTTTAGAATTAGGTGCTAATGCTATTGTTTATGATAAATGTATAGTACTTGAAAAAACACCTTCTTGCTTAAAGTCAGTTACTTGCTATTCTGAGGCATTTATTGTAGAAAAGTGATAAACGATAGTTATTCTATACAAGCAATAGGTGTAATAAGAACTCCTTTTGGTTCTAAGTTTGCAGTTCCAAGACAACCTGGACTTGCACCATCTTGCAAGTCCTATATTGAATTTTTTCCACCATATGATGATGAGCTTGCTTTTGTAGGCTTAGATGGTTTTACTCATATTCATATTTTATTTTTATTTGACAAAATACCAAATCAAGATAAATTTAAAGCTCAAGTAAGACCACCACGCTTAGGGGGAAATAAAAAGGCAGGTGTCTTTGCAACAAGATCTCCTTTTAGACCTTCAAGAATAGGTTTATCTGTAGTTTCTATAGATAAGATTGAAAGAATAAATGGTAAAGTGCGTTTACATGTATTAGGTGCTGATTTAGTAGATAAGACTCCTATTATTGATATAAAACCATATATTCCTTTTGTTGACAGTATAAAAGAAGCAAAAGGTGGTTATGCAAGTGAAAAACCAGAGCAAAAAGAAGTTATTTTAGATAATTCTTTACTCAATGATTTAACTTTACAAGATGATGATATCAAAGCTATAAAAGAAATTTTATCTCAAGATCCAAGACCTGCTTATAAGGGAGATATAGATGATGATAAAGAGTATGATGCTCTTTTATGTAATCATCATGTATGTTTTAAGGTGTCATCAGATAAAGTAATAGTTACTAAGATTATAAAAGAAAAGGAACTTTTATGATGAACTCATTAAGATATAAGCATATTTTATTTGATCTAGATGGTACTATCTTTGATACAAGAGAAGCTGATTTAGGTGGCTTACTTGCTCAATGCCATAAATATTTTGAAAATTGTACTGAAACTTTTGAATCTTTAGATAGATTTTTTGGTATACCTGGTCGTAAAACTCTTGAACTTCTTGGTGTTAAGGAAGAAGATCGTGATACTTTTTATGATGAATGGGTAGCTGAGATTTTAAAGAAAAAAGATACTGTTAAGATCTTTGATGGCATACTTACAACTTTAAAAATATTAAAAGAAAAAGGCTGTAAATTTGGCATTATAACTTCAAGAACAAGAGGTGGAAGTGGTCTTTTAGCAGATAGCATACCTCTACCTATAAGAGAATTTTTTAATATAGCTATTTGTGCAAATGATGTACCTAATCCAAAACCACATCCTGATTCAATTTTAAGATATATAGAAATTACTAATGCAAAAAGAGAGGAAATCTTATTTATAGGTGATGCTCACACTGATTGTATGTGTGCAGATAGTGCAGGTGTTGATTTTGGTTTAGCTCTTTGGGGCTTTGGTGGTCAACAATATATAAGATGTGCTCATTATTTTAAAAATCCTTTTGAAATAATTTCAGCTGTTACTTATTCAAATTTAAAAGAAAGTTCTTTTTATGATTTTGCACGTGAAATTAATGCTATTGGTGCAATTGGTCTTGCTTATGCTAAAGACAAGTTTGATATAGAAAGATATGAAAGATTGCAAGAGTTATCTGCTTTAATGATGACAACTTATAGCACTATATCTTTTGCTGATATAAAAGAATCTTTTATCTATGATAAGAGTTATCCTACCCCTAAAATTGAAACAAGAGCTGCCTTATTTAATAATAAGGGTGAGATTTTATTAATAAAAGAGGCAAATGGTTTATATACATTGCCAGGTGGTTGGTGTGATACACATTTATCTGTAGCTGAAAATGCTATAAAAGAAGTAAAAGAAGAGGCAGGACTTGATTGTTATGTTGTAAAGCTAATAGCTCTTTTAGATAGAAAGAAACATAATAAACCTGATTTTTTCTTCGGTATTACCAAAGTATTTTTACAATGTGCTTTAGGTGATGGTGAGTTTATACAAAATAATGAAACTATTGGTAGAGAGTTTTTCTCTCGTGATAATTTACCAAGTAATTTAAGAGTTTCAACAACTACTAAAGAACAACTTTTAATGTGCTTTGATGCATATGAAAATAAAGATTTTCAAGTAATAGTGGAGTAAAGGATAGATGAGTTTTAGATTTTTAGTTGATTTACATACACATACTATAGCATCTGACCATGCTTATAGTACTATAGGTGAATATATTGCTTTTGCTAAAAAAAATGGTATTGAAATGTTTGCAACAACAGATCATGGTCCATCTATAGCAGATGCACCTCATGAGTGGCATTTTGGTAATTTAAGAGTAGTCCCTCGTATTATTGATAATGTTGCTGTGTTAAGAGGTATTGAGGCTAATATTACAAAAGATGGTGATATTGATATAAGTGATTATATTAGAGGAAGACTTGATATTGTGCTTGCAGGTTTTCATCCAAATTATGCACCAACAACTAAAGAAGAGCATACAAAACATCTATGTGATGTAATAAAGTCAGGTAAGGTAGATATAATTACTCATCCTGGTTCTGTAAATTATCCTATAGATTTTGAGGAATTTTTAGTTTGTGCTAAAGAGAATAATGTAGCTATAGAAATTAACTCATCATCTTCTGTAAATACAAGACTTGGCTCTCATGCAAATTGTGTAGAAATAGCTAAGCTTGCTAAAAAGATAGGCAATTATATTTCAATAGGTTCTGATGCACATATTGCATATTTTTTAGGTAACTTTGAGGAATCATTAAAAGTTATAAAAGAAGCAGAGCTTGGTTTTGATATGATAATAAACACAAGTCCTATAAGTGTATTAGATTTTCTTGAATTAAGAGGACATGCTCCTATTAAAGAGATGCGTGATCATTTCCAATATTAATTAAAAAAGGGGGCTAGTTAAAAGCCTCTTTTATTTTTGTTTAAATGAAGCACTTTATATAGATATTTAAATTTATAGAGATGATCTATTTTATGTAGATTTTATAAGGAGAGTTTTTATATGCTCTAAAATGAAAAAAACCACTATTTAAGTGGCTTTTTAAATGGTCGGTGATGCAGGATTCGAACCTGCGACCCTCTGGTCCCAAACCAGATGCGCTACCAGACTGCGCTAATCACCGTTGATGTGCACAGTATAGTTATAAAGACCTATAATGTCAAGGAAAAATTATTAATTTTTATATAAAAAATATAAACTATTGAAAATAAAAGAAAATTACTAAAAATATTCTTATAATTGATTTTTTATAAAATTTTTTTTTACTGCTATGTGTTAGCTAATTTTTACACAGTATTATATCTCTTAGTAGAAAAGACAGCAAAGACTCGAATATGCATTTATTCTTAGTGTATTATTGATTGTCATATGCAAATGTTTTATTGTTTATGATAGTTTCTAAAATAATATAATTAAGAAATGAATGCATATTTTTTTTGTCTTTATAAAAAATAAGGGGTCTTTATGGATGTCAAACATTATTTAGAACATGTAGGTCGTGATTATAAATTATGGCGTTTAAATTTAAAATTATCTAAAAATATAAGGCGTGATTTAGAGCAAAGTGATGATAATTTTATTTATAGAGCAGCAAGAGCAGATGAATTAAAAAAGATAGAAGAACTACATTTAATGTTAGTAAAACAACCTATGATAGGTTGGATAAGATGGGTTTATAAATTTAGAGCAAAAGAGCTTATTTCTGTAGTTATTGATAAAAAGGATAATAGTATTGTTGGCTATGATCTTTTTATGTTTAATGAAGCTGAAGTATCTGACAATTATATACATGAGTTATTTGTAGGTATTATACCTAAGTATCAAGGTTTAGGTTTATCTACAAAACTACGTAAATATTCTCTTGAATGTTACGATCATGGTCGTTTAAGTGGTGTATCTACACTTGCTTTTTTCACAGATATAAAAGCATTAAGATCAGCTCAAAAGTCAGGTTTTGCTATTATTAAGCAATCAGCAAAGCCACCTGCACATTATTTACTTCACAAATTATCCCTCTATAAGTAAAATTGGCATAATAATTTCATGTTAGCTTACTAAAGGCAATTTTTGTCACTGTAAAAAAGAGTTTATTTTCATCTAGTTAATAAAACTAGATGATTTTAGGAGAGTTAATATGTCATTATATTTACATACTAATATTCAGTCTAAGACTGCTATTCGTGATTTAAACAGAAATACATCATCTTTAGATCTTTCATATGAAAGACTAGCATCAGGTCAACGTATTAACACCTCAAAAGATGATCCAGCTGGTCTTCAAATTTCTGACAGATTAACAACACAAATTAATGGTTTATATCAAGGCAATCGTAATGCTCAAGATTGTCTTGCTTATGCACAAACAGCTGAAGGTGCTTTAGAAGAAATTACCAATATGCTTCAACGTATCCGTGTTTTAGCTGTTCAATCATCAAGTGATACTTTATCACCAACAGATAAAGAAGCTGTTCAAGTTGAAGTAGATCAATTAAATGCTGAAATTACTCGTATTGCTGAGCAAACAACATATGCAGGAGCTGATCTATTAAA
>JARHZF010000208.1 GCA_029258325.1 Anaerobiospirillum sp. | reverse complement strand
TTCTAATATTAAAAATCTATATGAGTCCAATATTTTAAATACAACAGCATTTGATGATAGCTTTGGCTTTACAGAAGATGAAGTTATAAGCATGCTAAAAGAGTATGAGCTATATGATAATTTTGATGAGGTCAAAGACTTTTATGTAGGTTATAACATAGGAGATAAAGTACTTTATAATCCATGGTCTTTTACTAATTATTTATCTGATAAAGAGATTAATACATATTGGGCTAATACAGGTCATAACATATATTTAGAGGAGTTATTAGATAGAAATAAAAGTACTATCTATACAACACTAAAAGCTCTTTTAAAGGGTTTATCTATTAAACAAAGTGTTTTAAACTCCCCAAAAGTCTTAGTAAATACAAGCGAAGATAATATATGGTCATTGTTAACCTATGCAGGCTATTTAACATTAGATACAAAAGATAATGCACATATAAATGATGATAATTTTTATGCTTTAAAACTTACAAATAAAGAAGTTATTAAAGATTTTTTTATGATAATTGAAGATCATATGTTTGATAGTTCATATGCATTTTCTGATTTACTTGATGCTATATTAGATAATGATTTTAATAAGTTTACAAAAGACTTTAGCTTTTTATTAGAAGAGAAAATTACATATTTAGATACTAGCACTAAAGATGGTGGCATAGTAAATACTAATGATAATACTTTATTACAAGATGATGCTTTGTATCAAATATTAATGCTCTGTACTTTATCTCAATTTAATACAAAATATTGTAAAGTACATTTAGATCTTAAATTTGAAAATGATAGTTGTGATTTTTTAATACAACCTCTAAATCAAAATGATAGAGGCTTTATTTTTAAGTTTAAAGACTTATCTAAAGAAAGTGATAAGGATAATCTAAAACGTAAATTAGCCTATCATGCTAAGGCAACTTTAAAACAAATTGAGTCTAAAAAGTACTATAGCTATTTAGAGCAATTTAATATTAAGCGTATAACTATAGTAGGTTTTGCTTTTTGTGG
>JARHZF010000046.1 GCA_029258325.1 Anaerobiospirillum sp. | reverse complement strand
CTATAAAAGGGATTTTTTTTATCTAGATAAAATACATTAAAAAATAACTATTGTTTTGGTGTGTTTTGTTTCATATAGTCATTAAATATTTGTAAAGTTGTCTTAATAGCACCACGACCTTTTTGTTGGATATCTAGAGCTTGCATACCTGCTTTTTGACATAAATCTTTATCATTTAAAATTTGATCTACTAAGGTATAAAGGCGTCTTGGATCGTTAGCTAAAAAGCATGCTCGTACATCAATTAATTCTTCAAATTGCTCTTTAAAGTTATAGTAATAAGGACCTGTAATCATTGGTAGGGCAAAATAAGCAGGTTCAAGAGGATTATGACCTCCTACATCAACAAGAGAACCGCCCATAAACACAATATCACAAAGACCTAGATAAAATTCAATTTCACCTATAGTTGCACCTATTAATATAGGCGAATTAAATGATATAAAATCAGTATCTTTATCATCTCTTAAAGAATATGGTTGTTTTAATTCTTCTAAGAATTTAATAGCTCTTAAGGCACCATCTTTATGGCGAGGTAGTATTACTAATTTTAAATTAGGAAAATCCTCTCTTAATAAGAAGAAGTTTTCAATTAGCATTTCCTCTTCATTATCATGAGTTGAGATAGCACCTATAACCATATTTAAATTAGTACTTTGTTTAAAAGAGCGAGCTTTAGCAAATTTATCTTCATTAAGTTTTAGATCGTATTTTAATGAATTTGCAACTTTAATTTTATCCTCACTAACACCTATACGCATAAATCTTTCTGCATCATCTTTAGTTTGACATATAACTAAGGATAATTTTTTAGCAATAAGGTTTTTGCTAATACCTTTAAATCTTTCATATTTAAGACAGGTTTTTTCAGGCATTCTTGCATTAAAAACGCAAATAGGTATATGTTTTTTATAAACACAATCAAGCATATTAGGCCAAAGTTCTGTTTCCATAATATATAAGAAAATAGGTTTTATTTTTTTTAGGAAACGATTAATAGCAAGAGCAGAGTCTAAAGGTGCATACATATGTATGATGCCATCTATTTTTTGTGCCTCAAAAGCTCCTGTTGTAGTTGTAGTAGTAACAACAATATCAATATTTTTATAAAGTTCTCTAAATTCTTTAATTAAAGGTCTTGCTGCAATTACCTCACCTACACTTACTGTATGAAACCAAATACAATAGTTAAGGTTAACTTTGCTATAACCTAAAAGTTCAAACTTTCTTTTTCCATAAGGACTATCATGTCTTTTTTTATAAATTAAAAATAGCATACCTAAAGGTGCTATTAAAAAAGTAATAATTTTATAAAAAATAAGAAAAATATAAGCAATAAACTTCATGACAAAAACCTAAGTTAACTTTATTTCATACATTATATAAGATTTACAAAGTTATAATTTCATCTAATTTAGATATAACAAGATCAGGTGTTATATTTTTTAAACAAGCATAGGTATTAAACTTACATGTTTTCTTAAAGCAAGGATGACATTCTTCTTTTGATTCTATGCAATGAGCCTTATCTGAAAGTGGTGGTGTATATTTTGTTGAGGTAGAGCCAAAGATACAAATTTGAGGAATATCAGCAGCAGCTACTGTGTGCATAAGACCTGAATCATTACAAATAGCAACTTTGCACATAGAAATTAAATCAAGAGCTTCAGTTAAATTTGTATTACCAGCTACATCATAAAAATAAGGATGCATACTTTCATCTATAAAGCTTTTTATTTTAGCTACAGTATCTTTATCTTTTTGTGAACCTAAAGCTACAACAGCACCACCTTTTTTTATAAAGTGCATAGAGGCTTTTGCAAAATATTCACAAGGCCACATTTTAGTAGGACCATAATTTGCACCGCAACCTAAAGCCATAAGAGGTCTTTCAACATTTAAGTTTAATCTCTCTAAAGTATCTTTATCTAAAGGTTTTGTCTTTAATTTTGGATATAAAATATCTTTTAAATCATGACTTGTTTTAACCTCGTCATTATCAAAGGCTAAAGACACATAACGCTCAACCATTAAAGGAAAATCTTCTTTATTTTTACGCATATTATTTAAAAGAATATAGCGACTTTCACCTATAAAGCCACGTCTATTTTTAATATGAGCAAAAAATGGTACAAAGGCTGATTTAAATGAGTTAGGTAAAATAAAAGCAAAGTCATATTTATCTTTTAAATTGCTTGTAATAGATATTCTTTTTTTAAGATTAAACTCACCATGTTTAAAAGGGTTTTCTATAAAGTTATCTATTTCATCCATCCTCTCTACAATAGGTTTCATCCAAAGAGGAGCAAAGACATCTATAGTGCAATTTTTATTTAATCTTTTTAGTTCTTTGTAAAGACTTTGGCTCATGATCATATCACCAAGCCAAGATGGAGCAATTATTAAAACTTTATTAAAGGAGAGCATAGTTATTCACTTCTTAAGTTAGATATTAAAAATAAAGACAATTATAAAATAAAAATTTTTTAAAAATGATATTTTAAAGCCTCTTTAGAAAAATATAAAAAAACACTTAAGTTTTTAATAGAAATATTCTATATTTTAGAAACTAAATCAAATTTTTTTAAGGATGTTTATATGATTATAGTAACTGGTGGTGCAGGTTTTATTGGTAGTAATATTGTTAAATTACTAAATGATAGAGGCCAAAAGGATATTTTAGTTGTAGATAATTTAAAAGATGGCCATAAGTTTGTTAATTTAACAGATCTTGATATTGCAGATTATATGGACAAAGAGGATTTTATTGCTCTAGTAAGAGATCCTGCTTTATTTGATAAAAGATTTGGTTTAAAAAACATAGAGGCTATATTTCATGAAGGTGCAAGTTCAGCTACTACTGAATGGGATGGCAAATATGTTATGAATAATAACTATGAATATTCTGTAACATTATTTGAATTTGCAACTGAAAGAAAGATACCTTTCTTATATGCTTCATCAGCAGCTACTTATGGTGGTAATACTGTTTTTGTAGAGCAACGTGAAAATGAAGGTCCTCTTAATGTTTATGGTTATTCAAAATTCTTATTTGATGAATATGTAAGACGTAGATTACCACGTCTTGATTCACAAGTTGTAGGCTTTAGATACTTTAATGTTTATGGACCACGTGAGGGGCATAAAGGCACAATGGCATCTGTTGCATTCCATTTAAACAATCAAGTATTAAGAGGTGAAAATCCAAAACTATTTAAAGGTTGTATGGGTTATCCAGATGGTGGTCAAACACGTGATTTCGTATATGTAGAAGATGTTTGTAAGGTAAACTTATGGTTTCTTGATAATAAGGGAGCATCTGGTATTTATAATTGTGGAACAGGTCGTGCTGAACCATTTTTAAATGTGGCAAATGCTGTTATTAATTATCATGGTAGAGGTCAAATAGAGTTTATTCCATTCCCTGATCATTTAGTTGGACACTATCAATGTTTTACTCAAGCAAACTTAGATAAGTTACGTGCTACAGGATGTGATGTAGAGTTTAAAACAGTAGCACAAGGTGTTGCTAAATATATGAAGTGGCTAAATGAAAAAGATTAATTTTAGCTAAGAATTTTCTAAAATAAGGTATCTATACTAATATTAGGTGTAGATGCCTTTTTTATTCTAAATATATTTTTATCAAAAATGAGGTTTTAGGTGGGTAATTTTAATTTACAAGGTTTTGTGCAAAGATATAATGTTAAAGCAATTTGTTCTATTATTGAGATAGTATGTATTGTTTTATTTATTGCAACTTTAATATCTCCAAATTTTATCTATAGAACATTTTGTCTTTATTCTGTTAGCTCTTTATCAAATGATGCAGAATATTGGCGTTTAATAACTCCTATTTTTATTCATTTTGGCATATTGCATATAGCTTTTAATTTAGTTATGTTTGAAGCTTTTGCTCGTCCTATTGAGAATATTTTAGGTAAGGGCAAACTTTTAAATTTAATTATACTAGCAGCATTATTATCTAATGGCTTACAATTTTTAATGATGTTAATTACAAATCATCAAGGTCTTTTTGGTGGTATGTCTGGTGTTGTTTATTCTCTTATAGGTTATATAGGCATTTTATCAAGAAGAGAAGATCTACCTTATGAACTTAGATTACCATCAGGTCTTTTAACTGTCTCAATTATTTTTATAGCTTTTGGATTTTTAATAGATGGTATAGCAAATTTTGCTCATATAGGTGGTTTATTTGTAGGTCTTTTACTTGGTTTTTATGATTTAAAGAAACTTAAGTTTTATTAATTTTTAAGACATAAAAAAGCCAAAACTAATTTTTGTTTTGGCTTTCTTATATAAAGTATTTATAAATTATTGATACATGTAATTTAGAATTAGAACATCTTCAATAATAGTATCTTTTTCTTTATCAAAAAGAGCCATAGATATTCTAGTTCTGATTTCTTCACGAATTTGTTCTCTAAAATTAGCAGCTTTAGCAGCCATATAATCTTTAGAGCCAATTGCAGATACTACAATATCTCTAATTAAAGCTTCTTTTTCTTCTATCTTTGGTATTTGAGTTTCATCACTAACCATAATAGCAAGCTTTATACGTACATAATGTAATCTTTTTGACTTAGGTGTAGTACTTAAATTAGTAGTGATATCAGGCTTTAGTTCATAATAACCAACTTCTTTTTCAGCCGTATCCATACCCATTGCTTCATCTACACTAGGAGTCTCTTCTTCATGACCTGATGCTAGAGCTAAAGGTGTAATACCTATACATAATGCTAAAGCGATAATTTTTAATATGTTCATTTGGTATAAACATCCTCAATAAAAAGTTTTTTTATATTGTATCACTCTTGGAAAAGTATTTTAACATCTTTAGCACCTAAGAGTGGTTTTGTAGCACGTGCTAGCTTATCTATCTTTTGTTCATTAACAATGATAATACCATTTTCATCTAAAGATAGATACTTATGACGAATAAAGGTATCTGTCATTATCTTGAACATAATAGGATCAGCAAATTCAGGTGATGTAGATATCTCTTTGGGTAGTTTTTTAGCATTTTCCTTACATTTTTCAATAAAAATACCAGGTGTCATCTGATTTTGTTTATCTTTTGTAAGAACAACTACAGCAATTAAATATCTAAGTAAACTAGGTCTTATACTTCTTGATAATATTTGAAACTCTGATGAGCCATCACCTGATATATACAACATAGAATTAAATTCAGATGCTGTAACATAGCCTTGCTCGATAAAAGTATCAATATAATTAGTAATTTGTTCATCAAGATTATTTTCATCTACTGATACATATAGTTCATGGCGTAGAAAATAGAAAAGAGATCTTGTATGAACTCTTACCTCTTCACGAGTAATATGACCATTTCTTATTAATATATTAGCAATTAATGCAGGTAATGCAAATAAATGTAATATATTATTTTGGAAATACATAAGTTGAAGTATTTGACCATTAGATGGTCTTACAAACTTCATATCACCTACATCATAACAATGGAATTTTCTAAGTTCTATTGCTTGTTTTATCAATGTGTCTATACTATCTTGAGGTATATTTCTTTGATTCCTTGTTTTATCACATTTTAAGAGAGTGATAAAAAGTTCAAGGCAAAGACGAAGAACACGCATAGACATGATCTTATCTTCATCATTTATAATAGCAAGAGCACAAAGATTAATACCATTTACGGTTGCAGCGTCATTTAACTTTATAATGATGTCACGAGATAAATCGTTTACTACAGGGTATAACCATTGAGGACGGGCACAGCCACTTTCATCAATATCATCACGCCAGTTTTCAACTTTACTTGATAAATATTTAGGAATAACAATAGGCTCACCAAAGGTTACATAACCACGACCATAGTATCTAAATCTCTTAAATATACCCAAGAGATCTTTTGCACTTTCTTTAGCTTTTGTAGCACCTGATAATTCTTGCATATAGCTACCAACTTCAGATACGTGTTCATAGCCTAAGTAGGTAGGTATGATAGCAATAGGTCTATCAATGCCTTTTAGTTGAGATTGTACAGCCATAGAGACCATACCTGTTCTTGGAGGTAATGTTCTTCCTGTACGTGATCTACCACCTTCAATAAAGAATTCTGTAGCATAACCTTTTTCAAAAAGTATACCTAAATACTCTCTAAACATAGCAGTATAGAAAGTATCACCTTTCATTTTACGTCTTATAAAATAAGAGCCACAACGTCTAATAAGAGGACCTACAGGGAAGAAGTTTAAATTATCACCAGAGGCAATTTGAGGTATAGGTAAACCTTCATGAAAGATAACAAAGGAGAGTAATATATAATCCATATGACTTCTATGACATGGAATATAGATTATTTCATGACCACTTTTTACAAGTTCACGAACTCTATTTGCTCCTATAATAGTTTGACCTTTATAAAATTTCTTCCAGAAAAATGAAATTACATTATTTAGGAATTTTATTAAAGGATATCTAGTATCTGCTACCATTTGATCAAAGATAGTGTAAGCTCTACGTTCAAGCTCTTCTCTACTTTGCTTTGTTTTAGCCATTTCATCTTCAATAGCAGCAATAGTACCTTTTTTCTTTAAAAGTTCCTCAATTAAAGCTTTTCTATTTGGAAATGCTTGACCTACAACAGATCTTGCCATCTTTAAAAAGTGAAGTTTTAAAGCTCGATTAAATAGAGAGGGATTTTTACCATTTAATAATCTATCGTAGATATTTGATAATTTAAAAGGATGGGCTAGGATTGTTGCGTTATCAAAGCCTGCAAAAGTTAAGGTTAAAAACTTTCTAAAAGATGATGTTGGCCCATCTACACCACGTAAAGCAATACCATCATAACTTGGATTACGAGACCATATGATAGTAACAGGTACAACTTGTATATCAGTATTATTTTTTTGAGCTAAATCATACCATCTTTGAAAGACATCATAGGCTTCTATTACTTTAGCATTAGCTGTAAATAGACGTGGCTTTCTTATATAAGCAATACGTGTCATCTTAGAGCCGTTTATTTCAAGTTTACTAAAAGGAGATGGAAGATCTAACTTTTTAGTTAAACGCTCAAGAGTTAATAAATTACCTATAGACGAAGATATTACAAGATAAACAATAGGCTTATTTTTATCTATGTTATAAGCTTTTAATGGTTCAAAAGGAACAGGATTACAATTAGTAGTAAGTCTAATAGGCCAATAAAAAATTAAGCGCAGTATTTTATTTAGCATACAAGCTCCTTTATTGTTTTAAAAAATGCCTATAAAAACAGAAAATCTCTTTTCTTAAAACTTAAATTATTCCCTTATTTTAATTCTAAGTTTTAGATTAAATCTATAAAAGATAATTTTATTCTTCATTATAAAGGGAATAACTTTAATTTTTTATTTAATTTTATAAAGTTAAATTTTATGCTTTTTTTTTGAGCAGAGTTTGTTTTTTAGTATTAAAAAATCATTATGTTAGAATATATTAAAAAATTTATATAAAAGAGTTTGAATATATGAATCAAGATTTATCTTTAATTGAGGGCAAGTATAAAAAACTAGTTATGCTTGCAGGTATATCCTCTGTTAGTACTGCTATTTTACTTATAGTACTAAAGTTTGTTGTATGGTTTTTAAGTGGTTCATCTGCTATTTTGGCATCTCTTACAGACTCTTTAGTAGATTGTATTGCATCTTTAATAAATTTACTTGCTCTTCGTTTTGCTCTAACACCAGCTGATGATAATCATCGTTTTGGCCATTATAAAGCTGAGTCTCTTGCATCTTTATCTCAAGCAGCTTTTATAGGTGGTTCTGCAGCTTTACTTATATTTCATGGTATAGAAAGATTTAAAAATCCTGTAGCTATGGAAAATTTAGATATTGCTATTTATGTATCAATATTATCTATATTTATTACTTTAGCTTTAGTTGCCTTTCAATCTTTTGTATATAAAAAGACAAAATCACAAGCCATAGGTGCAGATAGATATCACTATTTATCTGATGTTATTTTAAATTTAGGCGTAATTATAGCTTTAGTTTTATCAAATCTAAATTATCTATGGGCAGATGGTTTTTTTGCTATGTTATTAGGTCTTTTTATTTTAAAAGGATCTTATCATATAGGTCGTGATGCTATATCAACATTACTTGATAGATCTCTATCTGCAGATATAAATCAACAAATTATGTCATCTATTTTATCTGTAGATGGGGTAATTTCAATTCATGATTTAAAAACAAGACAAGCAGGACCTCAAATTTTTATTCAATGTCATATAGTAATTGATGGTAATTATTCTCTAAAAAAGGCACATGAAATTACTAATGAGGCTGAAAAGAAAGTAGAATTACTTTTACCTGATGCTGAAATTACTATACATATGGAGCCTGATGATGAGGAAACTTTCAATAGCATAAATTTTGTCGATCATAAAGTTTGCTCAATAAATGATAGACCATTAAGTTAAGGTAGTAAAAATGACTAATATAGATATAGTGTGGGATAAAATTTATAAAAAAGCACAAGAAATTTATGCTAAAGAAAGTATTTTAAGAAACTTCTTAGATGATGCTATATTAAAGAGAGATTCTTTTATAGATGCCTTATCTCATCAAATAGCAATTAATATAATAAAGCATGATAAAAGACTTAGTTATGAAAATATCTATGATTTATGTAAAGAGTGCTTTATTAATGATAAAGATGCTTTAGACGCTATATCTTATGATATTGATGCAGTTTGTACACGTGATCCTGCTGTTTTAGATAATTATGTTATTCCTTTTTTATATTTAAAAGGACCACATGCTCTTTGGTCATGGCGTGTATCTCATTATTTATGGGAGCAAAAAAGGTTTGATTTAGCACGATTCTTTCAATCTATAATATCTGATGTATATGCAGTAGATATACATCCTGCAGCTAAAATAGGCAAAGGTATTATGTTAGATCATGCTACAGGTATTGTAATAGGAGAAACAGCTGTAGTTGGTGATAATGTTTCTATATTACAAGATGTAACTCTTGGTGGTACAGGTAAAGAAGATGGAGATAGACATCCTAAAATAGCTTCAGGTGTGATGATAGGTTCTGGTGCTAAGGTACTTGGTAATATAAAAATTGGTGAGGGAGCTAAGATTGGTGCTAACTCTGTTGTGTTAAATCATGTAGAACCTCATACAACAGTTGCAGGTATTCCTGCTCGTGTTGTAGGTAAACCTAAGATATCTATGCCATCATTATCAATGGATCAAAATTTAGATCAAGAATCAGAACAAAAACCTATATGTACATTAGGTTGTGGTGTTATTTGTTCTAAAAATCTTTAAGAGACTAGGTTGTTTTTATGAGAATATGTGATTTATTAGAGATAGATGCTGTAGGGCTTGACTCTAATCCTAAAAATAAAGAAGACGCAATACGTCAATTAGTGGATTTAATAGATAAAACTGGTTGTTTAACTGATAAAGAACAATTTTGTTTAGATGTTTTAAAAAGAGAAAGTGAAGGTTCTACTGGTTTAGGTGAGGGTGTTGCTATACCTCATGCTAAAAGTGCAAGTGTAAAAAGACCAGGTTTTGCAGCTATGGTCATTAAAAATGGTGTACCTTTTGATTCTTTAGATGGGCAAGATGTAAATCTTATTTTTTTAATAGCATCTCCAAATAATGCATCAGAGGCTCATTTAGATGTATTAGCTCGTTTATCAACCTTACTTATAGATCAAAATTTTAGACAATCTTTAATAGCAGCAAAGACAGTAGATGAATTTTTCTCTTATATAAATCAAGCTGAAGGTAAAGATATTCAATCTAAAGAGAAAAAAGAGGAAGAAAAAAATAAAGAGACTTTAGATAGTAGTAATACTACTACACATAAAGATAAAAAAGAAAAGATATATGACTTAGTTGCTGTTACAGCATGTCCTGCTGGTTTATCACATACCTATATGGCAGCAGAGGCTTTAGAGAAAAAAGCTTTAGAGCTAGGCCTTACTATCAAGGTTGAAACAGATGGAGCTGCTGGTAATAGAAATACTTTATTACCAGAGGATATTTCAAATGCTAGAGCTGTTATTGTAGCTGCAGATAGAGCTGTAAAACTTGAAAGATTTTTAGGCAAGAAATTAGTTCGTGTTGGTGTAGCAGAAGGTGTGCGTCATCCAAAAGAACTTATAGATAAAGCATTAGATGTAGACTGCCCTATTTATACAGGTCAAATGACTTTTGATTCATCAATGTCTTTATTTATGCGTATATATAGACATTTAATGTCAGGTCTTACCTATATTCTACCTTTAGTTGCAACAGCAGGTATCTTATTATCTTTTTCACATTTATCTTTTTTAAGTGAAACTAAAACAGCATCTTTTTTAGATTCTATTGGTTTTAGTATAGGTACTATGATTTTTCCTGTATTTTCTGCCTTTATTGCTTTTTCTATAGCAGGGCGTTTAGGTCTTGCTGCAGGTGTTACAGGTGGTATTACAGCATCTATTGGTGACTCTGGTATTGTAGGAGCCCTTTTAAATGGATTTATAGCAGGTTATATAGCTTTTTTTATAAATTATTTTTTCTCTAAAATAGTAAAAGGTCATGATGCTATTTTAGCTTTAATTTTATATCCTCTTTTAGGAGCTTTAGCAGTTACATTTGTTGCTGAATTTGTTACAAAGCCTATAGGTCGTTTTGTAGATTCATCTTTACAAGAGTTCTTTTATACCTCACCATCTTATATGTTAGCTATAGCAGGAGCTATACTTGCATCTATGATGGTATCAGATATGGGAGGGCCTTTTAATAAGATAGCTTATGCTATAGGTGTTCTTTCTGTTGCAGATGAGATACCTTTTAATGGCTTATCTACAACTATTATGACATCTGTAATGTTAGGTGGTATGATTCCTCCTATCATATTAGGTTTAGCTTGTATCATAAAGAAAGATTTATTTACAAAAGAAGAACAAAAATTAAGATTTAAAACTTTATTATTAGGTCTTTTATTTATAACCGAGGCAGCTTTACCATATTTAAAATATAAGAAAATACAATTACAATCTATTTGTATTTTTTCAGCTGCTATTTCAGGTGCTTTAGCTATGTCTTTAAAGGTATGCTTATTTGCTCCTCATGGTGGTATTTTACTTGCTCCTATAGTAAATGATATTTCAGGTTATTTTGTATCTTTAGGTGCTGGTGTATTTATTGGTGTTTTCTTAATACTCTTTTATAAGATATTAGATAAAAAAGAAGTTTAAATAAAAAGACCTTTTTATGTAGTAATAAAAAGGTCTTTCTTTACTAATTTATGAATTTTTTTTGCAAAATGTAATAATTAGCTTTGTTATAATATTAAGGTTATTATGTTTTTTATGACAATTTTAAAGTCTCAAACTTGGTGGTGAATTAAATGTCAAAGAATCTATTAGAAAGCTTTGGTAGTAATAGCATTGAGCGTGTTGAAGCTGCACTTTCTGATCTTCGTTTAGGTAAAGGTATTTTAGTTGTAGATAATGAAGATCGTGAAAATGAAGGCGATATAATTTTTGCTGCAGAGACAATGACTCAAGAGCAAATGGCTTTCATGGTACGTGAGTGTTCAGGTATCGTTTGTATCTGTATTGAGGATAAGAAAGCTAAAGAATTAGAGCTTCCTATGATGGTTGAAAATAATACATCTGTATATGGCACAGCATTTACAATTTCTGTAGATGCAGCAGAGAATGTAACAACAGGTGTATCAGCTCATGACAGAATTGAGTTAGTAAAAGCTATTGTAAATAAAGATGCAAAACGTTCAGATTTAGTAGCTCCAGGTCATATGTTCCCTCTTGTTGCAAAAGATGGTGGTGTATTAGTAAGAGAAGGTCATACAGAGGCATCTGTTGATTTAGCTCGTATGGCTGGTTTTGCTCCTATTGGTGTTTTATGTGAATTATGTGCACCAGATGGTTCTATGGCAAAATTACCACGTGTATGTGCTTTTGCTCAATTACATGATATGACTGTAGTATCTATTGACGATATTAAAGTTTATAGAAAAGAGAAGAATTTATAATATTTAATTATTTAAATATAAAAAAGGATAGCCATTTGTAGCTATCCTTTTTTCTTTAATCAATACCTATTTCTTTAAAAATAGTATTAATTCTTTCTTGCCATGTCTGTAGAACCTCTTTTAAAGATTGGTTCTCCTCTTGTAAAGTTATAGTTTTACGCATTTGTAATGAAAGTTCTTCATCCTTTTTTAATAACTCTTTTTCAAGGTTATCTATCCTATGAACAAGATCAAAAGATAATGTTTCAATATATTGGAGCTTTGTTAATAATTCTTGCTCCTTAGGACTCATTTCATCATTTTGCATAACTATAATATGTAACGACTTAAATCGTCATCCTTAACAAGATCAGATAAGTGGCTATCAACATAAGCTGCATCAATTACAACTTTTTCACCTTTTTTCTCAGGTGCTTCAAAAGAAATTGATTCAAGAAGTTTTTCCATTAAGGTATGAAGACGTCTTGCACCTATATTTTCAGTTCTTTCATTTACTTCAAATGCATCTTTTGCAATTAATTTAATTGCATCATCAGTAAATTCAATATCAACACCTTCAGTATTTAGTAAAACTTCATATTGTTTTGTAAGAGAAGCATGAGGCTCACGTAATATTCTTTCAAAATCTTCTGCTGTTAGATCATCAAGTTCTACACGAATTGGAAGTCTACCTTGAAGTTCTGGAATTAAATCAGATGGTTTTGCCATTTGGAAAGCACCTGATGCTATAAATAGAATATGGTCTGTTCTTACCATACCATATTTAGTATTAACCTGACAGCCTTCAATTAAAGGTAGTAAATCTCTTTGTACACCTTGACGAGAAACTTCACCACGTGAACCATTTACATCTTTACCACAAATCTTATCAATCTCATCAATAAAGACAATACCTTGGTTTTCACATAAGGTAACAGCTTCTTGTTTTAGATCTTCAGGTTTTGTAAGTTTAGTTGCTTCTTCTTCAACTAAAGCTGCAAAAGCATCTTTAATCTTCATCTTACGTGTTGTAAGGCGACCTGCAGATAGTGAGTCAAATAGTGATTGAAGTTGATTATTCATATCCTCCATAGCACTATTACTACCAATAATATTTACTTGAGATGATTTTTCTTGTAAAGAAATTTCTATTTCTTTATCGTCTAATTCATGCTCACGTAATTTCTTTCTAAATAGTTGGCGAGCAGAGGAGCTATCTTTTTCCTCTGGAGTAGTGTTACGAGCAGGTGGAATTAGAGCATCTAAAATTCTCTCTTCAGCTGCATCTTCAGCTGCTCTTTGATTTTTCTTAAAAGCTTGCTCTTTTACTAACTTCATAGAAACATTAGCAAGTTCACGAATGATAGAGTCAACCTCCTTACCAACATAACCTACTTCAGTGTATTTTGTTGCTTCTACTTTAATAAAAGGAGCATTTGCAAGAGAGGCAAGGCGTCTTGCAATTTCTGTTTTACCAACACCAGTTGGACCTATCATTAATATATTTTTAGGAGTGATTTCTGTTCTTAAATTAGGATCAACTTGCATACGACGCCAACGGTTACGTAAAGCAATAGCTACAGCTTTTTTAGCATCAGCTTGACCTACAATATATCTATCTAATTCATTAACAATTTCACGAGGTGTAAGCTCTGTTACATTATTTGTTGTCATTTTCTTCGTACTCAATAGTTTCTACAATATGATTTTGATTAGTAAATACGCAGATATCACCTGCAATTTCTAATGATTTTTTAACGATATCAACAGCACTAAGTTCTGTATTTGCACATAATGCACGAGCAGCTGCTAAGGCATAGTTACCACCAGAACCTGTAGCTAAAATATCATCATCCATCTTAACTACATCACCAGTACCTGATATTAAAAAAGATGCTGTTTTATCTGCAACGATTAAAATTGCCTCTAATTTTCTTAAAGCTCTATCTGTTCTCCAATTTTTAACTAAAGACACACAAGCTCTTTCTAAAATACCCTGATGTTCTTCTAATTTTTGTTCAAATAAATCAAGTAAAGTAAAAGCATCTGCAGTAGAACCTGCAAAACCTGCTATAACACGACCTTTAAATAAGCGTCTAACTTTAGTTGCATTACCTTTTAAAACAGTGCTTTGCCCCATGGTAACTTGACCGTCACCACCAACAGCTACAACACCATTACGTCTTACTGATACGATAGTTGTCATTTATTTTCCTATTCATCAACTAAAACACATTCAGATAAAAGTTGTTGTTCTGAAAGTGATTTAAATTTTACTTTTGCTTGATCACGTGTAGCAAAAGGACCTATTTTTAATGTAATTTTATTTTCATAGCGAGCTACATCAGAATGAACACCTGCAAAAGCAATTTCTGCTTTTTTAGTTTCTGCAAGAGCTTGTGATGCAAAATTGCCACAATATAAATAAGCTTGTGTTTTTGCTTGTAACACTTCTTCATTTTTCTTTGTAACATCAACATTACTTTCAGTTGTAACATTTTCAGTTGCAACTTCTTTTGTGTTTTCAGGTACAACAGTATTTTGCTCATTTATAGAGTTATTACTTGCATTAGCATTATTTTGAGCACTTGCTGTATTGTTATAATCAAACTTTTGAGCATTAGGTATAGGTGCTTTGTTATCAATAGTATCAAAATTATTGAAAACCTCACCATTTAATGGCTCATCAAGTTCAATTTTTGTTGTATTTTCTGTTTTATCATCTTCACCTAAGGAGACTAAAAAACTAACTACAACAAGAGCAATAGATGCAATACCTGCAATAACTAATGTTCTTTTACGTCTTTCATCTAATTCAAAAGACATTACATTTGCTCCATAACATTAATACCAAGTAGACCTAAACCTTGCTTTAATACTCTTGATGTTAATTCGCAAAGAGCAAGTCTACTACGTCTTGTATTTTCATCTACATCATCTTTTAAGATAGGGCAAGCTTCATAGAAATGCATAAATGTACCTGCTAGGTTGAATAAATAAGTACATAAAATATGAGGCATTGCTTTTTGTGCTACTTGATCTACAGCATCAGGGAATGCAAGTAGAGCTGTAGCTAAGCTTTCTTCTGCTTCATTATTTATAACAATATCACCAAGAGGTTCATTTGTTTTTCTAAAAATTGATCTAATACGGCTGTATGCGTATTGTAGATAAGGAGCTGTATTACCATCAAAAGATAACATTAGATCCCAATCAAAGATATAATCTGTAAGTCTGTTTTTAGATAGGTCTGCATATTTTACAGCACCTATTGCAATATTATGAATAACATTAGCTCTATCTGCATCACTTATATTGCAATTACGTTCTTCAAGTAATTTAGTTACACGAGATTCAGCTTCATCTAATAAGTCTTTTAATTTTACAGTACCACCTGATCTTGTTTTAAAAGGCTTACCATCTTTACCTAGCATCATACCAAAAGCATCATGTTCAATTACAATGCTATCATCTGCATAGCCTGCTTTTCTTGCTATATCCCATACAGCTTCTAAGTGTTGATGTTGTCTTGAATCAATAAAATACATTAGACGATTTGCATTAAACTTTTCTACTCTATATTTAACACAAGCTAAGTCAGTTGTTGCATATAGATAGCCACCATCTTGTTTACGTACTATAACGCCAAGAGGTTCACCTTCTTTATTTTTATATTGAGGAAGATAAACACATACTGCACCATCATCAATAACAGCAAGTTTCTTTTGCATTAAGTCATCAACTATAGTAGGAAGCATATCATTGTAAAGTGACTCACCCATAATATCTTTTTTAGATAGAGTTACATCTAATCTATCATAGATTTCTTGGTTTTGAGTCATAGTCATATCAACAAGCTTTTTCCACATCTTGTTGCAATATTCATCGCCACCTTGTAGTTTTACTACATAAGAGCGAGCTTTAACAGCAAACTCTTCATCGCTATCATAGCAAAGCTTAGCTTCTCTATAGAAAGCTTCAAAGTCAGATAAAACTAAATCTTCGCTACTTTCTTTTTGTTTACGCTCAAGATAGGCTATAAGCATACCAAATTGAGTACCCCAGTCACCTACGTGATTTGCTCTTATGACATTATGACCTAAAAATTCAAGAACACGAACAACGCTATCACCTATAACTGTTGATCTAATATGATGAACAGCCATTTCTTTTGCAACATTAGGAGCAGAGTAATCAACTACAATATTTAAAGGAGCATCAATTTTCTTTATAGATAATCTCTCATCATCTAACATGCTCTTTAATTGTTTAGAGATAAAGTCTTTTTTTACAAAGAAGTTAATAAAACCAGGACCTGCTATCTCTGTTTTTTCAATTCTGTCACTTTTATCTAAAGTATCAATAATTAAGGTAGCAACATCACGAGGAGGTTTTTTTAAGCTTTTAGCTAAAAGCATAGCGATATTTGTAGCAAAATCACCATGAGCTTTATCTTTAGTTCTATCAATACGAATATTTTTAACTAAATCTTTATTGATATCATACTCATTGCTTAATTTGTTAATACAATTATTTAGCAAATTTTCAATATGTGTCTTCATTTAAAAAGTAGCTCCACGCTTAATTATCTAACTGTCTTTCTTAAAGCCTTTAGTATATCAAAAAACGAGAGCTCTTAATTTATATTTTTTTTCTAAAGAGAGGTAAAACTAATACATATTAATAGGGTCAACTTCTATAGAAAATTTAATATTAGCACTTGGATTTAGTTTCTCTACAATAATAAGTACAGACTCTAAAAATAAAGACATGCATTCACGAGTTTTACTTGATAGAAGAATATGGAAATAATATTTATCATTTCTCTTTTCTATCTTATCAGGTAAAACAGGACCTATATTTACATTACACGCACATTGTAAGTTATTCATAATAAGGTAAACTTCAGTTAAAAATGCATGAGCATTTTCTCTTGAATTTGAACTTGTGTGTAAATAAGCTTGATAGGTAAAAGGAGGCAACATCTTTTGTTGTCTATCTTGTAAAATAGAGTAAGCTTTTTCAAAATAAGATTTATTATTATCTTTTATATCTTGAATTAATCTGTGCTCTAAGTGGTTTGTCTGAATTATAACGCTACCTTCTTTGGTGGCACGACCTGCACGACCTGCAACTTGTGTTGCAAGTTGTAATGTATATTCAGCAGATCTAAAGTCATCTGAAAATAATCCTGAGTCAATATCAATAATACCAACTAATGTTACATCAGGGAAATCGTGTCCTTTAGCTAGAATTTGAGTACCAAGTAAAATTTTAGATTGTTTACTTTTTACTCTTTCTAACATTTTTTCAAGTTCATCTTTAGAGCGAACAGTATCTCTATCTATTCTCTCAATACCAGCATCAGGATAGCGAAGTTTTAAGAACTCTTCTACTTTTTCTGTACCAAAGCCTGTTTGTGTTAATTGACTACTATGACATACAGGACATATATAAGGCATTTCCTCATTATGATCGCAAATATGGCATGATAAAGTATTAGTTTTTTTATGGACAGTTAAAGGTATATCACAGTGTTTACAATTAAAGATATGTCCACAGCTATGACATTCAAGGTGACGTGAAAAACCACGTCTATTTAAAAATAGTAAGACTTGATTTCCTTTTGCTGTTTCATAACCAATTCTATCTTCAAGAGTATTTGAAATACCTGTTTTTAAACCTTCACTAAAAGGTTCTGTTTTTAAATCTATAAGCTCAATATTTGGAAGTTTAGCAAAGCCAGCTCTTGTTGTAAGATCAATTTTTTCAAACTTATCATTTAAGCAATTGTATACACTTTCAAGAGATGGAGTTGCAGATCCTAATATGATAGGACAATCATTATGTTGAGCTCTTATAATAGCAAGTGATCTTGCGTGATATTTAAAACCTTCTTGTTGTTTAAAGCTAAGATCATGTTCTTCATCTATAACTATAAGACCTAAATTATCTATAGGTGTAAAAAGGGCAGAGCGTGTACCTATTAATATATTAGATAAGCCATGTAACATATTAATATGTGAGTTTAAACGCTCTTTTTGAGTTAAAGATGAATTAATAATGCTTATATTTACTTTAAAGCGATTATAAAAACGAGCTAAAGTTTGGGGAGTTAGAGCTATTTCTGGAATTAAAACTAAAACTCTTTTACCTCTTTTTAAAACTCTTTCAATAACTTGTAGATATACTTCAGTTTTACCAGAACCTGTAATACCGTTTAATAAAAAGATCTTAAACCAAGTAATATCACTTATTCTATCTATTGCATATTGTTGTTCTGTATTAGGAGTAAAAGGCTTTTCTTTTAAAAAGTCTTCTTTTGTAGTATCTACATAATTATCAAGAGTAATATCTTCAAAGTGAGCTAGTTCTTTATCTACAAGCATTTGCATATGCTTTTTACCAAAGCCTCGTATTTGAAGATTTTTAACTAACTCTTTTTCATCAATACTTTCTTTTAATATTGCAAGTAATTCTTGTGCTTTTGCTGAGCGAAGTGCTTTTTTATCTTCTATATTCTCATTTAAGCAAAGGCAACTTTCTTTTGGCTTATCTATTGAAACCTTTGTCTTTAAAAGACCTGCAAGCAAAGTACTAAAACATTGACCTATAGGATAATGATAATATGAGGATGCAAATAAAATAGTCTTAACAACATCTTTTGTTGTTATAGGAAAATCATCAATAATAGTAGCTTCTTTTAATTTAGCAAAATCGTATTTACTTTGTTTTTTATGCTCAACAATAATACCTATATCCTTATTAGAGCCATGTCCAAAAGAAACTTCAACACGTCTGCCTATAAGGGTATCTATGTCATATGAATTATCTACAACATAATCAAAAGATTTAAATAAAGGTCTATTTAAGACCACAGAAACTACATGTGTTTTTTTTGCATTCATATTTTAAGTTCAATATATTTTAAGTATGTTTAATTTACATTACATACTATTCACAATAATCATATGTTATTAGTAGTAATAATTATAAATTTAGTAGTACAGTAAAATTTTAGATATCTATTATTTAAATAATATCTAAAATATATTGTATATAATATATACCTAGTTTTGTATTTCAATGTTCACATTAAAAAAATCTATCAATTTTAAATTGATTTTTCTTGTATATTCCTATAAATAACTACACTTTTTAAATGATGATATAATTTATCATTATTTGCTATTATTGTTTATATTTACAAATAAGTTTTAATTTAATCTATAATTGTTAATATTTAAATTGATCTTTTTATATTCTTTTATCATTTTTGTAATTCATTTTTCTTTTATATGTAAAAACAAATATATATTTATAAATAATAAATTTTATGGAGGTATTTTTATGTAATTTAAAAAGATCTTTTTAGAATTTTTTATAAAATTAAATGAATATATGAGATTTTTAAAGGAAAAGATTTGATTTTTTTTATTTAATAATTTACAATTTGCGAACTATTTTTTATTTAAAGCGTATGGTATTTAACGCAGTTGTGGTTAAAAGGGCGATACGCATTTTGAGGTTATCATGAAAGAAAATATTCACCCACAATATGAGAAAGTACAAGTACGTTGCTCATGTGGTAATACTTTTGAAGTTCGTACAACAGCAGGCCACAATATTGATATTGAAGTTTGCTCATTATGCCACCCATTCTACACAGGTAAGCAAAAGATCGTAGATACTGGTGGTCGTGTTGAAGGCTTTAACAAGCGTTTTGCTATGTTTGCTAAGACTCACCCAACTTCAAAATAATAGAATTTTGAATATATAATCTTATACAGATTAAAAAAATTAAGGTCTCATTTTTGAGACCTTAATTTTTCTATAAAAAGATTTTTAATTTAACTCACGTCTAAATAAAATTGTTGCCATTGGTAGAGTTATACAAGCTGTTATTATAAGTGGTATAAATAAATGCCATATATAAAAGAAAGATGCTCCTTCTAAATATATTCTTTGTACAGCTGCAATACCATAAAAAAGTGGATTTAAATAAGTAATATAGATAAACCATTGAGGCATAGCTTCAATTGGAGTTAAAAGACCTGATAATATAATACATGGCATAATAATTAAAAAAGAAAATACCACAGCTTGCTGTGTTGTATGTGCCATAGCTGATATAGTAAGACCTACACCTACACAACTTATAGAATAAAGAGATATTGCAAAAAGAAGTAATAAAAAGTTACCTTGAAAAGGTATTTTAAAATATAAAGTACAGATAAAAAATAAAATCACACCTTGTAAAATTGCTATTAAAGTTGGTGGAATAGCTTTACCTAAAAGTATTTCAATAGGTGTAGTTGGTGTCATTAACATCATATCAAAAGTACCTTCCTCTCTTTCTTTAGCAATAGCAAGAGATGATAAAAGCATAACTTGAATCATAGATAGAGCTAAAATCATACCTGTTAAGATACCAAAGCGTGTGATGTTATTTTCATTATATAAATATCTATAACTTATATTTATAGCAGGTTTATTATCTTGATTATTAAGTTCTGTAAAGATGCTATTTAAATATGCTATAGCTGTATTTGCAGATGCTGTATTTCTTGCATCTGCAATAATACCAATCTCTTTTGTATTTAAAAAATCTGATTGAAAATATATACAAAGCAAAGCTTTGGCATTATTTATATTTTCATCTACACATTCTTTACTATTACAATACTGAACTAAGCTAAAATAACTATTATGATTTATAGCATTTATTATATTTGTAGATTGTTCTGAGCGAGACTCATCATAGACTATATAAGGTATATGAATTAAGTTAAAGGTAGCACCATAACCAAAGATAATAGATTGAACAATAATAGGTAAAATTAAAATCTTTCTAGTACCTACATCCATCCACATAGCTACAAATTCTTTATAGATGAGAGCCATAATTCTTCTAAATGATTCTTGCATATAAAACCTCATTTACAAGCTTTTTTTACTAAATAAATAGTTAAAAAGAGAAAGAATAGTGAGTACATTAATAAAATTAAAAGATTAATTATTAATGTTAGTGACATATCTCCAGATAAATAAGAGATACGCATAGACTCAACTGCATATGTTGGAGGCAGACATTTTGCTATATAGTAAATAAAATCAGGAACAGATCTTAAATCAAATAAAGCACCTGACAATAAAAGAGCTGGAAGAGTTGAAATAATAACAGCATATTCAGATGCTAAAAATTGATTTTTAACCATAGCTGATATTAAAAGACCTAATGTTACAGATACAAAAACATACATTAAAATAGTTAGAATAAATAGGATGTAATTTCCTCTAAAAGGTAGTTGAAATAGACCTTCTATTAATATATAACAAATAATAGTACCCATTAATGATAATATGTAATAGGCTATTAACTTAGCCATTACAATTTCACTTGCTTTAGCTTTTGTTGCAGCTAAACCATCAATAGTCTTTCTATCCCATTCACGTGATATAGTAAGTGCTGACATAAAACTTGCAATTAATGTTATAACACCTATTACTTGACCTGACAAAATAAACCAAGTTGAGTTATTTTGAGCATTAAATCTAAGTTTTGTAGTAACTTTTAGAGCATTTACATTGTCAAAAAGAGAAGATAAAGATCCTTGAATATAAGCAAGTATAGTTTGAGCTTCTTGTGATGACACACCATTTATATTTATAAGAATAGATGAATTAGAGTCATAAATACTTTTAGAAAAATCAGATGGTATGTGTATAGAAGCATCAATATCATGTTTTTTTAAAGCTTCATCATTATCAATAAAAGAGTAAAATTGAAAAGCTTTTATATAAGATGAACCATTTAATGAGTTAAAAATCTCATTACAATTATTATCAACAAGATCACAGCTTAAGCCTACTTTTATAGGTTTTATATCCATATTCATGCCATAACCATAAATAAAGATTAAGATAAAAGGAAGGACAAAAGCTATAACTAAGATAGATTTATCTTTTAATATTTGTTTATACTCTTTTATTAAGAGAAGCTTTATATGATTAATGTTCATTTTGAGCTCTCTCCTTTACAACTAAATCAATAAAAGTTTGTTCTACAGACACTCTTTTATTATCCTTTATACAAATATCATCAGGTTTTCCTAAAACTAAAATTTTACCTCTATCTTGAATTAAGAAACGATCACAATATTCAGCTTCTTCCATAAAATGTGTTGTTACAATAATAGATGTACCACTTTCAGACAATTTTGAAATGATTTGCCAAAAGTTACGACGAGCTTTAGGATCTGCACCTGAAGTTGCTTCATCTAAGAATAAAATCTTAGGTTTATGTAAAAGTGCACATGCCATAGATAATTGTCTTTGAATACCAAAAGGAATTTCGTTTGCAAAAACATTTAGATATGGCTTTAATGCAAATTCTAAAGCTAATGTATTTATTCTATTTTCTAATTCTTCTTTATGTAAACCATAGCTTTGACCAAAATATTCTAAATTTTGTTTACAAGTGAGTTTGCCATAAAGAGAAAATTTTTGAGATACATAGCCTATTTCAGATCTAACTTCAGATTTAGCTTTAGCAAGATTATATCCATTAACTAAAACCTCACCAAAACTTGGATTTAAGAGAGCACAAATCATTCTAAATGTTGTAGTTTTACCTGCACCATTTGGTCCTAATAAACCAAAGATTTCTCCTTTTTTAACATTAAAGGTTGAACTATGTACAGCTACAAAATCCCCAAAAACTTTTTTAATTTTTTTAACTTCAATAATAGTTTTATTTTTATCAAAGTTTTTATTTGCATCAACAGAGATACTTTGTTTTACTTCATCTTTTGAAAAGGTTTTTAAAAGGTAGCAATCTTCTAAGATAGGAGATCTTTTTATTACTTTAAAATCTTTTAAAAAAGATAGTTTTTCATAAAGTGTATGTAGATAGTTTGTAATTTCATCTATATTACATTCATCTTTAGCAAGTAAATCTATATTACCCATACGAGGGCAGACATCTATAAATAAAGAGTTTTTATCTTTAGGGTAGATGTGATGCATAAGTTCGCGAGTTACTGTTTGATATTGATTTACATTATCAACAATAGTAAAAGTTTTATTTTGAATATTATTTATAAGGGTATTTGGATTTTCGCTTTCAAGAAGTCTACCATTTTCAAGTAAGATTGTAGTATCTGCTTTTTGAGCCTCTTCTAAGTAAGCTGTTGAAAATATGCAATAGCTATTAGTTTCCTCTAAATAATCATCAATAATTTTCCAAAGTTCAAGACGAGATAGTGGATCTACACCTACAGTAGGTTCATCTAACATTAAGATCTTAGGTTTTGAGGATATAGCACAAGTAAGTGCTAATTTTTGTTTCATACCACCAGATAAAGAAGCTGATGTATAGTCTTTAAATCTAAAGAGATCTACTTTTTTTAATAAATTTAGGAGATCTTCTTTATTTTTATGTGTATCAACACCTCTTAAACCTGCATAAAGAAGTATATTATCTAAGACGCTAAGTTCTTGATAAAGACCTAGTTCTTGAGACATATAGGAGCAATAGGAGAGGAAGTTATCATCACTATTATTAGGTTTTTGACCATAAAGACTAACATCACCTTGTTTGACTTTATTAAGACCTATTAATATTTTTAAAAGAGATGATTTACCAGCACCGTCTTGTCCTACAATGCTAATTTTTCTATTGTTTGTATTAACTTGTAAATTAAAGTCTTTAAAAAGAAGTTCTTTTTGGGCTTTATATTTAAAGTTTAAATTTTTAATACTAATTAGAGGTATCATCTTTTAATAAAATAGTGACTGCTTGACCTTGGCGAAGATATTCATCTTTATCTTCAACATCTACTCTTATTTCATAAACAAGAGCACCCCTTAAATCTTCTGTTTGTACAGTTTTAGGTGTAAACATAGCCTTATCAGATATGTAGTTAATTGTGCCTTTTAATTTATTTTTAGCATAATTTACTACTGTTACTTTTTGATTTAATTTTATATTTACAAGTTGTTCTTCTGTAACATAGGCACGGACACGTTTTATATCTGTATAAGATAGATAGAAAACAGGGCTATTTGGAGATGCAAATGAACCTACTTCTTTTAATCTATTGCGAATAAATCCAGAAAAAGGTGCTTTTATAACACTTTGTTCATCCTTTTGATAAAGAAGATATGAAAGTTCATTATTACAGCCATCAAATTGAGATTTTAGATATTCAATTTCTTCTTTTCTATAACCTTCTTTCATCATATTGTAAGCACTTGTAGCACTTTCAAGTTGAGCTTTTAGATTTCTCATATTGTAAAGGCCTTCATCTCTCTCTTGTTCGCTTACTGCTTTTTTCTTAAATAGAGTTTCTAATCTATCATAAGTGTTTTTAGAGAGTAAAAATTGATTTTGAAGGCTAGTTACCTTTTCTTTTGCCTGTTCAATTTCTTCTTTTCTATAGCCATTTAAAGCTTCGTTATATTTAGCTTCAAAGGCATTACATACATTAGTTTTTATTTGAATTTGATAATTAAGATCTCTTGTATCTAATTGAGCAAGAATATCTCCTTTTTTAACTTTACTACCTTCATCTACAAGTAGGTCAAGAATAAGACCTTGTCTTTCAAAGGATAAAGCACTTTGTCTTATATCTACATTACCATGTACTTTATTTAGATCGCTACTATCTTTAAAAGCAAAAATTAATAAAGATAAGATAGCAAAAAGTATTGCTATAAAAGCAATAATTTTGATAATACTCTTTTTCATAAATAAGAAACCTTAATCTAATTAATAGATGTAATCTTAAAAACAGATCATCTGTAAATATTTATAAAAGATATTTTATACTCTTATTATAGAGTATCTTTGAAATTAACCTAAACAATAATGTCTTAAGTTAAAATTTAAAAGAAAGCACAAATTTTATTTTTTTTTAGATAATTTTTAATTTACAAACAAAAATAAGAATTTTGTATTTAAAAATTATATTTAGAACTTTTTTTTGACTATATTGCTTGTATATATTTTATTGCTAAGATTTATGACTTTTATAAAAATAGGATATTTATAGTATTTATAAAAAAATTTTTTTTCAAAAAATCACTAAAATTAAAAATAAAAAAATATTTTACTACAAAGTTTGACTTAGATTATGTTTTTACTTCTTTAAGTACAGTAAAGTAAAAGGAGAAATTTAAGAATACTTTAATTTTTACAAAGTATTCGTTTAAATCATAGTTTTAAGAGAAATAGGGGGTTACCTTGGATTCTAAACAATTACACGATGAAGCTTTAAAATATCATGAGTTTCCAGTACCAGGTAAGATTAAGATCGTTTTAACAAAACCAGCTGAAACAGCATTAGATTTAACTTTAGCATATAGCCCTGGTGTAGCAGAGCCTGTAAAAGAAATTGCTGAAAATCCACAAGATGCCTATAGATATACAGGTAAGGGTAATAGCGTTGCTATTATTTCAAATGGTACAGCTATATTAGGTTTAGGTAACTTAGGTCCTTTAGCTTCAAAACCTGTAATGGAAGGTAAGGCATTATTATTCAATCGTTTTGCAAAAATTAATGCAATTGATATTGAAGTTAAACATGACAATGTTGATGAGTTTATAAAAACTGTAGAGTGTATTGCAGATACTTTTGGTGGTATTAATTTAGAAGATATTAAAGCACCAGAGTGTTTTTATATTGAAAGAGAATTAATAAAACGTTGTAATGTACCTATTTTCCATGATGACCAACATGGTACAGCTATTGTTAGTGCTGCAGGTATCTTAAATGCACTAGATATTCAAGGCAAAAAGATTGAAGATTGTCGTGTAGTTTGTGTAGGTGCAGGTGCAGCAGGTGTTGCTTGTTCAAATCTATTATTAGCATGCGGTGCAGATAAGAGTAAGTTCTTTATGGTTGACCGTCATGGTGTAATTAGATCTGATAGACCTCAATATAATAATGGTGAAAAACCAAACTTTATTAATGATGCAGGTCCTGTAACTTTAACAGATGCATTAGATGGTGCTGATATTGTTCTTGGTGTATCAGGTCCTGGTTTAATTACAGAGGATCATGTTAAGTCACTTGCAGATAAAGCAATTATCTTTGCATGTTCAAACCCAGATCCAGAAGTAGATCCTAAAGTTGTAAAAGAAATTCGTCCTGATATTATTACAGGTACAGGTCGTTCTGATTATCCAAATCAAATTAATAATGTACTATGTTTCCCATTCCTATTTAGAGGAACATTGGACGTAAGAGCTACATGTATTAATTTAGAGATGAAGAAAGCTGCAATGCAAGCACTTCGTGATCTAGCTAAAGAGCCAGTTCCAGCTGAGGTAGTAAAGGCAGCTCAAGTTGATAAATTAGAATTTGGTCCAGATTATGTAATTCCAAAACCAATGGATCCACGTTTATTTACAAGAGTATCAAAAGCTGTAGCACAAGCAGCTGTTGATTCTGGTGTTGCTACTATTCCAATGCCAGAAAATTATATGCAAGAATAATTTCATATTTTTTCCTTTTGATTGTTTAGAAAAAAGGTGTAAATTTTACGATTTACACCTTTTTTTAATTTAAATGTTTATATTATTTCCTTTCAAGTAATACACCACTTTCTAAGTGATTTGTATAAGGGAATTGATCAAAGAAAGACAAAGCTTTAACTTTATGTGTTTTTTGGAGATATTGAAGATCGTAGGCTAAAGTTTCAACATTACAAGATATATATATAACTCTATCAAATTTAGCTGTTAGTTCTAAAGCTTCTTTATCATGAAGACCTTGTCTTGGTGGATCTATTAAAAGAGTTTTAAAGTCATATTCATTTAAATTTATATTTGCAAGTTTTAGTCTATTAAATTCTCTTTTATCAAATATAGCTTCAGAAGCTTCATTTGCAGATAATCTTGCTATTTTTACATTATTAATATTATTTAAAGCAATATTATCAATAGCATTTTTAGTAGCAACACGAGTAACTTCTGTTGCAAAAACTTGTCTAAAATAAGGAGCAAGGGCTACAGTAAAAGTACCAGAGCCACAGTAAAGTTCAATTAAGTCTGTATCTTTACAATTTTTAGCACAAGATTTTGCAAAATTTAACATATGTTTACATGCACTAGCATTTGGTTGAGTAAAAGAGCCTTCAATTTGGATTAAATTTACACTACCATCCTCTAAATCATATGTTTCAATTACATAGTTTTTATCAAAAATTAAAACTTGTTTTTTAGCTCTAAGTACAAAATCTAAAGACAGATTAAGATCTTTTGCTAAATTCTTAAGTTTATATACATGTGTAGCAATATCATCATCTAGTTTTTTATGATAAGTAAGAGTTATTACTACATCTCCTTTTGAGTTAGTGATAAAATCAGCTTCAAATAATTTATCTTTTAAAGGAGCACAATCTTTTAGATGTGTTTTTAAAAATAGCATAGCGTCATTTATATGTTTTGATGCTATATCAAAAACACCCTCAATGAAGATTTTTTCACGAGGTTTTGTTTTTGGTTTAAACATAACATATTGAATTTCATTATTATCGTGAAATATAGCAAACTCAGCTCTCATTCTATAAAATTGAGTTGATGATTTATAAATATTAGCTTTTGGATATTCAATATTATGATTTTGTAAGCATTCATAAGCTTTATTAATTTTTTGCTCTAAATAAAAATCATAATTTTTAGGATCTGTAGATGTTAAAAGTGTTTGCATTATGAAAGTCCGCAATATAATAGATGAAATTAATAAATAGAGATTTTAAAGGTATTTAAATGTTACAACAAGAAAAAAGAGTACTTTTTTTTGATTCTGGAGTTGGAGGACTTTCTATTTTTCAAAATGTTTTACAAGTAAATAATAGTATAAAAGCTTTTTATTTATTTGATCATGAGTTTTTCCCATATGGAAATAAAGAAGAAAGTTTTTTAAAAGAAAGAGTTCTTTTTTTAGTAAAAGATGCTGTTGTAAAATTTAATATAGATTTAGTAGTAATAGCATGTAATACAGCTAGTACTATTGTATTACCCTTATTAAGGGATAATATAGATATTCCTATAGTAGGTGTTGTGCCTGCTATAAAACCTGCATGTTTACAATCAAAAAGTAAGGTTGTAGGTTTGCTTGCTACACCTGGCACTTGTAAAAGAGAGTATACGCAAAATTTAATTGATAAATTTAATAATGGCTGTGAAGTTATAAAGATAGGTAGTACAGATTTAGTTGCTATTGCTGAAAATAAGCTTTGTGGTCGTATTGTGAATTTGCGTTCTATAGAGAAAATTTTAGAGCAATTTTTTGATATAAATAATGCTGTGGATTGTATTATTTTAGGTTGTACACATTTTCCTTTTTTACAAGATGAGATTAAATCTATTTTAAAAGAAAAAGTATTTTTAATAGATTCAGGTAAAGCAGTAGCAAATCATGTTAAAAATATTTTAAATATTGATAGTAGTATTAGCACTAATAAAGATAATAAAGAACATTTAGCTTTTTATACAGGTAATTTAGAAAATAAAGATAAATATGAGATTGCTTTTTTATCTAATAATTTTAGTAGTCTTAGTAAGTATGAAATTTAATAAAAAAGAGTGTTATTTTTTAATTTTAATGCAAGCATTTTTTATAAATTTTGTAAAAAAGATCAAAAAAATAAAAAAAATTTTATCTTAAAATTTCCTTGTAAATATCAGCTTTTTATAGGATAATTAAAGAACTGTTACGAAAAAAATTAAAAAAAGTTGTTGACAGTTTTTTAAAAAGGTCTATAATGTGACCTCACTTAAGGCAAGCACTTAAGAAGTTCTTTAAAAATCAGTACAGACAATCTGTGTGGGCCCTCAAAGATGAGGGTTTTAA
>JARHZF010000054.1 GCA_029258325.1 Anaerobiospirillum sp. | reverse complement strand
TCATTAATATCAATTCTAATTTCATGGGCTTTTATAAAATCATCAAAATTACTCATATAATTTTCCTAAATCTAGATAAAGTAAGTTAATTTTATACTAAAAGTAGGCTATATCTATAGAGAAAAATTTTTATAAAGGCTATCTATTTTTAAATCTTAGTAAAGATAGAATATAAAAAGCTAATTACTTTATATAAAGCTTAGATAGATTTTAGATATTGCAAAACTATAAGTTTTAAAATTAGCTTATATCTTCTTTTTTAAGATAGTAATTTAGATAAAATTAATTAAAAATGCTATGTCTTAATATGTAGTTAGCTAAAGAACATTAAAAATCATCTAGAATTTTTTTATTATATTTAAATATATGTAGCTTATAATGCATACACATATTAAAAGTTTATGTTAAAAAACATAATAAAGATCAATAAGGAGATCTATATGGAAATAAATCAAAAAAATACTTTTGATTTTAACAACTTATTTACAACAAAATTAGATGAGGAACATAAATTTAATAATAATTCTTTAGCAATATTAGGAGATAGTATTTCTGTTCTAAAAAAAATGAAAGATAAATCTGTACAATTAATATTTGCTGATGCTCCTTATAATATTGGTAAAGATTTTGGTAATAATAGTGACAAATGGGATAATGTTTTAGACTATATAAATTGGTGTAAAACATGGATTAATGAGTGTATGCGTGTTTTATCAGATACAGGCACTATGTATTTTATGACTGCAACTCAACATATGCCATATTTAGATATTTTTGCATCTGAAAATTATAATGTTTTATGTAGAATTGTATGGACTTATGATAGTTCTGGTATGCAATCTAGAAAAGTATATGGCTCTTTATATGAACCAATTTTAATGATTAATAAGAAAAAAAATGCAAAATATACTTTTAATCATCAAGATATATTAGTTGAAGCAAAAACAGGTGCAAAGCGTAAATTAATAGACTATAGAAAAAATCCACCTAGACCTTATAATACTGAAAAAGTTCCAGGTAATGTTTGGGATTTTACTAGAGTAAGATTTAAAATGGATGAATATGAAAATCACCCTACACAAAAACCAGAGGCTTTAATTGAAAGAATTATAAAAGCATCATCTAATCAGGGAGATATTGTATTAGATCCATTTTCAGGATCTTATACTACATCTAAGGTAGCCATTTCATTAGATAGAATTGCTATTGGTATTGACCTAAATGAAGAATATTATGAAATTGGTTTAAGACGTACTAATATAGCAACAAAGCGTAATGGTGTAAGTCTTATAAAAAATAAAATGAAAAAGACCAATGCAAAATCAAAATATGTAAGAGATTAAATAAAAGAACTATAAAGATTTTATATACATTTTTTAAAATATATATTTTGCTTTATTAAAAAATAATTTACTTTACTAAAGTCTATATAAGCTTTTATCCATAAAATGAACATCAACAAAAAAGACTATATATTCTATAACTTATTGATAACATATCATCTATTGTAACTTATTTGTAGTATTTATCATCTAGACTTAGCTTAACTATTGTTCTTTTATAATAGCTTTATTTTATCTAAGTTTATTTACTTCTACCTATTTGTAAATAAGAAAAAAAAGAAGGTGCTAAGACCTTCTTTATAAACATAAATACTTAAAGGAGAACTTATTTCTTATAGTTATTTAAGAATTTAACGCCTAAATCAGGGAAATCTGTAAATACACCATCTGCATCTGCATCAATTAATACAGCTTTGTATAATTCATCAACTGTTGATACATAATCTGGTAATTTATCCTTTCTAATTGTATAAGGATGTACAATCATGCCATTTTCATGAGCTTTTGCTACAAGATCATTTACAACAATATGGTCTTTTGTAGTTTTCTCTAAATCAAATAACATTTCATAGCTAGGGCCAAGACCATCTGCATATTTTGAAATTTCACCAAAATTATCTGTATTTAGTAGATATTCAAAGTCATAAGGTTGCCATTGACCATCAACAAATTCAAAGGTCTCATTCCATGAGTTATAGCCTAAAAGCATAACTGTTTTTAGATCCATACCCATTTTTGGCATTAGTTCAGTTTTTACATAAACTAGATCAGGGTAATCAAAGGTTTGGAAGATAACATTGCTATCTTTTGTTGTGTAGCCATATTTCTTTAATACTTCTAAAGCTGCCTTTGAAATATCTTTACCTTCTTGCTTATGGAACCAAGGAGCTTTAGTTTCTACATAAAGACCAATATCAAGACCTAAGGTCTTATTTAAACCTTGTACAAATTCAATTTCTTCTTCTAAAGTATGGATTTTAAATTTAGATTTGAACATTGGGAATCTGTCAGGATAGCCTTGAACCATCTTACCATTTTCAATTTCAAAGCCTTCTGTGAAATCTAATTTTCTAATTTCATCTAAAGTAAAGTCAACTACATAGAAACGGCCATCTTTACGAGCACGTTTTGGGAACTTTTTAGCAACATCTGTAACTCTATCTAAGAAGTGATCGTGAATTACAACAAGTCTATTATCACGTGTCATTGCAATATCTTGCTCTACGTATTTAACACCCATCATAAAAGCAAGAGCTTTAGATTCTAGAGTATGTTCAGGTAAATAGCCACTAGCACCTCTGTGGGCAATAATAACCTTGCTATCTGTATTCATTGGGGTTGCCTCATTTGTAGAAGCACAACCTGCTAAAATTGCTGTTGATAATAGTGTAGCAGTTGTAACTAGTTTTAGTTTCATAAAAAAAACTCCTAAAAATAAACATTAAGATATAGAGAACAGCGAATGTTAGATAGTATAAAGATGAAACTATAAAAATAAAATGCAAATAAAAACTTAAATATGATAAAAATACGTAATATTTTAAATTTTATTTTCTTTTGTGAGCATATTCACAAAAATAACAAAACAAACTTTTACAAAGTAAATGTAAAATAAACAAAATTTGGTTATAAAAAATCTA
>JARHZF010000145.1 GCA_029258325.1 Anaerobiospirillum sp. | reverse complement strand
TATTTAAAGCATTATCATGATCTAAACGTACAGTACCTAAAGAATTAACCATATAAATATTATTAAAAGCTTTTTCTGCTTTTAAAATAACACTACCATTACCAATCTTTAGATTATTATTTTGAGCTACATTAACATTTAAAGTACCATAACCTATCTTATGTAAGGTATCACTTGTCTTTACATTAAGATCAACTACACCATTAACTCCAATATCAATACCTGCACCTTTATAATAAAGATTTTGATTACCATCTTTACCATTTATAGTGTAGTGTTTATTAGAGTCAAAGATAAGACCACCTGTTCTTAAATCTAAATTACCATCTAAAGTTAAAGTACCACCACCACTAAAAACTAAATCTTTATTATTAATTTCATTAGTGTGAGCTGGCAATTGAGATTTTATAGTTTGTATATCAGTCTCTGTACCATTTATATTTATTTTCTTATTTGCACTATTAATAACAGCATTATGTCCATCTAGTGCTACATTTTGAGTATAAGCAGTTTTTAATGCGTTTATAGTACCATCATGTACTTTATTAAGCTGTAAATCATTTCTACTAGTAATACCAAATAAAGTACCTAATAAAACCCACTTTTTCTTTTCATTATCATAAAGGAAAAAGCCAGATCCACTATCACCTGGTGTTGTTTGATTAAAAAATGGTGTGGCATCTGCTCGTCCATAAATGCCTTTCCATTCATAGGAAAATAATGTACCACTTAGCATTTCAGGTATATAGTTAGTACCTGTATTATATTTACCATTTTTATCAACAATAAAAGCACTACCAGAGCCTACTCTAAAGCCCATAATTTGTCTTTTACCATTATAATCAACACCATAACGCTTTAAAGCCTCTTCCTTGCTTAAATTAAAGTCAACAGTATCAGTTACACCTGTTGTTTCTACTACAAATTTATTTAAGCGATGGGCTGCAAAGTCTTGTGAGGCAGCTCCTGCATTTCTAACATCAACTAATTTATATTTAGTTTGACCCCATTCTTGCTCATAAATGGCGTGATGTTGAATAACAAATTGAGGATAAATTGGAATATTGTGCGTAGCACTAACAGCATAAGCTCCACCTATAGATGTAGTTGGACCTTTGCGTGATACTACAGAAAAATCAGGTATAGGAAGGTCTGGAAACTGAAAAATGCTTCCATCTTTTCTTTTGATTTGAACACCTACTGCACCTGCTTGAAATTGACCTTTATTTTGAGCTAGATCTAAATAATCTCTAATCCAAAAATCATCAATCTTTAGCTGTGCTGCATTAACTTGCATATGTGACAAAAAAGTAACAAGCAAAAAGGTTTTGCCTACTATAGATAATTTCTTATGTAAACGACTTTTCTTATCTTGTAATACATAATTGCAAGATCCTTCAAAGTCTTGGAATATAATTCTCTCTTTTTTACATAAATTAAAATCAATGTCCTCTTTTTTGTTCACAATAGAAGCAGATATCGATCTATTGTCCATAAACATAAAACTTTCTTTTTTTAACTCAAAATTACTTTCTTATTTTAAAGAGATAAAAGTTTCCAATTTATATATCTCTAAAATAAATTTATATAGCTATATAATAAACACATATAGCCTATTTGCAAAAAGATAAAAGTAAAAATTTTTTTCTTTTAGCTAATCTTACTTATTTTATCCTTATAAATCAATAAAATAATAAAAACTTTTTTCTAAAAAATTAATATAAAATCAAATAAAAAATATTCTAACTATAATTTTAAATAAGGTTTTATTTATTTTTTACAAAAAGAAAAATATATATAGCTTTTACTTTTTACACTATACTTTATAGTAAGCTATTATAGTAAGTGTAAGTAACATACTAGCTTTTAGCCTTTTTAATTACGCAAATATTTTTGCTTTATCTAAGTTTTAAATAAAAATTTAACATTAAGTCTTAATAGTTATTTTAAGTTCTTATTTAAAAAAAATTTATGAAAAAAAATTTCATAGTATATTATTTTAGATAAAAAATAATGCTTTTTTATTTTGTATAAGATTAGATTTTTTTTAATTAATGTGAGATTTATATTGTTTCTAAACAAGATAGGCACTATGTTGTTTTAAGTAACAACACAAAACTCACAATTACTAGTTTTATTAAATTTTAGTTTTATAACTTATATAAGTTTTGCTTTGTAATATAAAAATAATACTACTCTATCTTATGTAGAGACAAAGTAAATATCACATAAATTAGCTTTGTTTAAATATATTCATCCTCGTCCAAAGCTTCTTGACTTAAGAACATATATAAAAATTCACCAAAAGATGAGGCTATAGTTTCCATCTTGTTAAATTCTTCATCAACTAAGATAACATCACCCTCTTTATTTATATCTTTATCTAAATTAGTAACATCAAGACAATAAAATAAAGTATCTAAACGAGCTATAACTACATAGTCATGATTAAGCCCCATATCTCTATATTTTTTTGTCTGTATAACAAAGTTGTCATCTTTATATTCTTTTGTAAGTGAAAATATAATCTCACCACCTATATCACCACCACCAATTTCCTGTAAAAAGGTCTTAAAACTTACAGGTAAAACAACTTCAAGTTCACTTTCTGCAGCTTTTATATCATCAGCACTTGCAATATCATCAAGCTCAATATCTTCAGAATTTAAAGCTAAAAGCTCTTTTGCTTTATTATAAAAATCCATAAAAACTCCAAAAAAAGATAATCTATAAATAGTAAGTAAGATTTAAACTCAAGCTTTATATAAAAAATATGCAACCTAAAAATTAGATTGCATACTTTAAATTACTTACTTTCTGTTACATTTTCTGTACTCTTTACTTTATCATTTTTTTCTATATCTTGACTACTATTTACATCTTTATATTGATAAAAAATTGATTTATTTTCATCAGTATAAATATTTTCCTTTTGCAAATCAGCAAAGTCATTTGCAATAGCTGCAGCCTCAAGTAAGAGTACATCTTTAAACTCAAAGTCATCCTTTAGATCTTTAATATTCTTAATTAAAGGTAAATTCATATCTTTAAGTCTTATATTAGCGTTTTCAAGACGAATCTTATCATCTTCTTCTTTAAGTTTACGGCGTTCTTCTAAATTAACACTTAAAACTTTCTTATCACGAAGTTCTTTGTATCTTAAAAGCTCTTCTTCCATAATCTTAAAGATAATATTATCTTTAATTCTATCCTCATGCTTTAGCTTAAGTCTTGGAATATAAGCATCAATATTTAGATAAGTCTTATATTTAGCAGGTTCAATCTTATCCCAAGGGAGGGCATTTTCTTCAACTCTCTCACCAATTTGAGTAGTATCAACTAAACTTGGTAGAGTAATATCAGGAACAACACCTTTTAATTGAGTTGAACCACCATTAATACGATAGAACTTAGCTATAGTATAGTGTATAGAGCCAAGATTATCTTCATCAAAGTCATAGACACGAGCAAGTGGTCTATTTTGTTGTACAGTACCCTTACCAAAAGATGTATCACCAACAATTAAAGCACGACCATAGTCACGTAAAGCTGCAGCCATAATCTCTGATGATGAAGCACTTAATCTATTTATAAGTACAACTAAAGGTCCATCATATGAGGTATTTTTATTAGTATCAATTTGAGGTAATACATTTAAAGTATCACGTACTAAAACAATAGGACCTTTACCTATAAATAAACCAGATGATGCTGTAGCTTCAGGTAAAAGACCACCACCATTTGAGCGTAAATCAATAACTAAAGCTTTAATATTTTTCTTTTTAAGTTTAGTTAATTCTTTATCTATATCTTTGTGTAAGTCTGTATAGAAAGATTTAATTGTAATAACACCAATCTTATTACCATTAATCTCTTTAACTTCACCTTTAGCCTCTCGCTCTTGTAGACGTATCTTGTCACGAACTAAAGTTACTGTAAAGTTTTTAGTATTAGCACCATCAACTCTTTCAATATCTAAAGTTACAGATGTACCCTTAGGTCCTTTTATCTTTTTAACAACATCAGATAGTCTCCAACCTATGATGTCATCATAAGTACCATCAGCTTGTTTAACACCAATAATTCTATCTTTTTCTTTTACTTTCTTTGAAAGTTCAGCAGGTGAACCTGGAACTAAAGAATTAATAACAGTATATTCATCATCTGCCATTAAAACAGCACCAATACCCTCTAAAGATAGATTTATATCATCGTTAAAATTATCAGATGCAACAGGACTTAAATAACTTGTATGTGGATCTATTGCAGAGGCAAAAGCATTTTCAAAAGTTGAAAAAGCATCTTCTGCTTCTGTTTGAGATAAACGTGATAAAAATGCCTCATAACGTTTAGTTAAACGCTCTTTTGCTTCCTTTTCATTTTTACCATTTAAAATGAGGTTTATATACTCATTTTTAAGTTCAACATCCCACTCTTTTTTTATTTCTTCTTTAGTTTGAAAGAAATCTTCTTTTGTTCTATCAAAAGCAATAGTGTCATTTGTATTAACATCTATACCACTTTCAATTTGTTTTAAAAAATAATTATATTTTTCAAATCTTTTTTGAATGGTTAGATTATAAAGCTCAAATGGATAATCAAGTTTACACTCTTTTATAGCATTTAAAATTTTGCTATCGTTTTTATAAATATCATCAACTTCAGCTTTAGTAAAAATGCTTTTATTATAATCAAGGTAGGATAGATATTGTTTTACTACATTATTAGAAAAATCTTTATCTAAATTTACAGTTTTATAATGTGCTCTTAAAAAATAACTTGCTGTACGTGAACATGCTGTCTTATGTTGGCTTTCTTCTTTTAAAACTGGTAAATCAGAGGCATTTGGAACCTTGATTTTAGCATTAGCACTAAAGATAGTGAAAAATATAGATAAACCTATAGCTATTTTGGATAATTTCACAATAACCCTCATGTCTTTTATTTTTATAAATTAATATAAAAGATAAAGTCTAAATTTAAAAAAGGCATCTACTCCTAGCTAAAGAGAGATGCTCTTTTTTATAATTATTTAATTTTAAAAATTAATGTCTTTGTAGAGGAATCATTACTCTATCTATTAATAGAGAAATTGATGAACCATTTTCAAGATTTACCTTAACTGCATTTTGTTTTGGTTCTTCTTGTACTACACCTTTTACTAATTTACCATTAGTAGATACAAATACTTCACGACCAATAGTTAAGTCACTTGCTTTTGCCTTTACAGTTGGTGCACGTTTCTTAAAGTTAGGTTTCTTATTAAATGTACCACCTTGCTTATTAAATGGACGTTTACCATTATTAAATTTGCCACCTTTACCATTAGGTTTTACAAATTTCTTAGCAGGTCTTTTATTATTTATTTCATCAAAGCAAGTTTTTGCATAAGCTGCATGTTCTGCTGTTACTTGCTCTACATTATTACCCTCAAGGTCAATACGGTATGCACCCTCTTTTACGCTATATAAATAGCGAAGACGTGTTGTATACATTCTAATTGCAGCACGTACTTTAGAGATTGAAACACCTAATTTATCTAAGTGTTGTTTTAAATCTTCAATAATACCAACCTTAAGAGGTTTGCAATCGCCATCTTCTATAAAGGTGTTTGGGAATTCTTTATATAACTTTTGTAAGGCTTCATTTACATGCTCTAAGCGTGAACCTTCAGTAGGTTGCATCTTTGGCTTTTGAAATTTTCTAAATTTGCCTTTGTGCTCTTTATTTTGCTCTTTTGGATTTTGTTTAATTTCTGTGTTTTGGGTTTCCATAAGAAACTCCCTCTTTTTTTTAACTAAAAGCTTAAGAAAAAAAGTAGCATTAACTACTTTGTACTAGGTATTTATATTTTACAAAAATATAAAACCTTATTTATCATACAATAAAATCACATTTTTTTTAAGAGTTAAAATAAGATATCTTTGATTTTTTCGTAAAAAATTAATTTAAAAATTTTTTTCATATTTATATAAAGAAATGGAAAATTTAAAAGCTTATACAAATAGAGTAACACTCTAATTTAAAGCTCATTTTTAGAAAAACTTTTTTAAGTACCTTAACAAAATACATACTATGCACCATGATAAAACTCATAAAAAATTTCATCTTTTTTTTATTTTTAAAACAAAAATAACTCTATCTAAAAATAACTTAAAGAAAAATCATAAAAAAATAAATAAAATAAAACCTTTTACATTAATTCTGTTAAAATTTACGAATAATTTTAGGAGATATAAATATGTCAAAAATTGAACGTCTTCAACCTGAATGCCCTCCAGATGCAAAAAAGGTTATAAGACCTGCTGAAAATAAAGTAAATGCTACTTTAGTTATTAAAATTGCTGACAAAAAAGAGTTTTTAAAATATAACTCTTTTGATGTATGTGAAACCTTAGCACTATTTTCAGAAAAACCAATTATCTATTGTGATGATGAAATTAAATCATTAATTTTAGAGGGTGCAACTGAAGCTGAACTAAAACCATCTTTTTTAAAAGTTCATGATGATAATACAGCATCTATTGAATATACAGATGGTGCTATTAGCTCATCTAAGAATTTTTATGATTTAGCAGATAGTTATAAAAACTATGATAAATTCTTAGAAAAACTAGGTGAAGATTGTTATATAACTGTAAATACCCTATCTATGTTAATTTTACGTTCCATTTCTACTGTATATCCATGGGATGTATTACTAGCAGGTGACTTTATACGTCAATACATAAGTGCTAATGATAAATTAACACAAGATGATTTAGATCTATTTTTAGATATTAGATATGGTCGCATTGATCCATTTACTAAAAAAGATTCAGATCCAAATATGTATAATTACTTACGTCTTGAGCGTAAACTCTTCTTACAATATCCAACAGAAGATGATTAATTAAATGTCAAATACACTAAATCTTGCAAAAGAAATACTTAAAATAAAATCCATAACTCCAAATGATAATGGTTGTCAGGATATTTTAGCTAAACTTCTAAAAAAGGCTTGCTTTTCTATTGAGTTTATAGAAAAAGATGGTACTAAAAACCTTCTTGCATCCCATGGAAGTGGCAAACCTCATCTTTTATTTTTAGGACATACAGATGTAGTACCTGAAGGTGATTTAAATAAATGGGACTACCCACCTTATGCATGTCAAGAAGTAGAACTTGATAATGAGTTATATCTTTATGCAAGAGGCAGTGCTGATATGAAAGGTGCTGATGCAGCAATGACATCAGCACTTTATGATTTTGTTATAAAGAATAAAGATCATAAAGGTAAACTCTCTATCTTAATTACCTCAAATGAAGAAGGTGATGGTGTAGGTGGCGTATCTTATGTTGCTTCAATTTTAAAAGATAGATTAGATATACCTGATTATTGTGTAGTAGGAGAACCATCATCAGAGCATATTTGTGGTGATACTATAAAAATTGGTAGACGTGGTTCACTTACTGCACACATTACTGTGCATGGTACACAAGGACATGTAGCCTATCCTCATAAAATAGATAATGCTATTCATAAAGCATCATCTTTAATTGATAGTCTTTATAAAACACCTCTTGATAATGGTAATGATATTTTTCCACAAAGTTCATTTCAAGTGACCAATATAAAAGCAGGTGTAGGAGCTGAAAATGTAGCTCCTGGTTCTTGCTACTTTATGTGTAACTTTAGATTTAATAATATGCAAACTAAAGAAAGTATTGCAAAGTTTATTGAAGATAAAGTACAAGCTTTAAATTTAAAGTGCGATATTGAGTATAAGTTAAATGGTCTACCTTTTAGCTCAAGTAAAGATAGTATCTTAGTTAAAGAGATGGAAGATGCTATTTATGATGTAACAAAAATAAAAGCAAATCTTTCAACATCAGGTGGTACATCAGATGGTAGATTTATAGCACCATTAAATGTTGATGTTATAGAATTTGGTACTTTAAATGAAAGCATACATAAAGTTAATGAAAGAATTTTAGTAAAAGACTTAGATACAATGCATGACATTTATCTAAATTTAATAGAAAGATTGTTTAAATAATTGTTTATTTATACTGTGTGATTATAAAAAAACCTCTTATAAAAGAGGTTTTTTTTATCTTTTTAGATTTCTACATTAAATAATGTTCAACATCTAAAGCTGCCTGACAGCCAGAACCTGCTGATGTAATAGCTTGTCTATAAACCTTATCAGCACAGTCACCTGCAGCAAATACACCCTCTTGTGAGGTTTGTGTTGCTCTCTTATTATTTACTTCAATATAGCCATCGCTATCTAATTTAATTTGATCTTTAAATAAAGAGGTTGCAGGAGCGTGACCAATTGCTACAAATACACCTTGTAACTCAATTTCACGTATACCACTATCTTTAATATTTACAGATAATGATTTAACTACATTGCCATCGCCTTTAATCTCATCAACTTGAGCATTTAATACAAGCTCTACCTTGCCCTCTTCTACTAAGGCATTAATCTTATCAATTAAAACTTGTTCTGCTCTAAAGCCCTCGCGTCTATGTACTAAATAAACCTTATTACAAATTGAAGCAAGGAAAATAGCTTCAACAAAGGCTGCAGAGCCACCACCAATTACAGCAACATCTTTCTTTCTAAAGAAGAAACCATCACATGTTGCACAAGATGAAACACCACGACCTTTATAAGCATTTTCAGACTCTAGACCTAAATATTTAGCTTGAGCACCTGTAGCAATAATTACAGTTTTAGTTTTTAAAACATCACCATTTGCTAAAGTAACTTCTTTTATATCTTGATTTAAAGATACAGCTACAACCTTATCATGAATTAATTTAGTATTTAATGCCTCAGCATGCTTTTTTAGATTTTCCATTAAGTCAAAGCCACTTGGATTATCAAAAGCACCAGGCCAATTACCAATTTCAGGTGTTGTTGTAAGTTGACCACCAATTTCTGGACCTGTAATTAAAACAGGATTTAAATTAGCACGAGCTGTATAAACGGCAGCTGTATAACCAGCAGGACCTGAACCTATAATTACGACATTATGTATATCTTGACTCATTGTCTTTTCCTTATCTTCAAACCTTATAAATTTTGCTTATAATATTAGCATTACAAATTTTTTTTATTACATATATGATTATTTAAATCATATTGTTTAATTCATAACGTCTTTTGTTTTAGCTAAGAAGTCTTTATACTCCTTATCTTGAAAAAACTTTAAATAAAAATCTAATTTTATTTGGTTTAATTCTTTTTCTAGTGCTAAAACTATTTTAGATTGTTCACGTATAGAAGTTGCTGATAGTACTGATGCTTTTTTAAAGGCATCTAAAACATTTTGTTCTATAAATAATACTTCCTCTGCATCTTTTATACTATCTAAATCTTTTTGATACTTCTTGTTTTTATAGACAGCATTAAATACGCAAGTATGAAAGATATCTTCATAATGACTATGCATATTTAATGTGACTAAATTACATTTACTTATATCTGTTATATAGCTTGGTGTATTTGTTTTAGCAAAACATATATTTGTTAAAAATATAGATAAAAATACAACTAAGCTTTTAATATACATAATATTAAGCCCTCCCTAACATATAAGCAAAAAAATATAAGGTCTATATTTATTTACTTCAATTTATTAATAATATCTGTATATTTCTCATCATTTAGTATTTGGGTATGAAATGCTTCAATCTTTGTTTGTAATTCTTTTTCTAAAGAACGTACTACATTTGATTGAGAACGAATTAATTTAGCTTGAGGTTCTGCTGCAAATTGAAGAGCTAATAATATATTTTTCTCTGCAAATAAAGAATCTTCAAGAGTTAAGATAGAGCTTACTAAATCTTTATAGTTGTTATCTGTAAGCATAGCTTTAGCTAAACAAGCTTTATGCTCAGGACCTTTATGGAATTTAGCTATATTGTTATTTTGATAGATGATATTACATTTTTCAATTAAAGCTTCTGTACTATCTTTTACATCTAAAGCAAAAGCATTTGCTGTAAAAAGAGAGCTTACAAAAAATGTAGATAATAATGTTAATTTAAAAAATTTCATGCTTTTTATCCTAAAAATATTTTTATAAAAAAGAAGTTATTGTGATTATTGCGTTGTTAATTAAAAACATAGTTATTTATTATGTAAAAACAACGTACATCTCACATAAACTAAAAAAGAAGTAATTAATTTAACTTCTATTTACTTAGTTGTATCTTCAATGCTTTCAATAACTATAGGAGATGCTTGATTTTTAATCTCTTCAATAGGTGTCTTTGAAGCTTCTTGTGTTACAACTTTGTCTTCTATTTTTTGAGCTTTAATTAATCTTTTAGCTTTTACTTGCTCTTTTTCAACTACTAAAGGTTTATCCTCTGTATTTGCAAGTTCTTGATTAAAGAAAGATTTTAAAGCCTCATCATCACTCATTTTTAAAAGTAAATCTATCTTTAGATTCTCAATCTTTCTTTTTAATTGAACTACTACTAAAGATTGTGTACGAATATTGCGTACATTTGGTTCTTTTGCTTGTTCATATGCAACTAAAACATTATTTTCTGCATATAAAACATCTTGTAAATCTCTTATAGTTTTTACCTGATCTTTATAATCTGCAAGTGTAGATAATGATTTACTTAAACAATCAAAGTACTTATCACTATCTATAGCATTTTGCATATAATTTATTTTGCATGCCATTAAAGAATCTAGGACAACATTATCAACAGGAGATGTATTTGCATCTGATGCAAAAGCATTTACTGATATTGCAAGTAAGGAAGATAAAGCTATAGTTTTTAATGAAAACATTTAAAACCTCTTTAAAACTTATATGTTTAATAAAATTAATGTAATTAGTCTATAGTTTAAAACAAAATAAAAAATAAAATAACCGTTAGAAAGCTAGATATAAATGTTTTTTGTTTCTTTTATTTTAAAAATGTTATGTATATCTTATTTTTAAATGTGAGATAAAATAATCTAAAAAAAAAGTAAATATATTAATAAGTTAAAGATGTATTTTTATAAAAAAAGCTAAGACTTTAAAAGCCTTAGCTTTATACTAGAAATTATAATGTTTTATTAATGATGTCTTCTATGATGGTTATAACCTTGATCACAGCAATTATCATAACTATCATTGTGACCTCTATGAGAGTTATGATTGTAATGCTCTCCATAATAGCTATCATCTATAGAATAAGCTACTTGATGAGCATGATGGGTTGATGCAAAAGCAAGAGTTGGTAATGTTGTAGCTAAAATAATAGCTAGAGTGGTTTTTAACATAATATAAATCCCTCAAATAAATATCTAAATTAATGTGTTTAATATTGTAGATCTGTATTATTAGAATATACTTAGGTTAAATCTATTAATTTAAGTAATTTGTTAATTTTTATTAAAAAAATAAACTAAAAAAGAACTAGTTATTTATTATAATTAATAATAGATATAGTTTTTTTTAATTTTTACAATAAAAAAAGCTAAAGCTTTAAAAGACTTAGCTTTCTAGATGGACTTTTTTATGAACAATAGTTATTAATTAAAGTATTTTGCAAATTCTTTATCTGCTTTTAGCTTTACATGAAGATCTGAAATTTCAGTTTGAAGTTTAGCTTTTAATTGAGATACAACTTGAGATTGTGCTCTAATTTCTTTAGCTGATGGTTCAGAAGCTTGCATTAAAGCTTTTAGTACATTTCTCTCGCCATATAATGAATTTCTTAAAGACTCAATCTTTAAAACTTGCTCTTTATATTGAGGATTATTTACAAGCATTCTCTCAAGAGAGCGTGTATTGTGACCATGATAACCATGTTGTTTATAGCCCTCGCAATAGTTGTTATGACCTCTATAGTCATGATGTCTATAATGTCCACGACCATCACAATAGAAATTTTGATCTAAAGTATCAACACTTTGTTGTGCTGTATTTTGTATAGGTGTTGCTTCTATTACATCAGCTGCATAAGCAGATAATGATAGTGTTGATGCTAAAATAATAGCTAAAGTGGTTCTTACCATAATATAAATCCCTCAAATAAATATCTAAATATGTTTTAAATTATAAAACATATTTATTAGTTTTAACTTAGTTTTATAAAGTTAAATAATCTTTATAATTTTCTTTTATATAAGCAATAGCTGCAAGAGACCAAGGTCTTTCTAGCTTTTGTAAAAATAAAAGAGCAAAATCTAAATCAAAATGCTGTTGCATCTTATAGGCAAGAGGTTTGTATGAAATATGCCATGGTTCAAAACCTATATTAGTTCTACCATCAAAAGGTCTATAAAAATCAAATTTAGCTAAATTATCTTCAAGATAGGCATTTAAATCTTCAAAATAAGCACCTTTAGCATACTCATAAGCTGTAAGCATTAATCTTTGCCCTTTTGGTAACATAGTTTTTGAATATACATCAAAATCACTACCAAAATGATGGCGAGAAAAAGCAGGTATTGCTGAAAATAAACAAATAGCTTTTACCTTGTCATAAGTACTAAAAGTAGAGATATCTATCTCTTTTTCATCCTTATCTAAAACAGCTCTTTTTTGTAAAAACTTTTCTGAAAAAATAAAGTCTTGAGCAAAAAAGTCTCTATAAGATGATGCTATATCTAAAGAAAAACCTCTTTTAAGAGCATCTTCTCTTAAAGCTTTTAATGCCTTAAAACTTTCACTTTGACATTTTATATTGTCTTCATATAAAAAAATATGGGAGCTATCCACTCCCATACACATTAAGCTAGTAACCATATTGAGAAACTAATTCCTGAGCTTTTATTATAAGCTCATGATTGCCACTTTTCATTATCTTCTGAATAATAGCATGAGCTTCTTCATTATCACCTGTTTCAAAGAATAATTGAGCAAGATTTAGTTCATCTGATAGAGATTGATATAACTTACTATCCATTTCACCACTATTAGATGTATCTTTATTTTCTTCTAAATCTTCATTATTCTTTTCTTCTTTACTTGTATCACTTAGCATAGAAGTTAAATCTTCATCTGAAATATCACCTATGCCAATGTCACTTGGATCTATCTTAGTATCAGGAATTTGACCTGTTATCATATTTGTTAAAGCACTAGCATCTAACTCAGGCTCCTCTTCTTTTAGAACCTTATTATTAGCTTCAAACTCTGCATTTAAATCATCTGCACTTTGATCTGTTGTGTCATCACCATCTAATGCTGTCCATTTTTCAGAGTCAAGATCGTCTTGTACCTCTTCACCATTTACATCATTAAATACTGATGAAAAATCTTGAGATGAACCATCAGATGTTGCTGTTTCACTTGTATTTTCAGTATTAGATATGTCTTCATTTGTAGAAGATGTATCTTCACTATCTACAGATGCTGTATCAACTTCAGTATTAGATACTTCATTAGTATTTTCACTATGAGCATCTGTGCTATCTAAAGCATTATCTGTTGTTGCTATGTCTTTATTTTCAAATGCTTTTGAAATATTTAAAGCTTCATCTGATAAATCATGACTTGCTGTATCATTATTTGCAAAATTATTTTGTAAATTAAGAGCATCATCAGATATATGAGTATCATTATCTAAGCTTTGTTGAGCATCAGAAGTATTATCTAAATCAACATTATTATCTATATCAGATCTTGCTTTTGTTAAAGCATTTTGTAAGGCAGCTTCATCTTCTGATATATGAAGATCTTCTACATTAGCATCTTCAGATACATGTTCATCTTCAAGTCTTTGCATCTCATCAGTAGCTTCCTTACTACTCATCTTACTTGCAAATAAACCTAAATCTTCATCTGCTTTTGAGTCTTTATTATCAATATCATAAAGATCTTTATCTTCATCATAATCAAAGCTATCATCATGATCTTCAAGACCAATGCTCTCATCATAAAGACTAGCATTATCAAGATGATCTGATGCTGTATTAGCGTCATTTAAAGAAGCATCAAAAGATGTATTCTCATTATTAGCTTCCTGTTCTAAATTTAAGATTTCATCTAAGCTTACTGTAGGAGCTTTATCATCAAGATCTAAATCTGAAGTATCAATATTATTTAATGTAGACTCTAATTGATCTTCAGGAATATCATCTAAGCTTACACTTGGAGCATTCTCAAATACATCATGCTCTTCTGCACTTGTAGTATCTTGATGTGCTTGATTTGCTTCTTGCTCTAAAGCATTGATTTCATCTAAGCTTACACTTGGAGCATTCTCAAATACATCATGTTCTTCTGCACTTGCATTATCTTGATGTGCTTGATTTGCTTCATTCTCTAATGCATTAAT
>JARHZF010000070.1 GCA_029258325.1 Anaerobiospirillum sp. | reverse complement strand
GAAATCACACGTATAGCAAATCAAACAACCTTTGGTGGTCAAAAGATTTTAGCTTCAATTGAGGCTGGTGTAACTATTTATGATACTAAATCAGTAACATTCCAAGTAGGTGCAAATACTGGTGATACTATTAAGTTATCAGTATTCTCAAAAGGCTATACATTATCAAGCTTAATTTCACAAGCAAATCTTGCTCAAGATGTAATTAAGAAAAAAGATGGTACAGCAGCAGCTGGTAAGGGTCAAGGAAGTTTATTTGCTCTATCAATGGCATCAAAAGCACAAGCTGCAATTAATGCTGTTGATAGTCTTATTGCTATTGTAGACAAGCAACGTGGTAACTTAGGTGCTATGCAAAATCGTCTTGAGTCATCAATTCGCAATCAATCAAATGTAGCAATGAATACAGCTGATGCTCGTGCACGTATACGTGATGCTGACTTTGCTGAAGAGAGTGCAAACTTAACTCAACAAAATATCATTCAACAAGCAGCTTCATCAATGTTAATGCAATCAAATATGAGACCTCAAATGGCTCTATCTTTAATTGGCTAATAATTAAACTTTTACCTAATTTTATTTTGGAGATATCTAAAAAGGATATCTCCTTTTTTTACTTAAAAAAAAGAGCTTTGTATAAACAAAACCCTTTTTAATACTTACACTATTTCCTTTTTTAAATGTATTTTTTAGCCCAGGTTAAAGCTCGCATTGCATTTAATACAGCAATTACACATAAACCTACATCACCTAATATAGCAAGCCAAATATTAGCTAAACCAAAAGCACCTAATACTAGTATTAATAGTTTTACAGCTAAAACTAAAACCATATTAGATAAAGCTAAACTTAAAGTCTTTTTAGATAATTCTATAGCTATTGCAACTTTGTTAATATCATCATTCATAATTACAACATCTGAAGCTTCAACAGCTGATGCAGAACCAAATTGACCCATAGCAATACCTACATCAGAGGCAGCAAGAGATGGAGCATCATTAATACCATCACCTACATAACAAAGTTTTTTATGTTTAGTTTTTAATTCTTTTATACGTTCTAACTTTTGATCAGGTAGCATTTGATAAAAACATTCATCAATACCTACTCTATTTGCTATATCTAAAGCAACTTCTTTCTTATCTCCACTTATCATATAAGTTTTTATATTTAATTTCTTTAAAGTAGAGATTAAAGATTTTGCCTCTTCTTTTTCTTTATCAGATAGTGTTATATAACCTAAAAGTTCACCATCTAAAGCTAAATATATTTCTGTTGCAATATAATCTTTTTCAATAGAAATCTTATTATTTATTTTCTCTTCAATAAAATCTTTCTTACCAAGAGCAACATCTAAACCTTGATATTTTGCTGTAATACCACAACCTGATATTTCATGTACATCAGTAAGTTCTACTGCATTTATATTATTATTTTTACAGTATTTAACAATAGCTGTACCTATAGGATGAGTAGTTAAGCTTTCAAGTGAATAAATTAAAGGTAAAACTAAATCTTCCTTTTGTAATTTTACTACTTCATTTACATCAAACTTACCATGAGTAATAGTACCTGTTTTATCAAATGCTATAGCATCAGCATGGGCTAAAGATTCAATAAATATAGATCCTTTAACCATAACACCTGTTTTTGAGATAGCACCAAGACCACCAAAGAAAGATAGAGGTACTGATAATACTAAAGCACAAGGACAAGATAGAACTAGAAAAACTAAAGCTCTTTCAATCCAATCTTTAGCACTTGCATCAGCAATAAAAAGAGGAGTTAATGCAAGCATAGCTGCAATAGATACCACTATAGGAGTGTAATATACACTAAAACGAGATATTAAAGCCTCTGGTTTTGATTTATATAAAGATGCATCTTCTATTAAATGAATTAATCTATTAATAGATGAATCCTTACTCTTTACGGTAGTTTCTATTTCAATAACAGAACCTTGATTTACACCACCTGATGCAATTACATCACCTTTTTTATAAGCATAAGGTTCAGACTCACCAGTTAAAGCTGACATATCTAAAGAGGCATTATTTGAAAGTAATACACCATCAATAGCCACAAGTTCACCTGCAAGAACTCTTATTTTTGAACCTATAGGCACTTTTCTTGGCTTAACAATAGTTTCATTACCATCTGCATCAATAAGTCTTACATTATTTGGTTTTAATGCTATTACAGAGGTAATTTCCTTATGTGATTTACCTTGTGCATAATCTTCAAAGATTTCACCTATTTGATAGAACACAATAATAGCAATAGCCTCTGCATAATCTTGTAAAGCTAAAGCACCAAAAGTTGCTATAGTCATTAAGAACTGTTCTGACATTCTAAATCTTGAGAATAATGTCTTAAAAGCTCTTATTATGATCTTATAAGAAACTAAAAGATAAGCACTTGCAACTAAAGCTAATAAAAAATATGTATTCATCTTTACTTCTAAGAGCAAGATTGTCATAACAATCATGGCATAAAGTAAAGATATTTTTGTGTTTCTATCAATAGAATCTAACATAAGAAATACCTAACTATCCTATTTTTGAATAAAATATAAGATTAATCGCTTAACTCAACTGTAATACCATCTTCAAATGAAGTTGCAACTTTTTGTAATAAAGCTTCAATTTCATCTTCATCAGCGTCTTCACTTACATCTACAATTAATAAGCTCATAGGGAAATTAATGCTAGCTTCATTAATTTCTTCTAAGTTCTTAAACTTAGTTTCAAGTTCTAATGCACAATGAGGACAATCGATGTTTTTAATAGATAATCTTAATTTCATAAAAAGCTCCTGAATTTATAACCAATAGTTGAACTATTATTCAACCTTTTTCTTATTATAGCACTTTTTTAGTCAAAGACAACAAAAGTTGAATAATTATTCAACTTTATTTTTTGCTTATCAAATAAATAGAAAGTAAAAGTTATTTATAAAGTTTAAAAAGCTCTATAAAGCTAAATATCTTAAATGATTTTGTGTGTTATCATATAGGTAAAAACAATTAATAAAGTGAAAAGTATTATGACAATAAATATTTATAAAATGACACATGTCACTATACCAGAGAGCATACTAGAACAAATTTCAGCTCTTGGTAATTTAAAACAAAAAGAATTTTTAAATGAAGCTGAACAAAAAATAGCTATGCGTGAGGCTAATATACTTATATGTAGTGGTGGTACTAAAGTAAGTGCTAAAATGCTTGATCGCATGCCTAACCTTCAAATGATTGCAAATTTTGGTGAGGGCTATGATGGTATTGATATTTATGAAGTATCTAAAAGAAATATCTTAATATCTCACACCCCTAATATCTCAAATGATGATGTTGCAGATACAGCTATTGCTCTTTTATTAAATACAACAAGACGCTTTGTCTATGCCCAAAAATTTATAGAAAATGGTCTTTGGGAAAATTCTAAATTTTCCTTAAGTAGATCACTACACTCCTTAAAAGTTGGTATAGTAGGCTTAGGTAAAATAGGTATTGAAATAGCAAATCGTCTGCAAGCCTTTAAAACAGAAATAGCTTACTATTCACGTGCTGATAAAAGAAAATCTTATAAATATTTTGATAATGTAGAAGATTTAGCTACATGGGCTGATGCTCTTATTGTTACTATTACAGCAACACCTGACACTTTCCACTTTATAGATGAAAAAGTACTAAAAGCTTTAGGTCGTGGTTATCTTATAAATGTATCTCGTGGCTCTACTGTTGATACACAAGCTCTTATTGACTTTATTCAAGGTGGAGCACTAGCTGGTGTTGGTCTTGATGTATTTGAAGATGAACCTCATGTTCCATATGATCTAAAAAATGTAGCAAATGTTGTTATCACTCCACACATAGCCTCTGCTACAGTACAAACTAGAACAAAGATGGGCGAGCTTATGCTCTCTAATATAAGAGCTTTTTTAGATGATAAACCTCTTTTAACTAATGTGCCAGGAACTTTAGAAAAACGTGACAGCTCAAGAAATTAAAAGACTTAAAGAACAAGGTCTATCACATGTAGCAAGAACTCTTTATATACTGTATTTAAGAGATCTTGCTGTTAAAGAAAATATTATTATATTAGATTATGGTTTTTTAAATTATAACCTAAACTCCTACTCTTCTTTTTTCCCTTGTGAGCTTTCTTATAATGATATAGATAATATAATACGTGAACTTCTCTATTATCAATTAATAGAAGTTGTTCAATTATCTTCAAATCAAACTTTTAATGGAGCTTCTATAAAGTTGCCTTTTTTAATGGAAGAGCTTACAAGACTTCCATCAAAACCATTTTTAATGCATGTAAATTGGCAACCAAGCCCTACCTTTTATCATAGTGCTAAATTTTCAGGTCTTCTTGATCCAAATTTTACAGCAGCTGATTTACAAGGCTTTATAAATTATTGGATTAATAAAAATGAAATGCGTAATCAAGCTGCATGGGAGAGAGCTTTTATTCAAAGATTATTACGCCAAAGAGAAAATAAAATACAAAGAGATGGTTCACTTTATAGACGTTACTAAAAAGTGCTCTTTTTTTACACTAAAAGGATAGCTTATGCAAAACTTTACTATTGCATATAAAAATAAAAAATTAGTCTTAGATAATACTAAGATTATGGGTATTTTAAATTTAACACCTGATTCTTTTTCTGATGGTGGTTTATTTAATACTATAGATCATGCTTTATATCATGTAGAACAAATGATAAAAGATGGTGCTGATATTATTGATATAGGTGGAGAATCA
>JARHZF010000056.1 GCA_029258325.1 Anaerobiospirillum sp. | reverse complement strand
GTATTAAAAATGTGCTTGTAACCATGGGTTCACGTGGCAGTATGATAGTAACTCATGATACTTGTCAAAAACTACCACCATTTAAGGTTAATGCTATTGATACAACAGGTGCAGGTGATGCATTTATTGGTTCATTTGCATCACATTATGTAAAGCATAATGATGTTATTGAAGCCATGAAATTTGGTTCTGCCTTTGCAGCTTTAAGTGTAACTAAAAAAGGCACACAAGTATCCTATCCAAGCATGGATGAATTAGATGCTTTTATAAAAAGTAATTCATAAAATTCCATCATAATTTCCATACACTATACAAGAAAACAGAGTAAATCCTTATTAAGTTAAAAGCTTAATAGGGATTTTTTATCTTTAATAAAAAGGTACAAGTTAGATACTTAAATGGTCTAATTTAATATAATCACTAACATATTTACTATAATCACCAAAAGTGATAGTTGTAAAAAGCTAATATCTAACATTAGCTTCTTAATATGAACTTTTTCAAGAACTTTAATAAATAAAATTACTACACTTATACTTTATTTACTACTTTTATTTGTAGTTAATAAAGTATTTTATGTATAAAATTTCATATAAAAATATATTTTTAATTTAAAATCAAAAGTTTTTATTTAAATTATTTGCTTTTTTATAAAAGATACATATAATAATATTATATATCTTATGGAGATTTTATTATGGAAAATCAAGATTTTAGTTTAGAGTTTAAACAAGAGATTACAGATCTATTACTTGATATTATCAATAAAAATAAGAAAGAAATGATCTGTATTAATGTAGTAAAAACAAAACCTAATTTATTTCAAAGTAAATTTGGTGGTCTTCCTTATATACCTAAGGATAAAGAAGCTCCTACTAATAAGGATGGTCTAGGTCTAGCTTTACTTGCTCAAATTAATATAGAGGAATTACCTGACAATAATATCTACCCTATGAAAAAAGGTTTATTGCAATTTTTCATCTTAAATAATGAAAGCTATGGCTTATTTGATGATAAAGATCTTGGTAATTACAAAGTTATCTATTATGAAAATATAGATAAAAGTGTAACAGAAGATGAAGTAGAGGCTAAATATAATCCTTATTTTGAAGAAGATGACTTTTTCCCTGTAATAAAAGAAGTGGCTATATCATTTCATATAGAAGAAAGTACTTTTAAAGATGGTAATGATGATTTTGAGGAACTTGCAGATAAGGCTCTTGCTTTATTTGAAGAGCAAAATAAAGATCGCTATAAAGAAGATATAGAAAAAGCAAAACAAAATTATGTAAGAAAGAAAGAGTTTCCAAATGATCCTCTTTGTTATTTTGATATTTCAGATATATGTGAAGAGGGTGGTGACTTAGAAGTTTTATTTGATGAATATCATCAAATAGGTGGTCATCCATGTTTTACTCAAAATGATGTTAGAGCAGAATTTGCCCCTGATTTAACCTTACTTTTACAAATAAAGAGCGATTATGATGATGACTTTGAAATTATATGGGGTGATAGTGGTATAGCTAATTTCTTCATAAGAAATGAAGATCTAAAAGCATTAAACTTTGATAATGTTTTTTATAATTGGGATTGCTGCTAGGAGATAATATGGCTAGAGTTGATAAAACAGCTAAACTTTTAGGTACATACTTTGATTGTGACTATGAGTATTTTAAGGAAGATAGTCCATATGAAGATGTTTTAGCAAGATTTAGTGAATGTGAACAAGAAGGTTTAACTCAAGGTTATACTCCTGTTATTGTAACAATTGATGATAGTTTATATGAACAATTTATTCTAAATGCAGATTGTGAGGATAAATTAGATTTAGATAAAATACGTGCCTATAGACAAGATCTCTTAAATACAAAACTTGAAGATGGCAAAGAAGTGCTAAATTCTCTTTTAAATACCTATAAACAAGATGCAAAAGAGGATGGTTTTGATTTTGAGAAAGACTTTGTAGGTAGTATTTCTCATGGCACTTCATTTAATGATGCAATTTCATTTTTAAATGATAACAATAATACAGTTGCACTTTGTATTGTAAAAGTTCCTGTTAAAAATCCATGGGAGGTCTTTGCTTATCTACCTATGGGTGACTTTAATGATTGTCCAAGTAATGAAAGACTTATGGCTATATCTAAGTATTTTTATGAAAAGTATGATGCTAAGATTATGGCTATCACACACTCTGCCTTAGAGTATAGTGTAGAGAAATTTATTAAGGATAAAGATGTAGCTTTAAATGAGGCAAAACTTATGTATGGTTTTTGCCCTGACATCTTACAAAACTTTGATACTATTGGGGAATTTGCAGGCACACTTATAAATTCATCTATGTGGTATTTTTGGTGGGATTAAAGATAATAGGATATAGAAAAATAAATTTATCTATATCATATTAGTTCATGTAAACTTTACATTGTTTTTAGATAGGATAGTACTATATTGTTTTAAGTAACAAAAATCACAAGTACTATCCTATTTTATCTTAGTGAAAATATTGATAGATAAAAACAATGAGCATAAAGGATATAGCAACTAAGATTTGAGCTACATCCTTTTTATAAGCTTTAACACGTCTTTTATAAAAAGAAACTTTTTTATTAATTTCAGATTTATAGTAATTACTCTCTTTAATATTTAAAGATTTTGTATAGACATCTTCATAAATATCTTTAATCTCCTCAAAAAACTTATTAAGAGCATCTAAGGCAGGATTTATCTTATTTTGCTCTTCTTGTATAAGGCTTATATCATTATATTTTTTCTTACGTAAAATCTTTAAATCAAAATTAGTTAAAAGCTTATCTTTATTTTGACTTAATAAATCTAGCTCTTCATAAATAATAAAAAGTTCTTTTTTAATTTGATAGGTAAAAGATGCAAGAGATTTTAATTTATTACTCTCAAAAGCATTTAGCTTTTCATCTTTATATTTTGCAAATAAAGCTAAAGTACTATCTACAATATGTAATGCTTTAGATCCTAATTTATCATAGCTCTCTTTATTAAAGACATCTTTATAAAGGCTTTCAAGCAGTGTATTTACATGCTTAAAGTCCTCATAAAAATCTTGATGTGTACAAAGCTTTTGTATATTACTTGCACTATCATCTACATAGTATTTTTCAATATCAAGATTACAAAAGGTCTTTAACTTATCTAAAAAAGCTTTTTTAATATCTTTATCTTCTTTGCATAAAGAGTGTTTTACTGCATAGTCATAAAAGGCATTAAGCTCTTTAGTAATTACATATAAAATAGTGTTTTTATTTAAGATATCTTTATCAAGATCGCCTCTATCAATATTTAAATAAGTATAGAGATCTTTAATTCCATCATTCTCTAAGAACTTTTCATAAAAAGAGAGGGCATTTTTAAAGTTATAGGTATAGATTAAGATATTAGCAATATTTAGATTATTAAAGTTATTAGTGCTCTTTTTTAAAGAGAAAGCTAAAGCTTCATAATCTATGATGCCAAAGAGTTTGGCACTTTCATATATCTTTTTAAAGATAGTAGCACTTTCTTTATCGCATTGTGCATTTAAGGTAAATAGGGAGTATAAAAATCTCTTATTATCATCTTTAAGAGCATTTAAAGCACAATCTAAATTACTATCACTTCTATCAAAATCTAGGCGAATAAGGGTATTATGCTCATATTCTTGTATGTAATTTCTTCTCTCATATCTTTTGATATTAAAAAGACTTTGATAAATCTCTTTAGTTGAGGCATTTGCATTTACGCATAGAACATTAAAAGCATTATTTAAAATAAAAGATGAGAACATAGCTAATACCTAAATCAAATAAAAGATAAAGTATTAAAGCATGTAAAGAGTATAACATCAAGTAATAAAAAAGGCCTTGGTATACCAAAGCCTTTTATTTAATTTAAATTAAATTTAGAAGCTATAATTAAAGCCTGCATTAATACCTAAGTTCTTAGTGCTTGAGCCTTGTTCATAGCCAAGACCTACGCCTACATTTAGGTTATTATTAAATTGAGCATTTAAATTTGCTTTAATACCAAATACAACGCTATCTACAACTTCACTGCTTAGATTTATACCATTACCTAAATCGTTTGCAAGTTTAGCAGATGATTGTATTTCTGTATCACCTGAATTAAAGTTTACGCCTAAATCAACAGATGGTTTTAAGATATAACCTTTTTGTTGAATTTCTGTGCCTAAAACGAAGCCTAGTGGTACAGATAAGATATGAGCTGAATCAAATTTATTTTGCATAAAGCTTTGACCATTAGCATTTACGCTGTAATCATCAATATCATACTTAGTATATCTAACACCTAAATGAGGTTTTAAGTAAGTCTTACCATCATCATCTAATAAGAATACATAAGCACCGTTTAAGCCTACAGATGTAGCTTGTGATTTAACATCAGATGTAAACTTATTAAACTTATCAGAGCCTTCAAAGTTTGTTTCTACATTAGACTTTGCTCTTACATGAGTTAAGTCAGCTGTAACTTGAAGACCTTTATCTGCAAAGCTTGCGTATAGAGCACCGCCATAAACATCAGAGTCTGCATCAACACCTGAACCAATACCAGAGCCTTTAGCATCATTCTTACCTAAACTAAACATAGCACCTAGTTTTAGTTTATAGTTAAGATCGAAGTTTGCACCTACAACTAAATTAGTTATATCAATATCACCACCATAGCTTTGACCTTGAACATCAAGTGATGATGTCTTGCTCTTCTTATAGGTTGGAGATACAAATAAGCCTACACCTTCAAAGTCATCAGAACGAATAACAGTACCATCGTTATTTAAGAAGTTTTGAAGAACGCTATTAAATTCACCTACAGCAAGTTCTGTTGTCTTAAAGCTTTGACCATAAATTGCAAAGCGAGATGCAACTTCCATAGCACGACCATGATCGTTACCATAAGCAAGATCGAGAGCGAGCTTGTTCATATCTTCAGTGCCAAGAGTTGTATCAAAGTATTTTGCATTTTTAATATTTGATAGAACATGACCAATATAAGGACGAACAGGCTCTGATGCCATATAGTTAATATTATTAACCTTAGTTACATCAAGTTTTAGCTCATCAAGATTACCATCTTTATTGATATTACCAAATAACTGACCATTAGCAGCTTCTACACGAAGACCTTTCTTTTCATCAACATTAGTTAAAGAGTCTTTATCAAATACTTTTAGACTTTGTGTATTACCTTGATCTTTACCAAAAGCAGAAACGCCTGTAAGAGTTACATAAGCTTTAGTATCATAGTCATCTTTATCAAAGTGAAGTTTGCCACCAGTTATAGCTGTAGAACCATTTGCTAAAGCTTTATCTGTAACTACAATAGTAGAGTTATCACCAAGTAAGATACCCTTATCTGTAGTATTTGTAGAATTTAGGTTTATAACTTTACCTGTATCAACTGTAGTTGCCTTATTAAATACAGCTAAAGCTTTATTATTCTTAAGAGAACCATTTTCAGCTTGTAAGTAATTATCCTTTAGATAATATTCAATAGCTTCAACGCTACCTAATTTATCATCAGCACCAAAAACTATAGCTGAGTTTGCACCAACTGTGATGTTCTTATTAGCACTAGTATCACCAAAAGCTAGAAGTGATGCTGGTGTTGTACCTGATACTACATCTATCTCCTTTGTAAACTTAGAACCATCTTTTACATACATGCGAGCAGATGAGTTCTTTATAGGGCTTTCAGGTGCATCTACAGCTGCAGCTCTAAACATAGCAACTTGAGGAGCATCTTCAGGTTTTACCTCAGGTACTACATCTTTATGACCTAGCTTTAATTTACCTTTAGATGTTAAAGCACCTTCAATATTAACAACAGCATTATTTGCAATAATAGTGTCATTATTGCCTGTAATATTTATATTTTTAGCAGTAACATTACCGCCTAAGATATTAACATTATCTTTATTATTAACAGTAACATCGCCTTTAAAGTTAGCATTAGTATTTGTTAAATCTAAAGATATAACCTTTGTAGTACCACCAACAGTTAAAGAAGCATTAGTACTCTTTAAATCAGCACCTTTTAGCTCATTTTTAATATTGGCATTAGTATTTGCAAAAGTTAAAGTTGTATTTGTACTACCATCAATAGCATCAATATTAGTTGTACCACCAATTACGCTTACAGATGTTTCATCACCATTACCTGCAACTTTAATAGTACCAACATTACCACCATTCTTTAAGGTTAATGCTGAGTTATCTTGTAGTTTTAAATTAGCAGTTTTACCATCAACAGTTACAAATGAATTACCATTGCCAGCTGCATTATTTAAGATAGTAGATCTATCAACAGTAACATCTTGTGATGCAGTAGTGCCATCTTTAGTTGTAATTGCAAATGAACCAAAGTCACCATGTATACCACTTGCAACTTCATCAGATTTTGCTTCTACTTTTATGTTTTCAAGGCTATTGTTTGTAACTTGAAGAGATGCTAAATCTTTTACATCATTCCAATTTGCAGTATTACCTTGAATAGGGGCATCTAAAGAAGCATCACCTAAATTAATAAAGCCTTTATTGTTTACAAATTTCTTTGAAAGTTCTGAAGCTTGTTCTTTAGTTAATGTGGTGTCTTTACCAAAATCTAAAGTTAAAACAGCATTAGAGTTACCATAGTAGGTTGTAGCTAACTTTTGACCTGCATCTGTTAATTCTTTTTTGGTTGCATCATAAAGATCATCAATAGTCTCACGACCAAAGTTTACACGGCTATTTGTATTAGCTGTAATCTTTGATGAAGCATCAATAACAACATCTGCATCAGGTTTTGCAGCACCACCTTGACCAGCATCAGGAGCTTTAGCTTGAGGAGCTGGTTTTGGTGGCTCTGGTTGATTAGGTTTAGGTGGAGCTACTTCCTCTTTCTTTACACCATTAACAGTTAAGCTACCACCATTTAAGGTAATATCACCTTTTAGATTGAGCTTATTAACAGTAAGGTCTGCATTCTCTATAGTTAATTTACTATTAGATTGAGCAGGAGAATCTGCTAATACTTTTGGTGGTTTACCACCAGATGCTGCACCACTACCAAGAGTTAACTTATTAACACCATTAAGTGAACCATCTTTTAGGTTTAAGTTACCATTTTGTAGGGTAATATCTGTATTAACTGCAGTCCATGTACCATT
>JARHZF010000119.1 GCA_029258325.1 Anaerobiospirillum sp. | reverse complement strand
TGGTTTTACAGAAGATGAGGTAGTATCTTTACTTAAAACATATAAAATAGAACATAACTTAGATGATATTAAAGCATATTATGATGGTTATAAATTTGGTGATGTACATATTTATAATCCATGGTCTATCTCAAAATACTTAACTCTAAAAGAGCTTAAAGCTCATTGGATCAAAACAGCTGAAAATTATCTTATAAAAGAGTTATTAGACAAAGCTGATGATGAGATTGTAACTAAATTAGATTTGCTTTTAAAAAGAAAGGCAATAAAAGTATGTATAGCTCCTACATCATCACTTTCTGATGATTTAAGTATAGATGATATTTGGTCTCAGTTATTTTATGCAGGTTATCTAACACTTGATGATAAACAAAGTAAATCTACAAAAGATGACACTAAGAAAGTTAGAATACCAAATAAAGAAATATATGAAGATTTTATAAAACTCGTAAAACAATATATCTTCTTAAAAGATTCTAATTTAGAGAAATTAATCAAAGCTATGTTAGATAATAACTTTGATATATTTAAAGACACATTTTTAAATATCTTAGATAAACATGTAAGTTATAAAGACATGCAAGAGAAAGAGTCTTTTTATAAGATCTTTATGCTTGTAATAACACTTTTATTAAATGAAAGACGATATCTATCAAAATCAGAGGGTGAAAGTGGCAAAGGTCTTTATGATTTAATGATACAACCTCATAATACAAAAGATAGAGGCTTTTTATTTGAGTTTAAGCATGCAAAAAGTAAAAATACATTAGATAATCTTGCTAAAGATGCAATTTTACAAATAGAAAGTCATAGATATTGTGCAACTTTAGAATCATTTAGGATAAAGAGAGTAACTATAGTTGGTATAGCTTTCCATAAAAAGCTACTATCTTTTGTAACTAAAAATTTAATTTTAAATGATGATGGTGTTTATGTTGAAGAGAAAAAAGAAAGTTAATACTTAAGAGAGATAAAGGTAGCAAGATATTTAAATATTATCTTTGCTACCTTTACTTTTTCTTATTTCTTAGTTTTACTCTTTTCCATTAACCTTTCTTTGCATTCAATAAAAGTATTTGTTTTATATGAATTACATAAATGATTTATTTCACAATGTACACAATCAGGTTTTTGGGCCTTACAAGTATATCTACCATGAAGCAAGATGTAATGATGAGCATTTTTCTTAAATTCATCAGGAACTTTATCAATAATTTTATCTTCTACATCTTTTGGAGTTTTTCCTTTGCAAAAACCTGTTCTATTACAAACACGAAATATATGCGTATCTACAGCTATAGTTGGCATACCAAAGGCTACATTTAAAACAACTTTAGCTGTTTTTGAACCCACTCCTGGCAACATTATTAGATTATTATAATCATTTGGTACAACATCTTGATATTTTTCATGTATTATAGTCGCTAATTTCGCAAGGTTCTTTGCTTTTGATCTAAATAGTCCTATACTCTTTATTATTTGAGCTATGTTTTCCTCACCTAATAAAGACATAGATTTTGGATCTTTTGCTTTTGCGAACAACGTTGGTGTTACCTTATTTACAGACTCATCTGTAGCCTGTGCAGATAAAACAACTGCACAAAGTAACTCAAAAGCGTTAGAATAGTTAAGTTCACTTTTAGGATTTGGATTTTTATCCCTTAAGATTTTTAAAATCTCATACCTTTTTTCTTTATTCATAGAAAAAGGCTTTTTGCCTAAAGTTGAACATATTTGTTCTTGATTATGATCTTGTATTTTTTTCATATTCTATCTTTTTTATAGGTTAATAAAGTGATTGAAGCTTTAGTAATTTTTTTTAGTGCAGCTATTGTAAACAACTTTGTTTTAGTACGCTTTTTAGGATTATGCCCTTTTATAGGCGTTTCAAATCAGCTAAAAGCAGCCCTAGGTATGGGCCTTGCAACAACATTTGTTCTATTTTTAACATCTTTAGTTTGCTTTGTTGTAAACCAAGAAATACTAGTACGTTTAAACCTACAATCTCTTGAACTTATCATTGATATTGTAGTTATTGCTGTTGTTGTACAAGTTGTAGAAATAACAGTTAAAAATATATCATACGATCTTTATAATGCTTTAGGTATATACTTGCCATTAATTACCTCTAATTGTATTGTTTTAGGTCTTGTTTTATTAAATACTAATTTAAATTATAACTTATTCCAATCCTTAGTTCATGCTCTAGGTGCAGGTTCTGGCTTTACCTTAGTTTTAGTTTTATTTGCAGCTATGCGTGAGAGATTACTTCTTGCAAATGTACCTGCTCCTTTTAAAGGTACTGCTATTGCTTTAATTACTGCAGGTATTATGTCAATGGGCTTTATGGCTTTTACTGGATTTACAGGAAGTGCTATATGATCTTAGATGAACTTGAACTTAATTTTGTTTTATATCTAGCATTAAGTCTTTTAGTTATTGGTATTTTCTTATCTTTAATAGCCAAAGCTTCAAAAGAAAGTGATAGTAATAGTATTGAAAATAGATTAGAAAAAGCCCTCCCTGGTGTGCAATGTGCTCAATGTGGTTATCCAGGTTGTAAAGCTTATGCTAAAGCTTTAGCAAATGGTGAGGTCGCTTGTACAAAATGTACTCCAGGTGGTCCTGATACAGCAAAAGAACTAGCTTCAATCTTAGGTTTAGATGAAATACCATCTTTTGATAATGATGATATGATTTTCTCTCCTCGTACTGTAGCTTTTGTTCATGAAAGTGTATGTACAGGTTGTACTAAATGTAAGAGAGTTTGTCCTGTAGATGCTATAACAGGATCTCCTCGTGCAGCCCATGTTGTAGATAAAGAATTATGCATAGGCTGTGATGAATGCGTAAAGATTTGCCCTGTTAAATGTATTGAATTAATAAAACTAGATCCTACTGTAGATAACTTTAATTGGGAGATTCATTCAATCAGAATTACTGGGGGTTCTAATAAATAAATGGCTAAAAAGAAACAATTAACAAAGATATTAGATGGTAAGTTGTGGAAGTTTTTTGGTGGTATTAAACCAAATCCTTTAAAGAACACAACTAAATCTCAAATTGAAGAACTCCCTATACCATCACTTATAACTCTACCACTTGAAAGACATTTAGGCACAGGTGGTATGGTTTTAGTTAAGCCTGGTGATTATGTAAAGACAGGTCAAGTTCTGACAATTCCAGGAGGTACAAAGAATGTTCCTTTACATGCAACAACATCAGGACATATCTTAAGTATTGCACCTCAAATATTACCTCATCCATCAGGTTTTACAGGTCTTTGTGTCTCTATAAAACCAGATGGTCTTGATGAGTGGGTTGAAAAAACCCCTCTTCTTGATTGGGAAAATAAAGAATCATCTGAACTAATTGCTCATATTAGACAATTAGGTGTAGAGGGCTTAGGTGGTGCACAATTTCAAACTGCAACTAAACTTGCAGCTGCTATTTCTAATAATGATGAATGTGAAGTTTTTATTATAAATGGTGCAGAATGTGAACCTGTTGCAACTTGTGATGATAGATTAATGCAAGAGAAAGCAGAAGATATTGTGCAAGGTATTGAAATTGTAAAGAAGATTTTAAAACCTAAAGTTGCCATTATAGCAATTGAGGACAATAAACCTGATGCTATAAAATCTATGGAAAAAGCCATAGAAGGTCATGATATACACTTGCGTATTATACCTACTGTATATCCATCAGGAGCTGCTCGTAACTTAATTAAGATTGTAACTGGTATTGAAATACCATATTCAGCTCATACAGCAGATACAGGCATTGTTGTTGATAATGTTGAAACTGTTTTTGCTATAAAACAAGCTATTATTGATGGTATTCCTTTAATACAAAGAGTTATTACTATAGCTGGTGATAATTTAAAGAAAAAAGGTAATGCTTGGGTACGTGTTGGTACTTCAGTACGCTTTTTATTAAATAACTATAAACTAACACCAGAAAGACGCCAAAGAATTATCTTAGGTGGTCCTTTTATGGGCTTTACAGTACCATCTATTGATGTGCCTGTAACTAAAGCTGTAACTTGTGTTATGGGACCATCTACAGAAGAATTTGAAAGTGAGCCTGAGGAAAGTCCTTGCATACGTTGTGGTCGTTGTGCACGTGTATGTCCATCACGTCTTACACCTTATTTAATGTATGCTTACTCAAAAGTATCTGATCATGCTAATGCTAAAAAATGTGGTATTTCAGATTGTACTGAATGTGGCTGTTGTTCTTTTGTCTGTCCATCAAAGATAAGATTATCAGCTCAATTTAGAAAAGAAAAAGCTATTCAAAGATTAATTGCTGATAATCAAAAGCGTAATGAAATAGCAAAAGAGCGTATGAAAGCTCATGATGAAAGAATTAAGCAAGAAGAGATTGCTCGTGAGAAGAAAAAGCAAGCAGCTTTAATGCGTATTAAGAAACAACAGGAATTAAATGAAGCTAATAAAGCAACAGATAAAAAAGCTTTTAGCATCAAAAATATAAGTCCTCTAAAAAATGATACTAGTATTATGACTATAAATACAAATCATAGTAAAGATAATAAAGTTGATGCAAATTTAGAGTTACAAAAGAGAAAACAAGAGGCTTTAGCTCAAGCAAAAGCTCGTTCTCTTGCTAAACGTGAAGCTTTCTTGCAAAAACAAAAAGAAGCTTTAGATAAACAAAAAGAAGATCTAAAACCACTTGATGCAAGTATTGATACTAATACAACAAGTGAAGAGCCTTTAGTAAAAGAAGAGGTTAAAGTTTTAGAGATTCCTTATAACTTAAGATTAGGTTCTGTACCAAAAAGAGCTCAAGTTATTGAAATGTGGCCTAAGGCTACAAATCAATTTGTTACAAATGCTCTTGTAGAAAATCCACCAAAAGATGATGAGATTGTTCCTATAAAGACATTAAGAAAACATACTTATATGACTCATTATTCAGGACCTGAGGAAAAGAAAGAAAGTAAACTTCCAAAAGTTCTCTTAAAGAAGAAATAAAAGGTTTATATTGATGCAAATAACAGTACAGAGCTCTGCTCAAAATTTAGGTATAGAATCAGCTCCTTTTAATAGAGCTACTATAACAACACAAAAGATTATGCTTTATGTGCTACTTGCCCTAAGCCCTGCTTTTGTTGTTATGAATTACTTTTTTGGTTTTGGTGTTTTATTAAACTTTATACTATCAGCTGCATCTGCTTTAGTATTTGAGTTTATTGTAGCAATATTACGTCAAAGAAAGATAAAACACTTTTTATCTGATCTATCTTATCTAGTAACAGCTATGATTTTAGCTATGGCACTACCTCCTTTAATGCCATGGTATTTAGTTGTTGTTGCTACTGCTTTTGCTATTTTATTAGTAAAACATGCATTTGGTGGTCTTGGCATGAATATCTTTAATCCTGCTATGGCTGCTACTGCATTTATGTTAATTGCAACACCATCTTTTTATTACACAACCTATGTAACTCCAAATCATAATGCTATTGAAATATCCAACTTTACAAAAAGTTTTGAGGTTAAATTCAATTTAGAAGATAGAGTTATCTTACAAAAAGAGATGAAAGCTGCAAGTAGTGATGCTGATATGTTAACAGGTGCTACCTATCTTGAAAGTATAAAAACACAAAGAAAAGCATCTAGTGATGATTTTAATTATCATGCAGACTTTTTAGCAAGCTCATACGATCCTTATCTATATCTTGCTATAGCCTATGTATTTGGTGGTCTTTTGCTAATTATATTACATATAATTCACTATCATATGCCTTTAGTATTTCTAGCATCTATAGGTTTATTTTCATATTTATATGAACTTTACGATCCTAATATAAGCATAAATATAGCTGAAAACCTTTTATTAGGTGGAACTATAATGTGTGCTTTCTTTATCATAACCGATCCTGTAACTAATTCAGGTACATTAAAAGGCAGAATAGTATTTTCTTTCTTTGTAGGATTTCTTGTTGTTATTATTCGTATAAATGGATCTTATTCAGATTCTGTAGCTTTTGCTATTTTATTAGGTAATACATGTGCTCCTTTAATTGATGTTCTAACAAAAAGAAGACCTTTTGGTATTGGCTATCGTCAAGGAGGACTTGACTAATGAGTTTTACAAAATCACCTACTAAAAGAGCTATTGTAGCTGGCTTTATTTTATCTTTTGTTGGTGCTTTATGTACATTTTTAGTTCTAAAGGCTGAAAAAGAAACTGAAGATTTAATTTCTTATAATAAAGAAATGAAAAATGAGAAAGTATTAAATAGCATGCTCCCTCCTAATATTGTAGAGGGCAGTACCTTTAAGTGTAAAACTATTACTAAAAAAGGTATTGGTACTAGAATGAATGTTTATATAGCAACTAAAAATAATGAAAATGTAGGCTATATATTTAACTATACAACAGCAAAGGGCTACTCAAATCCTCTTGTTTTAATAGCAGGTCTTGATAAGAACTTTGTTGTACATAATGTTGATATTGTAGTTACCAATGAAACACCAGGTATTGGTGATAAAGTTGAAAGAAAAAAAGGTAACTATTTAGATATGTTTCAAGGCAGAACACTTGAAAATAGTAAATGGGAAGTTAAGAAGTTTCAAGGTGACTTTGATTATATAACAGGTGCTACTGTAACATCACGTGCTATTGTACTTGCAACATATGATTTACTTAAAAATGTAAAAGATATAGATTTTGATAGTTTAAAAGACTGCAAAGGTAAAAAATAATGAGTGATTTAAAAGATACTGAAACAGTTCATGGTACTTTAGATAAGGATTATAAAGTAAAGGTTAAAAAACCTTCTTTTATATCTATTTTTGTTAAGGGTATTTGGAAAGAAAATCCAGGTTTATGTCAACTTTTAGGTCTTTGTCCTTTACTTGCTGTTTCATCAACAGCAACATCTGCATTAGGTCTTGGTATTGCAACTATTATTGTTATGATCTTTAGTTCACTATTAATATCTTTAATGCGTAAATTTATTTTACAAGAAGTAAGAATACCTATCTATATTGTAGTTATTGCATCTTTAGTAACTATTGTTAGATTTGAAGTTGAGGCATATTTCCCAAATCTTTATGATACTCTTGGTATTTATCTATCTCTTATTGTAACTAATTGTATTATTATGGGTCGTGCTGAAGCTTTTGCTGGAAAAAATGATGTATTTAGATCAACTATAGATGCTTTTTCATCAGGTCTTGGCTTTAGTATCGTTCTTTTTGCTTTAGGTTCTATACGTGAAATCTTAGGTAATGGTACTTGGTTTATTGGAGCATCCGATCTCCTAGGACCTTTTGCATCTTTCCTTGAAACAAGACTTTATGATGAAAGTTATACCTATATAATAGCTATATTACCTCCAGGTGGATTCTTTGTTTTAGCTCTACTTATTGCTTTTAAGAACTTCCTTGATAATTTAAAGAAAAATAGAGAAGATAGACGTTTTAAGATTAAGTCTATAAAAGTTTAAGATAAGATTAAATTTATTTTTTATAAATAACTTATAATAAGCCTTTATTACACAAATAATAGAGGCTTTTTTTATGTTAAACATAGGTATTATAGGTGCTGGAAATATTGCAAAATATCATGCTAAAGCTATTTTAGATTTAAAAGATAGACTTAAGCTTAAATCTATTTACAATTGGAATTTAGATAAAGCCTTAAGTTTTAAAGATCATATTTTAGATCTTTATAAAAGTAATATTAATGCCTATGATGATCTAGATTTAATGTTAGATAAAGAAAACTTAGATTTAGTTATAATTTGTACTCCTCATAAAACACATATAGATTTAGCTACAAAAGTAATTGAGCGTAATATACATGTATTAATTGAAAAGCCTCTTGATATATCTTATGACAAAGCTCTTAATTTTAGAGATTTTGTAATGCAACATAAAGCACATTGCTCTTTAGTGTCACAAACTAGATTTTATGAAGCTTCAAAACGTATAAAAAGATATTTAAAAGAAAAAGATTTAGGTGAAGTTGCTCTTGCTCATGTACAAGTAGCTTTACATAGAGATAAAGATTACTATATGCAAAATGCGTGGCGAGGCACTTTAGAGTTTGAAGGTGGTGGTGTACTTTTAAATCAAGCTGTGCATGAGCTTGATTTGCTTTGTTATTTTATAGATAGTGATATTGATAAGGTCTATGGTCTTATGCGTAATATAAATCATCCTTATATTGATGTAGAAGATAGTGCTACTATAAATATTCTATTTAAAAATAAAGCAATAGCTACAGTGCTTGCAACTACAGCATGTAATATTGCTCTTAGCTCTTATGTACAAATAACTACTACTAAAGGTTATACCCTATCTATAATAACGCAAGCTAATCAAAATACAAATGCAGGTACAAGTCCATCTACCTTTGCTCCTTTTAATAATATCTTAACTTGTCTTGATGATAAGGAACTTTTTAATATAAATAAAAAAGATAAAGATAATTTTATAGATAGTTTTTCTTATCTAAAAGATGAACTTATAAACTTTATTGATTTTATAGAAGGTAAGGATAACTTAATTGTAACTTTAGATAGTGCTTTACGCCCTTTAAAGATAATTGATGAAGTATATAAACAAAATAGATAAAAAAACAAAGCTTAAATATGCTTTAACATCTTAAGCTTTGTTTTACTTTAATAAGAGGATTTAATTTTTTAAATTTTAAAGAATGCTATTTCTTCTTTTACTTCATTTAAAACAGTAATACTATTTTGAATAAGATCGTTAGATTCTTTAATGCGTAGAGCTATATCCTCTGTCTTATTTGTTACACCCTGAATATTTTGTGTGATCTCAGATGTTGCTGCTGTTTGCTCTTCAGATGCTGCTGCAATTTGTGTAATTTGCATATTTACATCACTTACAGCATTTGTAATATCTTGAAGTATATTCTCAACATCACTTGCCTCATCAGATAAATTGTTCATCATATCAGCACTTTTATTCATGCTATTTGTAGCATTTTGTGCCATCTCTTGAATATTTGAGACCTTTGAGGATATCTCCTTTGTAGATGTTGCTGTACGCATAGCAAGAGCACGAACTTCATCAGCTACAACAGCAAAGCCACGACCTGCCTCACCTGCACGAGCTGCCTCAATTGCAGCATTTAATGCAAGTAAATTAGTTTGAGCTGCAATATCCTCAATTGTACTTACAATAGATGAAATATCAGCAGAATGCTGTGCTAAATTTGCAATAATTTTAGCATTTTCTTTTGTCTCACTACTTTGCTCTCTAATAGAACTTATAGTATGACGTACTTTTGATACGCCCTCATTAGTTATATCTTGAGAATGATTTGATTCATCTGATGCAAGCTCACAATTTCTAGCAATGTCTGTAGTTGTAGAGAGCATTTCTTCAGATGCTGTTGCAACAGTTAAAGATTGACCTTGAATATTTTGTGCATTTACATCAACATCACTCATAAGATCGCGTAATGCAAATAATGATTGCTCATTCTTTTTAGCACTAGTTTGCATATTAGCAATAACAAAAACTAAAGAATTTTTAGTTTTATTTAAAGCAGCAATAGCAACACCAAAATCATCATTATAAGGATTATCCACTTTAAAACTAAAGTTTCCAGACTCCATATAAGAAAGATACTCTATTTGTTTTTTTAACTGCTTTGTTATATAAGTAGTTAAAATCTTAGCTATAACTAAACAAAGTAATGTAGATAAAATATTAATACCTACTATTAAATATAGATATGTATACTTAGCACCATCTTGTGCAAAAAGAATTGCTTTATCACCTTGCATCTTTATAGTACGTTTTATGTAGTCAACAGATCTATCATAATAGAGTTGACTATCATTTAAATATGTATAAATACCCTTTACATTTGATTGTAAAAAAGTAGGCATTGTCTTTAATTTAACACAGTCTATAAAAAGCCTTACTTCCTTTTTTAAAGCTAAAACAACATTTGTATATTCAATTGGTGGTGGTAGATGACCTAAACTATCTTCACGAATAAGATCAGCTTTTGCAATTAGATCTTTTGCAAGCTCATCTAATTTTAGATTGAATTTATTAATATCATCCTTTGTGTAATTCATATTTTCTTTAGCTAAAAGCTCTCTTACATGATCATCTAAAGCAAAAAGAGCATTCATTGTATTAATAGTCTTTGTATGTGCTAAAGAAAAAATGATATTTGTTCTTTCTGATTTATCAATTGTATTTAAATAAGAATAAGTTGAGGCTATAGATATAACGATGTTAAGAAATATTATTATGCCAAAAGACCAAATCATCTTACTTCGCACGCTTAAAGCTAAAAACCATGACATAAATAAAATCTCCTAATAATAAAAAATTACATTTATATACTATATTACTATATAAAAATATTTTTATAGTAGGAGATATATCTAATTTTAAATAAAAATAAAGTGATTAAAAATATCAGATTTAATAATTAATTTAACTTAAGTTATTATTTATATTAATTTTGTTTGAATTTTACATTAGAATATATTTTATAAAATAAAAAAACAAAGCTTAAATATGCTTTAACAACTTAAGCTTTGTTTTAATCTACTAATTAGAGATTCAAATTATGAAATTTTAAAGAAAGATATATTCTCCTTTACTTCAGCTAAAACATCAGCACTTGTTTTAATAAGATCTACTGATTCTTTTATATGTATAGTAATATCTTCTGTCTTATTAGTTACACCCTGAATATTTTGTGTAATCTCAGATGTTGCTGCTGTTTGCTCTTCAGATGCTGCTGCAATTTGTGTAATTTGCATATTTACATCACTTACAGCATTTATAATATCTTGAAGTATATTCTCAACATCACCTGCCTCATCAGATAAATTGTTCATCATCTCTGCATTTTTATTCATACTATTTGTAGCATTTTGTGCCATCTCTTGAATATTTGAGACCTTTGAGGATATCTCTTGTGTAGATGTTGCTGTACGCATAGCAAGAGCACGTACTTCATCTGCTACAACATCAAACCCACGACCTGCCTCACCTGCACGAGCCGCCTCAATTGCTGCATTTAATGCAAGTAAATTAGTTTGAGCTGCAATCTCCTCAATTGTA
>JARHZF010000028.1 GCA_029258325.1 Anaerobiospirillum sp. | reverse complement strand
GATATCGTATCTGTAGGTATGAGTGCAGAATATGATATTAATGATAATATTTGTAGTAATTTAAATCTTCTTAATATAGAAGAATTTAATGCAGATAAAATAAAATATGTAGAGCCAGATACAATAGAAATACTAGAGAATGATTTAGTTGAAGGCTATGAGATCATAGATAAAGCAAGATATAAAATAGTAAAAGGCGATAGATCTATTGAAAAAGCAAGATATAGACTTCAAGAAGAAGTTAAAGCTTTAGGTGGCAATGTTATTTTAAATTCTTTTGTAAAAACTGAAGTTAAAAATTCTATGGGTTATGCCTTTGAGTATTTTTATGTTTATGGTTTACCTGCAGTTATTGCAAAAGTAGATGCAAATGGTTCACTTACAAGAAAGAATCTAAAAGAGCAATTAAATCATGCTAAAGCAGATAAACTTGGACATATGATTGAAAATCAAAAAGTTGCTAAAATTGTCTTAAAAATACTAGGTGGTATTTTATTAGTAATTTTTACTTTAGGTTTTATTTTTACATCATAAAAATATAATATCTTTTATATAAAATTTACTAAAATTACGTATTTATTAATGAAATTTTAGTAAGTTTATTATAAAATGATGAATTATATCGTATTTAATGTAAACTAAATAAAATATTTTTTGTAAAAATTTATAATTGTTTATTTTTACAAATTTATATTTTTATATATATATAATATTACAATTGTTATTAATAAATTAATCATTTGTGATTTAATTTTTTTTATATATTCACAAAACAATTAATGCACTTGTTTTAAAATGTTTTTGTGTTTAATATATATATAGTAAGAACCATTCTGTTTAAGATAACAGAGAACTATATAAGTTAGCATATATCATTATTTTAGGATAATAAGGAGTCCTTTTATTATGGATAGTACATTAGCTAATATAATTTTATATGTTTTTGTTTTTCTAATAATTGCATGTTTTTTCTTTGGTGTAAGAAAGATTTACAAATCTATTACAAGTAAAGGTGAATCTTGTGGTTGTGGTGGCAAATGTGATTGCCATAAAGACTAATAAATACTAAAGAACGTGCTTTAATTAATTTTGCTATTATTAAGAAGGTTCAGATGCAAGACAATGATCCAATCTATAACGTAGGAAATCTAACAGAAGATACTCTACGTAAGTTAGAAGCTAGCGGTTTACGTATGACTGTTCAAAGAAGACATATTATAGATATTCTTACAAATAGCAAATGTACTTCACCTAAAGAACTATGGTATGAAGCAAAACAATTTGTACCAGATTTAGGTATTGCAACAGTATATCGTCTCATTAATAGACTAGAGCAAATTGGTGTTTTATCTAAGGCTAGAAATTTAGGTATGAAGCCTCTTGTGCCTACTATGGGTAATATAACTGATGCAAGAGGTAAGCACATTGCAAGACAAATTAATTTAGATCTAACAGAAGTTGTTCGTTTAGGCTTAATTTCAAAAGGTGCAATTGGTCCTAATAATGCAATTCAACTTACTTTAGTTGGTGAAAAAATTAATGTAACCGTAATTAAGTAGAAAGTAATATGTCAGTAAATAAACAAGTACTAACAGCTCATAATGCAGTTACAGAGCCAGTACCACCTAGAGGTGGTGAGGTTGCAGAATCAGGCGAGAACTATCTTGAAACTATCTATGTTATTAAAGAAAGAAGTGAAGATGGAATAGTTAGAGCAGTTGATGTTGCAAATGAACTTGGTTTTAGTAAGCCTAGCGTATCACGTGGATTAGGTTTATTAAAAGAAAAAGGTCTTATAAAGATAGCAGATTCAGGCACAATTACATTTACACCTGAGGGTATGGCAAAAGCCACTGAAGTTTTTGAACGTCATCAATTGCTTACATTATTATTACAACATATAGCCAAAATTTCACCTGAAATAGCAGAAAGAGATGCATGTAGAATAGAACATGTTGTATCTAAAGAGACTATGCAAGGTATTAAAACTTATTTAAGAGAACATAATTTAATAGACTAAATAATTATGTAAAAAAAAAGCTCACAAAAAAGTGAGCTTTTTTTATCTAATCTTTATTTAAGATTAAACTCTTATATTGATATTTCTACCAACACTACCTGATTGTGCAAGAGCATTTACTTGTTGTGTTGATTGAACAGCTGCTTCTACTAAAGATAAAGCTGCTTGGCCGCTTTGCTCATTTGCTTTTTTAGTCATAGCAACAGCTAAAGCTTCCATACCAAAATTACCACCCATTCCTGCAACTGAGCTCATAATATTACCTCTTATTTAGAAATAAATGATTTAATAAGTATATATTACATTTATTTTAGCAATTTTTGAATGAAAAATTACAAAAAAAAGTAATAATCTTTATACATTCTATACTATAAAAAGTAGATAAGACTTAGATAATAAAAATTATAGAAAAAAGTATATTTTAGGTAAAAAATTGATCAATTTTTGAACAAAAATCCTATTTATTAAGTGCAATTTATTATATTTAGATTTTTTATGGTGCATTTTTAATATTATCTTGATCTTACTTTTTTTAAAAAAGATAATGAAAACTCATAAATTTACATCAAGGATAAAACAAATGAAAAAAACTTTATTAGCTATAGCTCTTGCTATACCAACATTATGTAGCTCTGCTTTTGCAGATGTTATAAAATTAGGTACACATCCAACTTTTGCACCTTTTGAATATATTGATGAAAAAGGCGAGGTTATTGGATTTGATATAGATTTAGTAAAAGAGATAGCAGCTCAAAATGGTGATACTGTTGAAGTAGTATCAATGCCATTTGATGGTTTAATTCCAGCTCTTTTAGTAGGTCAAATTGATGCAATTGCTGCAGGTATGACTATTACTGATGAGCGTTTAAAGAAAGTTGATTTTTCAGAGGGCTACTATAAATCAACTTTATCTGCTGTAATTAAAAAAGAATATCAAGATAAATATAAATCTTTAGCAGATTTAAAAGATAAGAAAGTTTGTGTACAAATAGGAACAACTGCACATACTTTTGGTATTAAAGAAAAATTACAACTATCAGCTTTAGATAGTCATGCTGACTCTATGCTTGAGTTAAATAATGATGGTTGTTTTGCAATTATTAATGATAGACCTGTTAATTTATATTATGTAACAAAAACTAATACAGATAAGTTTGTTGAATTAAAAGACGCTAAACTTACAGAAAATGCTGATGTTTTTGGTATAGCTGTTAAAAAAGGCAATAAAGAACTTTTAGATAAATTAAATAGTGGTTTTGTAAAGATAAAAGACAATGGTTCATACAAAGAACTTAATAAAAAGTGGTTTGGCGTAGAAGAATAATTGTAAAAAATAAGTGGCACAATTTAGTGCCACTTTTCATTTAAAAATCAAGTTCTAAAAGTTTTGTAAGCTCTTTTTTAGCTTCATTATGATCTTTACATAAAACACCAATAAAGCCAGCTTTAATAGAAGCTTCTATATTATCTTTATTATCGTCAATAAAAACACATTCACTTGCATTTAAATTGAATTTTTCAATCATTCTTTCAAAAATTTCAGCATCTGGTTTTATCATTTTTTCTTCACCAGATACTAATATACCTTCAAATTTTTCTAAAAATTTATAGTGTTCTTTTGCATAAGGAAAAGTTTCATATGACCAATTAGTAAGACCTAAAAGTCTAAACTTCTTACTATCATAAATTTTATTTAAAATATCAACACCATCGTCAATAGCACCCTTTAGCATAACATGCCAATTATCTTTATATGCTTTTATTTCTTTTTCAAATTCAGGATGTTCTTTACACAATTTTAAGATACACTCATCAAAGGTAAAACCCTTATCCATTTGTGAGTTCCATTGCGTTGTACATATATTATCTAAAAAGAAGTTCATTTCATCTTCTGTTTTAAAAACATCTTTATAATAATATTTTCTATCCCAATCTAAAAGAACGCCACCAAAGTCAAAAATAACAGTTGTTATCTTCATAAAAATCTCCACAAATAGCTTATATTTTTCTAAAATATAACATATATTGTTAAAAAAAATTAAAGAGATTTTCTTATATTTTATTTTCCAAAAAAGTGCTTTTTTTAGTTATTTTAAATTAAAAATGCTTAAATAAAGATCTTTATTTAAATTGATAATTTATTAATGTAAAATAATCCAATATTTTTCACACACAGAAGTTTTATTTTGTGTTATAGGCTAGAAGTAGTGATCTTAAGTAATTTTTAGCTAAAAGACGCTTTTATTCTAGATTTGTTTTTTATAACTTTAATTTATATCTTTTTTAATCTTTAGGAGATTACTATGAATAAATTAGTTAAATCTTTAAAAGTTATAACTTTAGCTACTTCCTTTGCTCTAGCAGCTAATGCAAGTGCAGCAGATGTACTTAAGGTTGGTACTGAGGGTACTTATGCACCATTTGAGTTTGTTGATATTCAAAATAAAGGCAAATTAATTGGCTTTGATATTGATATCATGCAAGCTATTGCAGATGATTTAGGTTTAGAGCTTGAAGTTGTTAATATGGGCTTTGATGGTTTAATTCCTGCCTTAATGACAAAACAAATTGATGTTGTAGCTGCAGCTATGACAGTTACACCAGAGCGTGCTAAAAAAATTGATTTTTCAAATAAATACTATAAATCAGGTTTAAGTGTAATTGTAGATAAATCAAATAAAGATAAGTATAAGACAGTTGATGATGTAAAAGGTCAAAGACTTTGTGCTCAAATTGGTACTACAGGTGCAATGACTGCAGAGAAATTCTCTCCAGGTAATGTTGCAGCTTTTAATACACAAGCTGAAGTTTTTCTTGAGTTAAAAAATGGTGGCTGTGTAGCTATTGTTAATGACAGACCTGTAAACTTATATTATATTACACAAACTAAAAATTCAGATGCTTATGAGATTCCAGAGAGAATTACAGCTGAAGATTATGCTTTAGGTGTTGCTCGTGGTAATACTGAATTATTAGAAAAGATTAACGCAAGTTTAGTTAAGCTACAAGAATCAGGAAAACTAGCTGAAATCCATAAAAAATGGTTCTCAGTTTCAGAATAGTTTTATAAAAAAATATACTTAATATATATCTTACATATGCATATATGTAAGATATATTTATCTTTAATTTTTCTATTTTATAGAAGTATATAAACGATAATATGAATTTTGATTTTTCTTTAATTATAGATAATGCACCATTATTAATGTTAGGTGCATGGGTAACAATAAAGATAACTGCAGCTTCAGTTGCTATTGGTACTTTTATTGGTTTATTTGTTGGTATAGCAGAGATTGCTAAATATTGGTATATACGTATACCTGCAAAAATCTATGTAGATTTTATTCGTGGTACTCCACTTTTAGTTCAAATTTTTATTATTTATTTTGCTCTTCCTATGATTATAGGTGTAAGAGTTGATCCTTTTGTAGCTGCAATTACAGCATGTTCTATTAACTCAGGTGCTTATGTTGCAGAAATCTTCCGTGCTGGCATTCAATCTATTGATAAAGGTCAAATGGAAGCAGGTAGATCACTTGGTCTTAGTTGGACTCAAACCATGATCTTCATTATTATTCCTCAAGCTTTCAAACGTGTAGTTCCACAACTTGGTAACGAGTTTATTGCAATGCTTAAAGATTCATCTTTAGTATCTGTAATTGGTTTTGAAGAGTTAACAAGAAAGGGTCAATTAATTATTGCAAGTACCTATGGTTCTCTTGAAATCTGGTCTGCTGTTGCAATTATTTACCTTGTAATGACTTTAACTATAACTCGTTTAGTTGCATATTTAGAGAAGAGATATAATTAATATGATTAAGATAAAGGGTCTACATAAGAGTTTTGGTGGTAATGAAATTATTAAAGGTGTTGATTTAGAGGTTAAGCAATCTGAGGTAGTTGTTATTATTGGACCTTCAGGTTCTGGTAAGTCTACATTACTTCGTTGTGTAAACTATCTTGAAGTTCCAACATCAGGAACAATTACTATTGATGGTCAAACTATAACACCTGAAGTTGATATTAATACTATAAGAGCTGAAGTAGGTATGGTGTTCCAACACTTTAATCTATTTGGTCATATGACAGTTCTTGATAATATTACACTTGCACCAATGAAAGTGCGTGGTATGCAAAAAGAAGAAGCTTCAGCTATAGCTATGGAGCTTTTAAAGAAGGTTGGTTTAGATAGTAAAGCAAAGTCTTACCCAAGCCAACTATCAGGTGGTCAACAGCAACGTGTTGCTATAGCAAGAGCTCTTGCTATGAAACCAAAGATTATGTTATTTGATGAGCCAACATCAGCACTTGATCCTGAAATGGTTAATGAAGTTTTAGAGGTTATGAAGAGTCTTGCCGAATCTGGTATGACTATGATGGTTGTAACTCATGAAATGGGTTTTGCAAGACAAGTTGCAGATCGTGTTCTATTTGTAGATAGAGGAATTATCTTAGAGCAAGGTAGTCCTGAGGAAGTATTTACAAATCCAAAAGAAGATAGAACAAAAGATTTCTTCTCAAAGATTTTATAAGAACAAATAACAACATGAAAAAGGGAGGGCAAACTTTTTTTATTAAAAGTTTTGCTCTTTTTATTTTATTAATAATAAGGATTAAATAATTAGGTGGTTTATGGAAAAAGATTTAGCCTTAGATAAAGAACAAGAAAAAATAGCAAAATTAGAGGATATTGAACCTAAGAAATCTTTATTATCTATAACATGGCCAATCTTTATTGATTTAACCTTACATTATTCTACATTATTAATTAATATATTTATGGTAGGTGCAGTATCTGTGGCAGCTGTTGCAGAACTTACTGTAGGTAATCAAGTTTTTGAACTTTGTTTAATTATCTTTAATTTTATTAATATTGGTGTATCTGTAGTTTGTGCTCAAGCCTTAGGTGCTAATAATAAAAAATTAATTAAAAGATTATTACACATGGGCATAGGTATTAATTTAATCTCAGGATTATTAGTATCGCTATTTATTTTCTTTGGTAGTTCTTTTATTGTCTATATAATGCAAGTGCCTGATGATATTTTAGAAAGTTCTGATAACTATCTAAAAATATTAGCTCTAGCCTTATTATTTGAAGCATTTTGTTTATTTTGTACAGCAGTTTTACGTGCCTATGAATGTACACGTGATGCTATGTTTGTCTCTGTAATTGTAAATATCACTACTATTCTTGGCAATGCAATGTTCTTATTTGGATTTTTAGGAGCACCTGTTATTGGTGTTGAGGGTGTTGCTATATCTACAGTTATAGGTCGTGTTTTAGGTTCTATGATCTTTATTCCACTAATATTAAAGAGAACCAAGATTAAAATTTATCCAAGATTTTTATTTGTATTTAAAAAGAGAATTTTAAGTGCAATTTTAAATGTAGGTCTACCAGGTGCTGGTGAAAATTTAGCATGGCATCTTCAATATATGACCATGGTAGCAGTTGTAGCAACCTTAGGTACAACAGCTATGGCTACACAAGGTATTTACTTCCAAGTAATGATGATGATGATGCTTTTTGCATTCTCAATTGCAACAGGTACAGAAATTTTAGTTGCCCACTATGCAGGTGCATTAAAATTAGATTTAGCTTATAAGCAATTAATAAGATCTGTGCAAATTGGTTTAGTTGCAACTATCTTAATTACTTTCTCTATGCCTTTAGGCACTGGCAATTTTATAATATCAAAATTTACAGACGATCCTGCTGTATTGCTTATGGCATCTCAATTATTTTTATTAACAGTATTTATGGAGCCAGGTCGTATTTTAAATATTATTATCATTAATTCATTAAGAGCTGTTGGAGATACAAAATTTCCCCTTATTTGTGCAGTAATATCAATGTGGGGCATTTCAGTACCATTAGGTTCTTATTTAGCTTTATATACAGACTTAGGTATTTTAGGTGTGTGGATTGGCTTTTGTGCAGATGAGTGGGTACGTGGTATAAGTATGTATATAAGATGGCGTAGTTGTAAATGGAAGAAAAAGGCTATTGATAACTACAATAAGCATTTATCTAAACCTAATAGTGAAATAGCATCTTTATAATACATTTTTTTTAATAAAGTTCTAAAATAACGCACGAAAAATAAGTGCGTTATTTTATTTTAAATTTTGTGATATATTCAATAAAAATATTTTAGATTTTAACATTGGTAACAAGTTATGTTTTTTGAGAAGATTGAATTTGCCCCAGCTGATCCTATTTTAGGCTTAACAGAAGCTTTTAAAAAAGATGAAAATATAGATAAGATTAATTTATCTACAGGAGTGTATCAAGATGAGTTTGGTAATACTCCTATCTTAAAATGTGTAAAAGAAGCTGAAAAACTAATTTATGATAAAGAAAATTCAAAATCATATTTACCTATTACAGGTTTAGCATCTTTTGGTACATTAACAAGAGAATTAATCTTTGGTAAAGATAGTGATTTAGTAAATAATCAAGAAGCTATTACTTGTCATTGTCCAGGTGGTACTGGTGCTTTACGTGTTGGTGCTGACTTTATAAAACAACAAAATATAAGCACTAAAATTTGGATTTCAGATCCAACTTGGGCAAATCACTATCAAATAGTAGAATCTGCAGGTCTTAAGTTTGAAAGATTCCCATATTATGATAGAAAGACAAGAACACTTGCTTTTGATAAGATGATGGATACCTTATCTATGGCAAATAGTGGTGATGTAGTTTTACTACATGCATGTTGTCATAATCCAACAGGTATTGATCCAACTTATGAGCAATGGTGTGAAATTGCTAAGTTTTTAAAAGAGAAGAAATTATTACCATTTATTGATTTTGCATATCAAGGTTTTGGTTTAGGTCTTGAGGAAGATGCAAAAGGTCTTCGTGCTATAGTAGATGAGTGTAAAGAAGTAATTATTGCAAGTTCTTACTCTAAGAATATGGGGTTATACTCAGAACGTGTTGGTGCATTAACTGTAGTATGTCAAGATAAAGAGCAAGCAAAGAAAGTAGAATCTCAAGTTAAGATTGCAGTACGTACATCTATATCAAATCCACCATCACATGGTGAACTAATTGTAACAACTGTACTTTCTGATAAAAATCTTCGTGCCTTATGGGAAGAAGAGCTTTACGTTATGCGTACACGTATTAAGGATATGCGTAAGCTTCTTGCAACTAAACTTGAAGCATCTGGTGCAGGTAACTATAACTTTATCTTAGAGCAAAATGGAATGTTTTCATTTTCAGGTTTAACTCAAGCACAAGTTGAGGCTTTAAAAGAGCAATTTAGTATCTATATTGTAGGTTCAGGTCGTATTTGTGTTGCTTGTATAAATGAAAATAATGTAGATAAGATTGTAAGTGCTATATCTTCTGTTATAAATATTGAAGAGTAATAGTTATTTACTTTATAAATAAAAAAGGGAGATTTAAAAAATCTCCCTTCTAATCATCAAGGGGTTACAAAGATTAGAAAAACTCTAAAAAATTTAAGCTAAGAATTCAAGAATTTCTTCTTTAGTACATTTATCAAAGCCCATCTTCTTTAGTGTTCTTCCACTTGTAAAATAATCATCATCATTGTATGCAGATGCGATTGTTATACAAGAACGTACAATAGGTACTTCAATTCCACAAGCTTTAGCAAGTTCAAAGCAAGGAACTAGAAGATAAGGTACATCTTCTGTAATATATCTTGCCTTAGAGCTATTTGGAGCTGAATTTATTTTTTCATGTGTTGTTGATTTTCTATTAAAATCATAAACACTTGTTTCATCACATGCATATAGAGCATTCATAGCTTCAAGTTCTGTGCGTAAATTTAGACCTAAAGCTTTACCTACTGATAATCTTTCAATATCCATCTTAGCTGCAGCATTTGCAGTAGCCTTACTACAACAATCTTTATAGTAATTAAATTTACCATCAAAGTTTTCAAGTATACCAATATTTAGTGTTGTAAGTAGTGGATGTCCACCAAAGTTGATGTTTTCTAAACCAGCAACAATTGGATTTTCTAATATTTCAATTTTTATAGGAAGAATTTCACTTATTATGTGTTCAAGTTCTGCAGTTCTATTTTTCTTTGGAAAAATACTTACAGGAATAAATTCTTTAAGTCCCATGATTGATATTCTTGCTTCATCAACAATACGGCAAGCCCATGGAATTGAAATTGCGTCAACAAAAGTAATATCAATATCTTTTTTATCAGACTCTTTAATCATCTTATTAAGAACAAGACCACCATAGTTACCTGGCATTAATATAACTTTAGCACCATCTTTAATATGAGGTAACATTTGAGAGAATAAGATCTCTTGAGCAAAGGATGGGCAAATCATTACATAGATATTACTAAATTCCATTGCCTCTTTAATATCTGTAGTTGCAAGAGCTATATTTGAAAATCCTGGAAGGATCATTTCACAATCATATAAAGTAGCAACTGCTTCAATACCACCTTTAGCTTTTATAGCTTCAATTTGTTTTGGGAAATTAGGTGAATCGTAAATACATACTTCATGACCATTTTTAGCAAGATGATAAGCTGCAGTCATACCACCATTACCAGCACCAATTACAGTAATTTTTTGCATTTTTTTATTCCTTAATTTTAATTTAAGATATTAGCAACTGTTAATACAGTTATAGTTATTACAATTACTCCACATACGAATGGTAAAATGTGCTTTAACCATCTGCTGTAAGGGACGTTTGTTAAAGATAAAGCTCCGATTAATACAACTTGAGTTGGTGACATAAAGTTCATTGTTTCAGCACCTGCTTGAAGAGCCATTGCAATAAACTCTCTTTGCACGCCAATAAACTCACCTAAAGGAGCAAAAATAGGGATAGTAGCTGTAGCCAAACCTGAAGATGATGGTATTAGGAAGGTTAGACCAATAAATAATAGATAAGAAATAGCAGGGAAGATAACACCATTAATACCATGTAATAGTGTTTCACCTGTATGTAAAATAGTGCCAATAATATTGCCATCTTGCATAACAATTGATATACCTTTTGCAACAGCAATACAGATAGCAACACTAAATATATCTTTACAACCAGCTGTAAATACGCTTACTAAATTACCTTCTTTAAGACCATATACTTTACCTATTAAGATAGATCCAATTAAAAATAGAACTGTCATTTCTTTAAAGTGCCATTCACCAAGAGGCTTTAAATCGCCCATGATATAGCCTATAAAGGTTTCATTTTTTATAAAGTTATGGAAGTTTTCAAAGATAAGTACATTAAACTTAGATGCCCAAGGGATAATACCTAAGATCATCAATATAAATAAGCCACTAAATATGCTTAATATCAATTTTCTTTTAGTTGTAAGTTCAATATCTTCATTTACTTTTTTAAAGCGTTCTTCACAAGTATCTTTAATATCATAAACAATAGATTTAGTTGGATCTTTTCTTACTTTTTCAGCATAACGCATTACAAAAGTAATAGTGAAAGTAATAAGGCATAGATAAAGAATAAAGCGAACGCCCATACCATCAGATAGAGATATATTTGCAAGGCTTGATGCTATACCAATTGAAAATGGATTTATAAGACCGCCTGCAATACCAACACATGAACCTAAAAATACAACCATTACGCCTGTTACAACATCATAGCCTGCAGCAAGCAAAATTGGGAGTATAAGGGGAT
>JARHZF010000013.1 GCA_029258325.1 Anaerobiospirillum sp. | reverse complement strand
CTTTAAAAGAGCTTGTAGTGCAGTATAGATAGTACTTTTATTTCTATCTAATAACTCTTCTAAATATATTTTATTACCTATATATGTACTAATCTTTAGTACAGTATGTGATATATACATTGTTTATATAATAAAAAACAATAGTGTTTTTTAGCTAAAACTCAAATATCACATGCAATACTTTTATAGACCTTTACATATACTAAATCTCTCTTAATTAGATCTATAAAAATAAAAAAGCCTTAGACTTTAAAATCCAAGGCTTTTTATTCTATATGTTTGATAATTTATTATTTATAGTTTTCATCTAAAAACTTTTGAATTTCTTCTTTAGTTGAATGAGCAAACATCAACTGAGCTGTTAATTTACCATCTTTAAATACAGCCATTGTTGGAATAGTTAAAATTTGTAAATCTTCTGTTGATTTTTCTGCTTTATCAATATCAATACGACAAAGTCTTACATTTTCCATTGCACCTAAGATTTCCATAACTATAGGAGCTTTGCTTTTACAGTGTGGACACCAATCAGCTGTAAAAACACCTAATTGACAACCTTTGTAACCTACAACTTCACGTGCAAAATCATCTTCACTTTCAATAGAAACAAAATCCATATATCCATCCTAATTTACTTTTTTAATACAAAATCTTTATTTTAATATTATTATCCTTATTTGTTTTTTAAATTAAGATAATAATTGTTCTTTAATTCTAATACATAATATAGTTCTTGTTTTGATAATTTTTTGCGTATTAAAAATATGCAAAAAGTTATCATTTTAGGTCATAATTGTATTATTTTGTTAAATAAAAAATATACATTGTATTTAATATAAAAAAAATGGCACAATACAGCATTGCACTTTACTTATTTTTAGTGTAAAAATAACTATTTTACTTAATAAATAATACATATCTTACGGAGATTAGCATGTCTGTTATGGAAGTTGCTTATAATCCCCAAGAAATTGAACCATTGATTCAAAAATATTGGGATGATAATAAAACATTTTATGTAACTGAAGATAATACAAAAGAAAAATATTATTGCTTAGTAATGTTCCCATATCCATCAGGCCGACTTCATATGGGACATGTTCGTAACTATACTATTGGTGATGTAATCTCTCGCTATCAACGTCTTTTAGGCAAAAATGTAATGGCACCTATAGGCTGGGACGCTTTTGGTCTTCCTGCTGAAAATGCTGCTATTAAAAATAATGCTCAACCTGCTGATTGGACCTACTCAAATATTGAGTATATGAAAAATCAATTAAAAGCTTTAGGTCTATCTTATGATTGGAGTCGTGAAGTTGCAACTTGCGATCCTGAATACTATAAGTGGGAACAAGACTTCTTTACCAAACTATATGAAAAAGATTTAGTTTATAAGAAAGTTTCAACTGTAAACTGGTGTCCACATGACAATACAGTTCTTGCAAATGAACAAGTTATTGAAGGTCGTTGCTGGAGATGTGATACTAAAGTTGAACTTCGTGAAATTCCTCAATGGTATTTAAGAATTACTTCTTATGCAAAAGAACTTTTAGAAGATATTGATACACTTGAAGAATGGCCAGAGCGTGTGCGTACAATGCAACGCAATTGGATTGGTAAATCTGAAGGTCTTGAAATCAACTTTAAAGTAGATGGTCTTGATGATGTACTTCAAGTATATACAACACGTCCTGATACCTTTATGGGTGTTACCTATGTTGCAATATCTGCAGCTCACCCTCTTGCTAAAAAAGCATGTGAAAATAATGCACAACTAGAAGAATTTTGCAAAGAATGCTTAAAACAAAAGTTTGCTGAAGCTGATATCTCTACTATGGAGAAAAAAGGCATGGCAACAAATTACTTTGCAATTCATCCTCTAAATGGTAAAAAAGTACCTATCATGGTAGCTAATTTCGTTATCATGGACTATGGTACTGGTGCTGTTATGGCTGTACCTGCTCACGATCAAAGAGATTATGAATTTGCAACTAAATATAATTTAGAAAAAATTTGTGTAATTAGACCTTGTGATAAAGATACTGTAGATATTTCAAAAGAAGCTTATACAGAACATGGTATCTTATTTAACTCAGGCGAGTTTGATGGTCTTGACTTTGATGGTGCATTTAACGCAATTGCAGATAAGCTTGAATCTCTAGGTATAGCTAAACGTAAAACTAATTACCGTCTTCGTGATTGGTGTATATCACGTCAAAGATATTGGGGTGCTCCTATCCCTATGCTTAATATCAATGATGGTAAAAAGCTTGTTGCTGAAAAATGCGAAAATCTACCTGTAAAACTACCTACAGATGTAAAAATTGATGGTGTAACCTCTCCTCTAAAAACAGATGAATCTTGGTACACTACAACTTACAATGGTCAAAAGGCTATACGTGAAACTGATACCTTTGATACCTTTATGGAGTCATCTTGGTACTTTGCAAGATATTGCTCTCCAAACTATAAAGAAGGTATGGTAGAGAAAAATGCAGCTAATTACTGGCTACCTGTTGATCAATATATAGGTGGTATTGAACACGCTGTACTTCACCTACTATACTCACGCTTCTTCTTTAAACTAATGCGTGATTGTGGCATGGTTGAACAAACAGAACCATTTAAGAGATTATTATGTCAAGGTATGGTGCTAGCTGATGCTTTCTATTATATGGAAGATGGTGCTAGAGTTTGGGTTTCTCCTCTTGATGTAGATGTAACTCGTGACGATAAAGGTAATATAACTAAAGCTGTATCTAAAGATGGTCATGAACTTATTCATGAAGGCATGATTAAGATGTCAAAGAGTAAGAATAATGGTATTGACCCTGAAGATATGATAAAAATCTATGGTGCTGATACTGTTCGTCTATTTATGATGTTCGCATCTCCAGCTGAACTTACCCTTGAATGGCGTCAATCTGGTGTTGAAGGCTCTAATAGATTCTTACGTAAACTTTGGAATATGGTTTATGATCTAGTATCTAAATCTGACTTTATTGCTCTTGATAAAAATGCCTTATCAGCAGAGGGTAAAAAACTTCGTCATATGTTACACGTAACTATTGATAAAGTAACAGATGATATAGGCCGTAGACAAACATTTAACACAGCTATTGCAGCTATAATGGAATTACTAAATAATGTTGCAAAATTCACAGAAGATAGCGAAAGTGCTAAAGCTTTACGTTATGAAATCTTCAATGCTGTTGTTATCATGTTATACCCAATTACACCTCATATTTGCTTTAAACTATATGAAGCTTTAGGCAATAAAGGTAAAATTGATGTAGATGCTAAATGGCCTGTTGCAGATAAAGACGCTCTAAAAGCTTTAGACTCTTTAATTGTTGTTCAAGTAAATGGTAAGGTACGTACACGTTTAACAGTATCTCCAGATGCCCTTGAAGATGAAGTTAAAGAACTAGCTTTAAAAGATGAAAACTTAATAAAATACCTAGATGGTAAAGAAATTAAGAAATTAATCTATGTTAAAGGTCGTCTATTAAATATTGTAGTTTAATAAAATAAGGAGTTTATTGTGCGTATAGCTTTATTATCTTTATTATTTGTTCTTAGTACTTTTTTAAGTGCTTGTGGTTTTAATTTTCCAAATCAAATTAAATTGAGTGAAGCTATACCATCAATAACTGTTATTGGAGATTATCACCATTATTTTTATAAAAGTGTAATCCATGAACTACAATTGTCAGGAGTAAAAGTAGATTATCAAAAGTCTGGCTATACTCCTGATACTAAAAATACCAAAAACCCTATTTTATATATAGCAGAACCTTTAGTTGAAAAACCAGTTGTGGCTGTAGACTCTAAAGGTCAAGCTCTTGAATATAACCTTTTTATTAAAATTGCAGCTACACTTAAAATTGCTAAAAATAAAAATGTATTAATTAAAAATGCACTTACTCGCTCTATTGTTAGTAAAACAGGTCAGTCACTTGCAACTGCAAATGAAGAAGCTATCTTAGCTAAAGAAACCTATCAAGAACTTGCAACTCAATTAGTTTTAAGACTTAGCTATTTAGGTAAATTATCAGATCCAGATAGCACAAGATTAAAAGCAAGCGACCTTGTTGCTGATGGTAATGAAATTATAGAATTAGATAGTGATAATACTATGACTTTAATTGAGGCTCTACAAAACCAAGATTTAAGAGAAAAAGAAGCTGCTAAAATTGTCTCACTTGATGAAATTAATGACAATAAGAGCATAAATAAAGAGCCAAGATTACCTAAAACTCATGTTGAATTAATTAATAAGTAATGTATGCAAAATTTTTCTCAAATTTATGTACTATCTTCAGATGAGCCTTTTTTAAAAAATGATTTCTCATCTAAACTTACATCAAGAGTAAAAGAAAACTTCAAAGATAGACCTGAAGCTCTTGATGTACGTATATATACAGCTTCAGATTTTGGTACATCTCAATCACCAAAACTTGCATCACTTGAAAATGAATTAATTGATCCTGGCTTTTTTATAGAATTTAAAATTATTAAAATCTATTTAAAAGATTTAGATGCCCTCTCTGTAGCTATCTTTAACTCTATAGCTAAAATAAATCCTAAAAATGTTCTTTTAATTATTGATCTGCCTCGTATCAATTCTTCTTATGTAAAAGTAGAAGCTAAAGATATTAATGCTAAAAAACAAAGCTCTAAAATTACCCTTGAAACTAAAAAGAAAAATGCTATAGCTTATTTGAAATTTATAAATGCAAATATAAATGTACTTTATCCACCAGATGAAAAAGAATTACCTCAATTTATAATAAATAGAGCTAAATCTTATAATCTGTCTTTAGATAATAATGCTATTGACTTACTTGTAAGTCTTTGTGAGGGTAATCTATCTTTGATAGATCAGACATTAAATATAATGACTGTTACTTTAAAGACTAACTTTATTACAGAAGATATTATTGAAAACTACTTCTCAAAAGATAGTAGATACACTATATATGACTTTACATCGTCTATTTTAAATCTAAACTCAGCTCGTGCTCTAAATATCTTAAATTCCCTTTGTAATGATCATGGTAGTCAAAAAGGTAATGTTATTTACTCATTAATTCGTGAACTTGAAAAAACTTTTAATTGTATTAAAGAAATTCAAAATAAAAAGCTTTTTCATATGCAAGCTCGAGATAAAATAGCTTTCTTTGCAAGCTATCAAATAATGCATCCAAAAAGCCAAGAGTCAGTTTTAAATGCAGCTAAAAATATGCCTTTAAATTTCTTTATGCATGTAACATATCAAATAGCTAAAGCTTCAGCTCAATATTCTAACTTTAAAGTAGATGAAGCTTATCTAACCTTACAAAATATAGCTATTATGATGACAAATATAAATAGCATTGTAAATTTAAGAGAATTATAAAATGAAACATATTGCATTTTTTGGTGGATCTTTTAACCCTATTCATAAAGGTCATTTAACTCTTGCAAAAAATGTAATAGATCTACTTAATTTAGATATGCTTTACTTTATGCCAAATTCAAATCCACCCCATAAAGATAAACTATCTTTAAGTTTTGATTTAAGATCAAAGCTCATATCTCTTGCAATAGATAAAGAGAGTAAAATTGCAATATCAGATATTGAAAAAGATCCTAGTATTAAACATTATACTTTTAATACCTTAAGTGCTTTAAAAGAACAATATAAAGATGACAAAATCTATTTTATCTTAGGTCAAGACTCACTTTATAATCTACATACTTGGTATAAAGGCTTTTCTATATTAGATATTTGCTCTTTAATTTGTCTTTATAGAAATGAAGATATCTATAATAAAATAGATACTAATAAAGAGACTATAGACTATATAGAAAAACATAAATATATCTTAGATACAAAAAAGATAGATAAAGATATATCTTATCTTAATACTAATAAAATTATCTTTATACCTACTTCTTGCTTTGATATTTCATCATCTAATATAAGAGCAAATTTAAAAGCTTATTATAATAGTCATGACAGTAAAGCTTTAGATAATCTTAAAAACTTTTTAGATGCAAAGGTATTAAGTAAAATTTTAGAACTTAATCTTTATAAATAAAGATCTTTAACTAAGTTTACATACATAAATTTAAACTAAAAATCTTTGCTTTGTATCAAATTTTTAAAAATTAAATATTTTTTATAACTATATGTTTTTTATAAAAATTACTATAAAAACACTTTATTTTAGGTCTTAAATATTTGTACTTTCTTAAAAATTTTGTCTTAAAAGATATTAAGATTTCAAGTATAATTGAACATCTTTTATTGTATATTATAAATTTATAGGTGATATAAGTGTCAGAAGAAATTGTTAAAGTTGATTTTAATGATATTCAAAGAAAATTAGATTTCTGTATAAAGAGCCTTGAAAGCTCTAAAGCTTTAGATATTGTATCTATTGATGTGAGCGAAAACTCATCTATAACAGATCGTATGATAATTTGTACTGGCACATCACGTATACACGTAGGTGCAATAGCAGCAAGACTTGAAGAACACCTTTATAAATATGGTTTTAAAAATGTAACTACATCAGGTTACAATGAAGGTGTATGGGTTTTAAGTGACTTAGGTGATGTTATGGTACACGTTTTACAACAAGAAGCACGTGATAGATATCAACTTGAAACCTTATATCGCTGTATGGCATCTAAGGAAGATGTAGAGTGAAAATTCTAATTATCGCTGTCGGTACAAAAATGCCAAAATGGGTGCAAGAGGGTTTTAAAGAATATCAAAAAAGAATGCCCTCTAATATTCAATTGCTCATAAAAGAAATTGAACCTGATAAGAGATCAGGCAAAGGTGGCGATGAAAAATCTAAAGAAAAAGAAGCTAAAGACATAATAGCAGCTATACCTAAAAAAGCTTATATAGTCGCTCTTGATGAAAGAGGAAATCAATATACTTCTTTAGAATTATCAAAACGCTTTGCAGCTTGGCAAAATGTTGGTAGCGATATTGTTCTAATTGTTGGTGGTCCTAATGGACTTACTGATGAATTAAGGAATATGGCAAATGAGCTTTGGTCTTTATCAAAGCTTACCTTACCTCATCCTTTAGTTAGAATTTTTTTAGCAGAAACAATTTACAGGGCTTGGTCTATTGATATGAACTTGCCTTATCATAGAGCTTAATAAATTGTCATTTTTTCGTAAAAAGCATAAAGAACGTTTATTATTTTCTGAAAAAAAAGTAAAAAGAAAGCGCAGTAGAGATCGTGTTAAGATTAAAAATCCTGAGCTTGAAAATAGTATTTTCAGATTAAGATTTATACTAGCTATTATTGTAAGCATATGCTGTATGCTTATACTCTTTGTTAATATCTATTATTTACAAGTTATATCTTATGATGATTATCAAACAAGAGCGAGCACCCCCCTCATGGCCTAATCATCTCCCACAGGCCCTGCCTCCCAGCACCAGCACCCCTGGGAATTCGGATTCGGCGCAAGAATTCCGGGTGGGGCACAAACAGTCCACAGAAGCTCTGGACCAGCCTCCACACATGTGATGGGCATCAGCGGC
>JARHZF010000017.1 GCA_029258325.1 Anaerobiospirillum sp. | reverse complement strand
GTTCGTTACCGTAACGACAAGACTGGTGTAATCCAAGCTTCAATTGGTAAAGTTACATTTACACCAGCTCAATTAACAGATAACTTAAATGCTTTATTAGGTGCAATCACCAAGGCAAAACCAGCTTCAGCTAAGGGTACATTCATAAAGAAAGTATGTATCTCTACAACTATGGGTGCTGGCGTATCTGTTGATAAGAGCACACTAAAAGCTGACACATCATCTGCAGCTTAATAGATTTTAAGTGCTAGGATACTGGCACTTTAAAAAGTTTTGGCCGGGAGCTAGTCTCTCGTCAAAGACCGCAGGGGGAGTATCCTTAATATCCTGCGCAGGCGGAAAAGCTCCACAGGATTTTCCTTTGGACATATTCCGGTGTTACCCCGTAAGGGGGATTAGTACATTCAGGAGTCAATGCTAAAATGGCATTAAATATCGAAGACAAAAAGGCAATCGTAGCCAGTGTCAGCGAAGTAGCCAAGAAAGCTTTGTCAGCTGTTGCTGCAGATTCATGCGGCATTTCAGTTGCTGCAATGACCAAACTCCGTAAAGAAGCTCGTGCAAACAATGTATATTTACACGTTGTTCGTAACACTCTTTTAGAGCGTGCTGTTGAAGGCACAGAGTTTGAGTGCATGAAGGAGTCTTTCAAGGGTCCAACCTTAATTGGTTTCTCTCTTGACCACCCAGGTGCAGCTGCTCGTTTATTCAAGGACTTTGCTAAGACAAATGCTAACTTTGAAGTTAAATCACTTGCATTTGAAGGCAAATTCTACGAGGGCAAAGATATTGAAGTTCTAGCAAGTCTACCTACATATGAGGAAGGCGTTGCTAAGTTACTTGCTACAATGAAGGAAGCTGCTGCAGGCAAGTTAGTACGTACACTTGATGCATTAGCTAAGAAATTAGAAAGCGAAGCAGCTTAATCTAATTTACTTTGATTGTTTGTTTAGTCTTATTAAAAAAAATTTTAAAGGAAAATAAAAATGGCAGTTTCTAAAGAAGAAATTATTGACGCAATTGCTCAAATGAGCGTAATGGACGTTGTTGAATTAGTAAAAGCAATGGAAGAGAAGTTCGGTGTTACCGCAGCAGCAGCAGTAGTTGCAGGTCCTGCAGGTGCAGCAGCAGCTGAAGAAGAGAAGACCGAATTCAACGTAACTCTAGAAGATGTTGGTGCTAAGAAGATCGACGTTATCAAGGCAGTACGTACTGCAACTGGTCTAGGTCTAAAAGAGGCTAAGGACTTAGTTGAGTCAGCACCTGCTAAGATCAAGGAAGGTATCCCTAAGGAAGAAGCTGAAGCAATCAAGAAGGCATTCGAAGATGCTGGTGCTAAGGTAAAGATTGACTAATCTCACCCTTCTTTAAATCATAGGTCGGCTGATCGCACCTATTGATTCCGACCTTATTTTTTAATAACCCGGACTCTCGTAAGAGGGTACCGGGTTAGGTGCCTAAAAAGGAAGATGCTTTTTTTGCATCTATCATCGCGAAACAGATCAATTTGAGGACTCCCAATCCATGGTCTACTCGTATACTGAGCAAAAACGTATCCGCAAGGATTTTGGCAAGAGAACCAAGGTTTTAGACACTCCTTACTTACTTGCTGTACAGTTAGATTCCTTCAAACAGTTCATAAGCTCTGACCCTGAAAGTGAAAATGGTTTAGTGGCCGCATTTAAGAGCGTATTTCCTATAAAAAGTTATTCTGGAAATGCTGAATTATGCTATAACAGTTTCCATCTTGGTGAGCCTAAATTTGATGTCCGTGAATGTATGATTCGTGGTACAACATACTCAGCTCCACTAAAGGTCAAGTTATCACTTGTTAGATATGAAAAAGATTCACCAAAAACAGTTAAAGAGCGTATAGAACAAGACGTTTATATGGGCGAAATCCCATTAATGACTGATAATGGTACTTTTGTCGTAAATGGTACTGAGCGTGTAGTCGTATCTCAATTACATAGAAGCCCTGGTGTTTTCTTTGATAATGATAGAGGTAAGACACATCCTGGTCGTATTTTATTTAGTGCTAGAATCATTCCTTATCGTGGTTCATGGTTAGACTTTGAGTTTGATCATAAAGATAACTTATATGTACGTATCGACCGTAGACGTAAGTTACCTGCTACTGTTCTATTAAGAGCATTAGGTTACAATACCGAACAAATATTAGATATATTCTTTGATACTGTTCAGATCGAGTTTAAGCAATCAAAGATTTCAATGGAATTAGTTCCAGAGAGATTACGTGGTGAGACAGCTTCTTTTGATATTTTATTAGATAAAAAAGTTCTAGTAGAAAAAGGTAAGAAGATTACAGCTCGTCATATTAGAGAGCTTAAGAAAGCTGAGAAGACATCAATTGATATTCCAGCTGAATACTTATTAGATAAAATTGTAGCTAAGAATTACTACAATAAAAAAGGTGAAGTTGTATTAGAAGCAAATACAATTTTAACAGAAGAAAATATATCAAAAATAAGAGAAAATAATATAAAGACTCTTGAGGTTCTATATACATCTCAAGTTGATGAAGGTTCTTTTATTGCTGATACACTTCGCAACGACTCAACACGTGACCTATCTTCAGATGAAGCTGATAGAATTGCTGCTTTATTTGAAATCTATAAGATGATGCGTCCTGGTGAGCCACCAACCGCTGAAGCTGCTTTAGGTTTATTTAATAACTTATTCTTCTCTGATGAAAGATATGATTTATCATCAGTAGGTAGAATGAAGTTTGATTCACGTTTTGTTGAAATTAAGCACTTTAAGTCAGGTCTTGAAAGAGCATTTGCAGATAAAGAAAATGTTTTATTAAATACTCAAGAATCTGGAATATTTATTTCAAATGGTCATGTTTATGCTCAATATCCACAAGTTGTAGATACAGTAAAGAGATATCTAGACTCAGGTGAAATTGAGTGCATGCCAAATACTCAACCTGAAAGAAGTGCAGACAAACTTTTAGATTTCTTAGATGGTTTATTAGTTAAGAAATCAGACGATCCTATGGTTCATGCCCAAGATCGTTTCATTCACCAAGTAAAAGTTGAAACTAAAGATGGTGAAATTTCTTTAGATAGAGCTATTATCATTCCATTATCAGCTTTAACTCTAAAGAGCAATATCGTTGATTTAAATACAAAAGTAACTGATCTAAAAGGCAAAGATTTAGAATTAATTGAGCCTGTTAAAGATGAATTACAAGATGGTATCTTATCTTTTAATGATATTATTAAAGTAATTCGTTACTTAATTAAGATTAGAAATGGTAAAGAGACCATTGATGATATCGATCACTTAGGTAATCGTCGTATTAGATCAGTAGGTGAAATGTCAGAAAACCAATTTAGAATTGGTTTAGTACGTGTTGAAAGAGCTGTTCGTGAGAGATTATCTTTAGGTGATCTTGATAATACAACTCCTCAAGAGTTAATTAATGCAAAGCCTATATCAGCTGCAATTAAAGAATTCTTTGGTTCATCTCAATTATCTCAATTTATGGACCAAAACAATCCTTTATCAGAAGTAACTCACAAGAGACGTATTTCAGCTTTAGGTCCAGGTGGTCTAACACGTGAGCGTGCAGGTTTTGAAGTACGTGACGTTCACCCAACTCACTATGGTAGATTATGTCCAATTGAGACTCCAGAAGGTCCAAACATTGGTCTTATTAACTCATTAGCTGTATTTGCTCGTTGTAATGATTATGGTTTCTTAGAGACTCCATACCGTCAAGTAAAAGATAGCAAGGTTTCAGAAGACTTTGAATATCTATCAGCTATTGATGAAGGTCAATATGTAATTGCACAGGCAAATACAGATCTTGATGAAAACGGTAATATTGTTGATGAATTCGTTCAATGTCGTTATAAAGGCGAGTCTGTTGTTCGTCGTAAAGCAGATGTTCAATTTATGGACGTTTCACCTCAACAAGTTATTTCTGTAGCTGCTGCGTTAATTCCATTCCTAGAACACGATGATGCTAACCGTGCACTTATGGGTGCAAACATGCAACGTCAGGCTGTACCTACAGTTCGTTCTGAAAAACCATTTGTTGGTACTGGTATGGAAAGAGCTGTTGCTGTTGACTCTGGTGTTACTATCATTGCAAAACGTGGCGGTATTATTGATCACGTAGATGGTGGTCGTATCGTTGTTCGTGTAAATGAAGACGAAATCAATGCAGTAGATGATGCAGGTATTGATATTTATAATTTAATTAAATATACAAGATCAAACCAAAACACCTGTATCAATCAACGTCCTTGTGTAGGTTTACATGAAAAAGTAAAAGCAGGTGACGTTCTTGCTGATGGTTCTTCAACTGATTTAGGTGAGTTAGCTTTAGGTCAAAACCTTCGCGTAGCATTCATGCCATGGAATGGTTATAACTACGAAGACTCAATCTTAGTATCAGAAAGAGTTGCAGCTAAAGATAGATTAACAACAATTCATATTCAAGAACTTTCATGTGTAGCACGTGATACCAAACTTGGACCTGAGGAAATTACTGCAGATATTCCAAATGTAGGTGAGGCTGCATTATCTAAGTTAGATGAAGCTGGTATTGTTTATGTAGGTGCTGAAGTTACTGGTGGTGATATCTTAGTTGGTAAGGTTACTCCAAAGGGTGAAACACAATTAACACCTGAAGAGAAACTATTACGTGCAATTTTTGGTGAAAAAGCATCAGAAGTTAAGGATTCATCACTTCGTGTACCAAATGGTACATCAGGTACTGTTGTTGACGTTCAAATCTTCACACGTGAGGGTGTAGAAAAAGATACACGTGCTCGTGAAATTGAAGAGATGAACATTGAGAAGGCTAAAAAAGATCTTGATGAAGAGTTCGCATTCTTAAGCAATGGCCTATATCGCCAAGCAAGAAATGTTCTTTTAAGATCAGGTATGAGCCAAAATGATGTAGATGCAATTGCAGATGCAGAATTATTATCTCAACAAGTAGCTGATGATAAAGCACAAAGATCACTTGAAGATTTAGCTGAGCGTTTAGAGAAATATCGCAAGTCATACAAAGATAAATATGACATTGCAGTTAAGAAGATTGTAGAAGGCGATGATCTAACTCCTGGCGTTCTTAAGATTGTTAAGGTATATCTAGCTGTAAAACGCCGTATTCAACCAGGTGATAAGATGGCTGGTCGTCACGGTAATAAGGGTGTTATTTCAAGAATTTGCCCTATTGAAGATATGCCATATGATGAGACAGGTCGTCCTGTTGATATCGTTCTAAACCCTCTAGGTGTGCCATCTCGTATGAACATCGGTCAGGTTTTAGAAGTACACTTAGGTCTTGCAGCTAAGGGCGTTGGTGAATTAATCGATAAGATGCTAATTGAACAAAAAGCTATTATCGAAATAAGACAATTGCTTCAAAAGATCTATGATTTAGGAAATACATCTCAAAAGATTGATATTAATTCAATGTCAGATGAGGAAGTATTAATTCTTGCAAATAACTTAAGAGATGGTATGCCTGTAGCTACACCTGTATTTGATGGTGCAGAAGAGCAAAATATCAAAGAGTTATTAAAACTTGCAGGTCTTCCTGAATCAGGTCAAATGACTCTATTTGATGGTACAACTGGTAGAGCTTTTGATCGTCCTGTAACTGTTGGTTACATGTACATGCTTAAGTTGAACCACTTAGTTGATGATAAGATGCATGCTCGTTCAACTGGTTCATACTCTCTTGTAACACAACAACCATTAGGTGGTAAGGCACAATTCGGTGGTCAACGTTTCGGTGAAATGGAAGTTTGGGCACTTGAAGCTTACGGTGCAGCTTATACACTACGTGAAATGTTAACTGTTAAATCAGATGACGTTAATGGTAGAACTAAGATGTATAAGAACATTGTTGATGGTGCTTATCGTATGGATGCAGGTATACCTGAATCATTTAACGTATTATTACGCGAAATCCGTTCGCTTGGCATTAATATTGATCTTGTTCGTAAGGACTAAGAATTTCAAGGGGCTAATTTCTTTAGTCCCTTTCTAAAATCACTTAGCAGGAGAAACTGTTGTGAACATCCAAGATAATGATGTAATAAACACAAGCGAGACACAAGAAGACGCTTTATTTGAAAATTTACAAAATAATTCAAATGAAGATTCTTTAGGTCTAGGTTTGTCCGATAGCTTAGTCAAACTTGCTAATCGTAGTAACTTTAATAAGCAACGTTTAGAAGATTTTGATGCTATTAAGATTGGTCTTGCATCACCTGAGATGATTAGAGCATGGTCTTATGGTGAGGTTAAAAAACCTGAGACCATCAATTATCGTACATTTAAGCCAGAGCGTGACGGCTTATTCTGTGCAAAAATCTTTGGTCCTAATAAAGATTATGAATGTCTTTGTGGTAAATATAAGCGTTTAAAACACCGTGGCACAATTTGTGACAAGTGTGGTGTTGAAGTAACTCAAGCTAAAGTACGTCGTGAACGTATGGGTCATATTGAGCTTGCTTCACCTGTTGCACATATTTGGTTCTTAAAATCATTACCATCACGTATTGGTCTTATCTTAGACATGAAATTACGTGATATTGAAAGCGTACTATATTTTGAAAGCTATGTAGTAACTGATCCTGGTATGACTAATCTTACAGATCGTCAATTACTAACAGAAGAGCAATATGTAGATGCTTTAGAAGAATTTGGTGATGACTTCTCTGCAAAGATGGGTGCTGAGGCTATTTTAGAGATCCTAGAACGTATGGATCTTGAATATGAAGCACGTTCATTACGTGAAGCTTTAGATACTACATCATCAGAGAGCAATCGTAAGAAATATGCAAAGAGACTTAAGTTAATTGAGTCATTTATCACCTCAGGTAATAAGCCTGAATGGATGATTTTAACTGTATTACCAGTATTACCTCCAGATCTTCGTCCTCTAGTTCCACTAGATGGTGGTAGATTTGCTACATCTGATTTAAACGATCTATACCGTCGTGTTATCAATAGAAATAATCGTTTAAAGAGATTATTAGATTTAGCTGCACCTGAAATTATTGTACGTAATGAAAAACGTATGTTACAAGAGTCAGTTGACGCTTTAATGGATAATGGTAGACGCGGAAGAGCAATTACAGGCTCAAATAAGAGAGCTTTAAAATCCTTAGCTGACATGATCAAAGGTAAGCAAGGTCGTTTCCGTCAAAATCTATTAGGTAAGCGTGTTGACTACTCAGGTCGTTCTGTAATTACTTGTGGTCCTAATTTACGTTTACATCAATGTGGTCTTCCAAAGAAGATGGCTCTTGAATTATTTAAGCCATTTATCTACGGTAGATTAGAATTACGTGGTCTTGCTCCTACTATCAAAGCAGCTAAGAAGATGGTAGAAAGAGAAGATCCTATCGTATGGGACGTATTAGATGAAGTTATTCGTGAGCACCCTGTATTATTAAACCGTGCACCGACACTTCACAGATTAGGTATTCAAGCTTTCGAGCCTATCTTAATTGAAGGTAAAGCTATTCGTCTTCACCCTCTAGTATGTACAGCTTTTAACGCTGACTTCGATGGTGACCAAATGGCTGTTCATATTCCTTTAACTTTAGAAGCTCAACTTGAAGCACGTGCTTTAATGATGTCTACAAATAACATCTTATCTCCAGCATCAGGTGATCCTATTATTGTACCAGGTCAAGACGTTGTTCTAGGCTTGTACTATATGACACGTATGAAGGTTGGTGCACGTGGCGAGGGTATGATTTTATCTGACGCAACTGAAGCAGAGCGTATTTATAAATCAGGTCTTGCAGATATGCATGCTCGTATTGCATGTCGTATTCACTACTATGATAAGAACCCAGAGACTAAAGAGTATGTAGAGAAGAATGAATTACGTCTAACAACTGTTGGTCGTGCAATTTTATCTCTAATCCTACCAAAGGGTCTATCATATGATTTAATCGATCCTCCTGCAGAGGGTGTAAACCAAGAAAATATTAAAGAAATATTATCTCAAAAAGATTGGTTTACTAAGGTTTCAAACGTACCTCTTGGCAAGAAGAAGATCGCAAACCTATTAAATAGTTGCTATAGACTTTTAGGTCTAAAAGACACTGTAATGTTTGCAGACCATATCATGTATACAGGCTTTAAGAATGCTGCTATTTCAGGTTCTTCAGTTTGTGTAGATGACATGTTAATTCCTAAAGAGAAGCAATCAATTATTGCTGCTGCTCAAAAGGATGTGCTTGAGATTCAATCTCAATATGAAAATGGTCAAATCACTCCAGGTGAACGCTATAACAAGGTTATTGACGTTTGGTCAAATGCTAACGATAAAGTTATGAAGGCTATGATGTCAAACCTATCTGTTGAAACTCGTACAAATATTTTAGGTGAAGATGAGAAACAAGCTTCATTTAATAGTATTTATATGATGGCTGACTCTGGTGCTCGTGGTTCTCCTGCACAGATCAGACAGTTAGCAGGTATGCGTGGTCTTATGGCTACACCTGATGGCTCTATTATTGAGACTCCTATTATTGCGAACTTCCGTGAAGGTCTAAACGTACAACAATACTTTATTTCAACTCACGGTGCTCGTAAGGGTCTTGCTGATACAGCGTTAAAGACTGCAAACTCAGGTTATCTAACAAGACGTCTTGTTGACGTAGCTCAAGACTTAGTAATCACAGAATATGATTGTGGTACTACAGATGGTCTTGAAGTATCTCCACACGTAAGTGGTGGTGATGTTATTGAAACATTACGTGATAGAGTTTTAGGTAGAACATTAGCTGAAGACGTACTTCGTCCAGGTTCTAAAGAAGTATTAATGGAAGCTGGCACCTTACTAGATGAAAAAGGCTGTAAGGTATTAGAAGATGCTAAGGTTGATAAAGTAATAGTACGTTCACCTATTACATGTAAGACACTATTTGGTGTTTGTGCTAAGTGTTATGGTCGTGATCTTGCAAGAGGTCATATCGTAAACGCTGGTGAAGCAGTTGGTGTTATTGCAGCTCAATCAATTGGTGAGCCTGGTACTCAGCTTACCATGCGTACATTCCACATCGGTGGTGCTGCATCTCGTGCAGTTGCAGAATCTGGTGCTACAGTACGTAATAGCGGTACTATTCGTATTCAAAACGCTAAGATTGTTGAAAATACAGAAGGCAAACAAATCATTACCTCTCGTCAAACAGAACTTATGGTTATGGATGAGTTTGGTACATCTAAAGAAAGTCACAAGATTCCTTACGGTTCTGAGCTTTCTGTTAAAGATGGTGATGTTGTTAAAGCTGGTACAACAGTAGCTCGTTGGGACCCTCACACTCACCCAATTATTTCTGAAGTGGAAGGTTTCATTAAGTACGTTGATATTATCGAAGGTGTAACCGTAGATAAGAAAGAAGACGAAGCTTTAGGTATTTCTTCTATTGAAGTTCGTGAAATTGCTGCACGTCCAGCACATGGTAAAGAGAAGAGACCTACAGTTAAGATTGTGAATAAGCATGGTGAGGATGTTAATATTCCTGGCACTACACTTATTGCTCAATACTTACTACAAGCTAAAGCTATTGTTCAATTACAAGATGGTGCTCCAATCAATATTGGTGACATTATTGCTCGTATTCCTCAAAAGGCTGGTGGTACTAAGGATATTACAGGTGGTCTACCTCGTGTAGCTGACCTATTTGAAGCAAGAGCTCCAAAAGAGCCTGCAATTCTTGCTGAAATTACTGGTACTGTTTCTTTTGGTAAGGAAACAAAGAGCAAGCGTCGTCTATACATCACAGCTCCAGATGGTAGTGTTGATGAGTGTGGAAATCCACTAGAGCAACATGAGGAAATGATTGCATTATCAAGAAACTTAAACGTTTTCGAAGGTGAAAAGGTTCAAAAGGGTGAGGTAATTGCAGAAGGTCCAGAGTCTCCTCATGACATCTTACGTCTACGTGGTGTAAATGCTGTTGCTAACTACATTGTAAATGAAGTACAAGACGTTTACCGTTTACAAGGTGTGAAGATTAACGATAAGCATATTGAAGTTATCGTTCGTCAAATGCTACGTAAGTGTGAAATTTTAGATGCTGGTGATAGCACTGAATTCTTACAAGGTGAGCAAGCTGAAGTTGCTTCAGTACGTTTAGTAAATGAACGTTTAAGAGCTCAAGGTAAGAAAGAAGTTATTTATCGTCATATCTTAATGGGTCTAACTAAGGCTTCATTAAGCACTGAGTCATTTATCTCTGCTGCATCATTCCAAGAAACTACACGTGTTCTAACAGAAGCATCTGTAGCAGGTAGAGTAGATGAGTTACGTGGTCTAAAAGAAAACGTAATTGTAGGTAGATTAATTCCAGCTGGTACTGGTTATAAGTATCATATGCAAAGACGTGAAGAAATCTTACGTTCTAAGATGGAACAAGAGTCACGTAATGATCAACAAATTAATCAACAAGCAATGGTTTCTACAGACGAGTTAGCTAAACAATTAGGTGATGCTCTAAAAGGAGCTTCAGGTTTAGAATAAAAAACTTGTTTTATAGATAAATAAAAAAGGATGCTATATACTAAAAAGGCATCCTTTTTTTTATTCTGAAATTTAAGAGGTTAATATGTCAGAAGTTTTAAAAACTGAAAATGCACCAAGTGCTATAGGTCCATATAGTCAAGGTAGAATAGTAGGTAACTTATTATTTGCATCAGGTCAAATTGCAATAGATCCAAAAACTAATGAGTTAAAGGGTGATATTGTAGAACAAACAGAACAAGTTATGAAAAATGTTGTAGCTTTAGTACAAGCTGCTAATGCAAGTGTTGATAAGATTGTAAAAACAACATGTTTTTTAAAGAATATGTCAGATTTTGCAGCTTTTAATAGTGTTTATGAAAAATATTTAAAAGAACCATATCCTGCACGTTCTTGTGTAGCAGTTGCAGATCTACCAAAGGGTGCTTTGTGCGAAGTTGAAGTTATTGTGGACTTATCATAAGTGCTATTTTTAATAAAACAAAAAGCAGAAAATATAATTGCTCATAACATTATTTTAAATCTTCTCAAAGATTTAAAAAATGATGTTAGGGCAGTTTTTTTTATGGCAGATGCTGCATCTCTTTTGCTTTGTGAAAATGAAAAGTTACTATCTTTATATATAGATATAGTAAAAAATAAAAATATAGAAATATATGTATGTGGTAAGGCTTTAGCTAAATTTAATTTAGATCCTAAAACTATACATAAGGATGTAATAGTTGCAGGTTATACAAATTTAGTTATTGAAAGTTATAAAGCAGATAAAGTCATAGAGTTTTAAATGTATATTTTAGTAAATTTATATTCTCATTTTGATAGTGAAGCTTTCTCTCATGGTATTGAATTTATCACAACAGCTTTAGATATGGAACTTGATGTAAAAGTTATTTTGTCACAACATGCTCTTTTATCTTTAAGTAAAATAGAGAAAAAAGATAATGCAAAACAGCTTTTACAATTAAAACTTTATGAAGCACCTTGTTTTTATATAAGTGATAAAGACATAAAAGACTATGATGATAGTTATAATTTTGTAACAAAGATAGATAAAATAGAATATAAAGAAATTATTTTAAAAGCTCACGAGGTATTGACCTTTTAAATGTTATACTTATTTAATGATGTAGACTTGTTAAAATCATCTTTATTTTTTATAGAAAAAGATGATATATTAATGTTTTATAATGAAACTAATAAGTCTTTATCTGATTTTGATAGTTTAAATTCATATGTTTTTAAATTTTACTTGGTAAGTAATAATGAGACATTATTAAGTGAAGATAATATCATCAATATAAAGAAAGCTAGTTCAATAATATTAGATTGTTTAAATAAAAATATAAAAATAATTTCTTATTTAATATAGCTAATAGTATTGTTTTTTAAGGTTTTTTTATATTGTAATTTAACTAAATTTTTATAAAAATTATTATAAAAAATATAAATTTAAAAGATAATTTTTTTTTAAAACAATAGTTAATTTATTTGACAAAATAAATATGATAAAAATCATGTTTATACTAGAAATCTTTTAAAATTTTATTGATCTTTATCACTTATTAGGTATAAAATATAATGCCTTTTCAATGTATAGAAAAAGGTAGAGTAAAGTCTGTCCAATAGTAGGACTAACAGGAGATTTTATTTAAATGGCTACTATTAATCAGTTAGTACGTAAGCCACGTGTTAAAGTGGTTGCTAAGAATAAGGTTCCAGCCTTAGAAGCATGCCCACAAAAACGTGGTGTTTGTACTCGCGTTTACGCAACTAAGCCTAAGAAACCAAATTCAGCTATGCGTAAAGTTTGCCGTGTTCGTTTAACAAACGGTTTTGAAGTAACTTCATACATCGGTGGTGAAGGACACAATTTACAGGAACACTCTGTTGTTATGATCCGTGGCGGTCGTGTTAAGGACTTACCAGGTGTGCGTTATCACACTGTTCGTGGTTCACTTGACTGCTCAGGTGTAAAAGATCGTAAGCAAGGTCGCTCAAAGTATGGTGTTAAGAAGCCTAAGGCTTAATTAACATTCTCGCTAGAGTAAGGCCAAACAGCATAAGTGCATGTTTATAATAAGATTTTGTTTTGGATAACCCTGAAGTAACGAGGATTTAAAATGCCAAGACGTCGTGTTGTAGGTCAGCGTAAGATTCTACCTGATCCAAAGTTCGGTTCAGAACTATTAGCAAAATTCATTAACGTAGTAATGCTTGACGGTAAAAAGTCAATCGCAGAGAGCATTGTTTATGGCGCATTAGACACCATTTCTGAGAAGAGCGGCAAGGAGCACCTCGCCCTGTTCGAGGAAGCTCTTGAACATATTCGCCCAGCAGTTGAGGTTAAATCTCGCCGTGTTGGTGGTTCAACTTACCAAGTTCCAGTTGAAGTACGCCCAGCACGTGGTAATGCACTAGCAATGCGTTGGTTAGTAGACGCAGCTCGTTCACGCCATGAAAAGACAATGGCTTTACGTTTAGCTGGTGAAATGATGGATGCCTCAGAGAACAAAGGTTCTGCTGTTAAGAAGCGTGAAGACGTTCATCGTATGGCTGAAGCTAACAAAGCTTTCGCACACTTCCGCTGGTAATCAAGAGGTTTTAATTAAATGGCACGTTCCACCCCAATTAACCTATATCGTAACATCGGTATTAGTGCTCACATTGATGCTGGTAAGACAACAACAACTGAGCGTATTCTGTTCTACACCGGTAAGAGCCACAAATTAGGTGAAGTTCACGACGGTGCTGCTACCATGGACTGGATGGAGCAAGAACAAGAGCGTGGTATTACAATTACCTCTGCTGCTACCACTTGCTTCTGGAAGGGTATGGCAGGTCAATTCCCTAAACAATACCGTTTCAATATTATTGATACCCCAGGACACGTTGACTTTACTATCGAAGTAGAGCGTTCAATGCGTGTTCTTGACGGTGCTGTTATGGTTTACTGTGCTGTAGGTGGTGTACAACCTCAATCAGAAACAGTATGGCGTCAAGCTAACAAATATCAAGTTCCACGTGTTGCATTTGTAAACAAGATGGATCGTACTGGTGCTAACTTCTTACGTGTTGTAGAACAAATTAAGACACGTTTAAATGGTAATCCAGTTCCACTACAATTACCAATTGGTAAAGAAGATTCTTTCGTTGGTGTTGTTGATCTATTAAAGAGAAAAGCAATTGACTGGAATGAAGCAGATCAAGGTTTAACATTCGAATATAGAGACATCCCAGCAGATATGGTTGATGATGTTGAAGAATGGCGTAATAACCTAATTGAAGCTGCTGCTGAAGCTGATGAAGCTTTAATGGAAAAATACTTAGGTGGCGAAGAGCTAACTGAGGAAGAAATTATCGCAGGTATCCGTGCAAGAACTTTACGTTGTGAAGTTATTCCAATGTGCTGTGGTTCTGCATTTAAGAACAAGGGTGTTCAAGCAATGCTTGACGCTGTTGTTATGTACTTACCATCACCAGTTGATATTCCACCAGTTAAGGGTGAGAAGCTAGACGGTTCTCCAGATGAGCGTAAAGCTGATGATAAAGAACCATTCTCAGCATTAGCATTCAAGATTGCTACTGACCCATTCGTAGGTAACTTAACATTCCTACGTTCATACTCAGGTGTAGTAAATTCAGGTGATACTGTATTAAATTCAGTTAAACAAAAGCGTGAGCGTTTTGGTCGTTTAGTTCAAATGCACGCTAACTCACGTCAAGAAGTGAAGGAAATTTACGCAGGTGATATCGTTGCTGCTATCGGTCTTAAGGAATCAACAACAGGTGATACCTTATGTGCAGAATCAGCTCCAATCATCCTAGAGCGTATGGAATTCCCAGAGCCAGTTATTTCTGTAGCTGTAGAGCCAAAGACCAAGTCTGACCAAGAAAAAATGGCACTTGCTCTAAACCGCTTAGCTCAAGAAGATCCATCATTCCGCGTTCACACTGACGAAGAGTCTGGTCAAACCATTATTTCTGGTATGGGTGAGCTTCACTTAGATATTATTGTTGACCGTATGCGTCGTGAGTTCCACGTTGAATGTAACGTAGGTAAACCACAAGTAGCATACCGTGAAACAATCCGTTCTAAGGTTGAGCAAGAAGGTAAGTTTGTACGTCAATCAGGTGGTCGTGGTCAATTCGGTCACTGCTGGTTACGTATTGAACCTCTTGAGGCTGGTAAAGGCTATGAGTTCGGCAACGAAGTTGTTGGTGGTGTAATTCCTAAAGAATATATCCCAGCAGTTGATAAGGGCGTTCAAGAACAAATCGAAAATGGTGTTCTTGCAGGCTACCCAGTTGTTGACGTTAAGGTAACTGTATTTGACGGTTCTTACCACGAAGTTGACTCATCAGAAATGGCTTTCAAGATTGCTGCTTCTATGGCTTTCAAACAAGGCTTTATGAAGGCAACCCCAGTTCTACTAGAGCCTTTAATGAAGGTTGAAGTAGAGACTCCTGAGGAGTACATGGGTGATGTTATCGGTGACTTAAACCGTCGTCGTGGCATCGTTGAGGGTATGGAAGATGGTCCTACAGGCAAGATCGTTCACAGCATGGTTCCACTAGCTGAAATGTTCGGTTATGCAACTGACCTACGTTCACAAACCCAAGGTCGTGCTTCATATGTAATGGAATTTGGCCATTATGCAGAAGCTCCAAAGAATATTGCCGATGCAGTAATTGCTGCTCGTCAAACAAAGTAATTAATTGAATTTGGGCGTAAGATTATCTTACGCCTTTACAACACAAAGGAATATAAAAATGGCAAAGGAAAAGTTCGTCCGCACTAAGCCACACGTAAACGTAGGTACTATCGGCCACGTTGACCACGGTAAAACAACTCTAACTGCAGCATTAACCAAAGTTCTATCAGAGAAGTTTGGTGGTGAGTGCCGTGCATTCGATCAAATCGACAATGCTCCAGAAGAGAAGGCTCGTGGTATTACCATTAACTCATCACACGTTGAGTACGATACAGAAACTCGTCACTATGCACACGTAGACTGCCCAGGACACGCTGACTATGTTAAGAACATGATTACTGGTGCAGCACAAATGGACGGTGCAATCCTAGTATGTGCAGCAACAGATGGTCCAA
>JARHZF010000168.1 GCA_029258325.1 Anaerobiospirillum sp. | reverse complement strand
CAGCTAAAGTTTCTTCTATAATTACATTACTTGCTTTAATAGTATTTTCATTAGTAACAGAAATCTTACCTTTATCAGCACCAATATAATTATTTAAAACAAGACCATTTTCACCAATATCAGTGATTTCAAGTGATGATTTATTCTTGTTATCATCACCTGCAACACCTAAAATAATTTGACCTTTTTTATTTGTTGCTTCAGTAGGGTCTAAATATGCTTTTAAATTCTTTTCACTAATTGATGTGGTAGTGTTTTCACCTAAAGTTATCTTAGTGCTTTCTTTTTCAGCCCTAATATCTTTAAAGCTATCTAACTTAACATTTGCGTTTTTTAGCTCTAAATTAGCATTATCTAAAAAGATTAACTCACCAGTATTATTACCAGTAAACTCACCTTTACCATCAGCATTTGATAAATCAAAAGAAATAGATTTATCAGCACTACCCTTTAATGAGGTAGTACCTTGTAAAGTAATATTCTTTGTTTTTAAATCAATTTTATTAGTACTTGCATCAAAAGTACTTTTGATATTAGCTTCTTGTTTTAGTTCTTTTTTTAGATCAACAAGATTTCCATCTTTTGAGTTATATGTAATACCATCTTTTATGTTACCATCAAAATTTTCATCTATATTTTGAGGAGATGCAGCAGCAACTACAGCAGGAGCAGCTATAGAAATACTAGGTGTAAGAATAGCACCTGCAGATAAAGTACCTGCAAAACATATAATCAATGCATTCATGTAAACTGCTCTATATTGAGCAAGTAGCATTGTTAATGCACCGTTTGTTTGTCTCATATATAAAAACCTTTAAAATATTTGTATGTTATTTGGTGTTTTGAACTCAAACATCAAACTAAATATCTTTTAAAATTGTAAAAACTATAAAAGATATTTAGTTGATATAATAGAAAAGCAAGCAAAAATCTTGCCTTATTTTGAATATGCTTTCTTTCTTTTTTAACTCTCATTAGTCTATTTTAATAGATAAAATCAATAAAAGATGTGACATATTAAAAATAAAATGTAATGCATTATGCTAAAACTATTATCATGTAAAATATAATTAAACTTTTTACATGATTATCTTATAAATGTTAGATTACTTAAATTTTTTATATTAGTATTTAAGATTTATTATATATAGTAGTTTAACTTCTAATATGAAATTTTAAAATGTTTTATATCTTAAACTTATATCTTTATGCTCTTAAAAAGAAGATAGGTTTAAGTTATGTCCAACAAAATAAACTACATCTTCATGACATTCGCTAATAAGAAAGTCAAATTTCTTTGACACAATATAATAGTCACTAAGTCCATTAACATTAGATAATATAAATATCAGTTCAGATATACACATTTCATAAAGCCAATATTTTTCTTTAAAGTCTTTACTATCCTCAAATAAAACATAGACAGCATGCTCAGGTGCAGGCAATAGAGAGGGCAATTTTGTAAACCACATATAATCATCACTTATATTTTTGGTAATAAGAGGATATTTTGGGTTAAAGCTATTAGTTATATTAGACCAATGTAGATTTTTTCCATGTAAAACAAATGTCTTTTCAATTTTTTTTATAATTGCTTTATATCTAAGTTTAGAACACTCAAAGCATCTTAATCTATCTATATTATGCTCTTTGATAATTCTTTCTATATCATCTCTTATATACATACAATATCTCAATACAAGTGTAATCAATATAAAGCATAAGATTACTACAAATAAATATACAAAACACAAATTTACTTTAAAGTAAATTGTAAAAGGAAACAGTAAATCTTAATAGATAGCTAGTGTAGTTAGTGCATAAATTAAGATCTAACTAAAAAGTAATTTCTCTTTATATCTAAATTAAGCTAAAGCTTAAGGTAGTTCATATAAGATGTACTTTATTTTTACAAAAGTAGGTCATGGAATATTTGCGTTGTTTATACATAAAAAAGCACTATGTTGATTATAGGTAACAAAACAAAAATCACAAGGACTACAAAAGTAAAAAAACTCTTAATTTAAAAAGATGTTTTTTTAAGTAATAAAGCACAAAATCACAAGCACTGCTTAAGTTTATAAAGTATAAAAGCATATCTTTAAAAAGAAATAATTATGCTAATTGAATATATAAGTTCATGTTATAGTTCATAGTAAATGTAATAATGTTGTGAGCTAACTTTTGCTATTTTTAGTTAGCATCATTTATATGAACTTTTTACACATAAACTTTTACTGTAAATAATATTTACAGCGAACTTTTACACTTTTATATTGCTTTTTTATAGTAAAGAGAGGGCTTTATAACATTATCTTTTTCCATTTTCTTATTTTAGTTCTAAAGGTAGCAAAAGGTGCTACAGTATTTACATGTATAAATTTATATACTTCCCATGTGGCAGTTTTTGTAGCATTATCTGCCCATTTTCTTTTATGTGGCATAAAAAGTTCTTCATAGGTCATAGCATCAATCATCTTATAAATATCTTGTACATTTTTATCTAAAAGAGATCTAAGTTCTTTTAAAGATAGGGATGCATAAGTATCTGTAAAATATTGATATAGATCGTGTAATTGATTCCACTTAAATTTATCAGATGGTGTTTTTACATCAAGACCTTGTAGCTCATCTCTATCCCATTTTAGAAGAAGTGTTGTCCATCCAACATGATAAGCTAAGTTTTCAGATGGACTTCTATCCACACCATCTGCTTTTAAATCTTTATTAGCTTCATCTATATCATCAAATTCTAAAATAAACTTGCTATAGCTTTTTTTAATTTCATCTTTAAGTTCTTCTTTACTCTTATATACTTGCACAATTAACCTCACTTATAATATTTTAAATACATCTTTTAATTGAAAATTAACTTTGCTTTTAAAGATCTAACTAAGAGCTAAAAAAGCACACAAGCACTATAAGTAATATAGAGCTAATCTAGTATAGATGATAATAAGATTAAACTTAAAAAAAATTATATAAAAAGGAGTTAATGTTAGATTTATTTTATTTGCACACAAGAAATAACTATGTTTTTTTAAGTAACAAAGCAAAAATCACAAAGATAAAAAAGGCCCTAAATACTTAGAGCCCTTTACACTTAACTATCTTT
>JARHZF010000085.1 GCA_029258325.1 Anaerobiospirillum sp. | reverse complement strand
AGAAAAAGCAAATGATCCTAAAAAGCTACGTAAATCTTTTTCTTTAGCATTAGGATCTAATCTTTGCATATACCAAAGAGCAGATTCATCATAGGATAAAGACTCAATTTCATGTTGAGCAAAATAGCCAATTTTTATATTAGCACCTAAGGTACAACTACCATTAATACATTTTAAATCTTGAGCTAAAGTTTTAATAAAGGTAGATTTACCTTGACCATTTTTACCTAAAAGACCAATTTTATCACCAGCTAAGAGTTCAAAATTAATATCTTTTAATACAATATTATTATCATAACCTGCATCAACATGATTAAAGTTTGCTATAACTTGTACAGTACGTTCAGGTTTTGCAAAGCTAAAGGAAAATGGTGAGTCTTCAACAGTTACAGCTGTAAGTTCCATTTTATTAATAGCTTTTAATTTACTTTGAGCTTGTTTTGATTTACTTGCCTTTGATCTAAATCTATCTACAAAAGCTTGCATATGAGCTATCATTTGCTCTTCTTTTTTACGCGTAGCTTTTTCTTGTTTTATACGTTCAGCTCGTAACCTTTCATAATCTGAATAGTTACCTGTATACATAACAAGTTTCTTTTGCTCAAAGTGTAATATATCAGTACAAAAACTATCTAAGAAGTCTCTATCATGTGATATACAAAGTAATGTGCCTTCATAATTTTTTAAATATTGTTCTAAAAATAAAACAGTATCTAAATCAAGGTGATTTGTAGGTTCATCTAAAAGAAGTAAATCAGATTTATAGATGAGGGCACGAGCTAGATTTAATCTCATACGCCAACCACCTGAAAAATCAGATACTTTTTTATCAAACTCATCTTCACTAAAACCAAGACCATGTAAAAGAGCACAAATTCTTGATTTTATAGTCCATGCACCTATAAGACCTAGTTCATCTTCAATAAGGGCAATTTTAGCACCATCATTTTCTGCATAAACTTTATCTCTTTTTTCTAAAAGAGCTATTAAATCCTTATCACCTCTTTTAACAAATTCAAGAGCACTTATATCAAGCTCTGTAATTTGTTGAGATAATGAGGATATTTTCATGCCTTTAGGATAGTTAATACTACCTTTTTCAACTTGAATATTATCTAAAAGAGCACTAAATAAAGTTGATTTACCACAACCATTGCGGCCAATAATACCAACTTTTCTTTTAGGAAAAATAGTGGCACTAGCATTTTCAATTAAGGTGCTAGTACCACGCATAATAGTAATGTCGTTAAATGAAATCACGATATTTTAATCAATTTTCTTATAGCTTTGAGATAAGGTTACACCATCTAAAGCCTTTATAAATCTAACGGTTACGACAGGTGATTTACCAATCACACGAACAATAGCTGTAGCAACATAAGGTATTTCTTTAGCTCTTGCCTCTCTTATAATTAAAGGAATAACTGAAGCTGATCCTTTATTTTGAGCAACTAAATTTAGATACTTAGCTTCTTGTCCCTCTAAGACTTCAAATTTTGTAGATGAGGCTAAAGCTGTTTTTATAACATCAGATAAATCACCAATACAATCTATATATTGATCAGGTATTATAGTAGATGCTATATAGATTTTACCACTTGTAACTCTAACTCTCTCTTCAATTTGCTTTGTTAGTTCATAAACAGCACTTTTAGCATTTTCATATAAAACTACATTACATGATTTTTGTGCCATATCAGAACTACTTGCATAAGTTGGTAGTTCATCTCCCATACTAAAAGGTCGAGAAAAGTCTTGTTTAGGTGCAGTTAAAACTTCAGCATTTGAGGTTTTTACTGATTCATCTACCATAGTTTCAATATCTATAGGTAGAGAAGTTATTTCCTCATCTGTAGTTTCAATTTTCTCATCTGGTGTATTTGATACATCAACAAGATTACCAAGCTCAATAACATCATTTTTAGTTGCATTTTGATCTTGTTTTGCATTAACAACAGCAGTTTCTTGAGCTTTTACTTTGACATCATTTTCAGTATTTTTTGTAATACTACAGGCACTAAGTAAAAAAATAGCACCTGTTATTAAAGATAATTCTTTTTTCATCTTTTAAAAGCCAAAGTTAGATAATTTTTTACCACCAAGTAAATGCATATGTATATGAGGTACTTCTTGTCCACCATGCTCGCCTACATTTACTATAAGTCTATAACCATCTTCATTTATACCTTGTTCTTTTGCTATTTTACGAGCAACGGTAAAAAGACGACCTAAAGCTAGTTCATCTTCGCTTTCAACATGTTCAACAGATGGGATTGGCTTATTAGTTACAATTAAGATATGTACAGGAGCTTTAGGGGCAATATCTGCAAAAGCTGTAACTAAATCATCATGATATAAAATTTTTGATGGTATAGTGCCATTTATAATTTTGGTAAAAATTGTTTCTTCCATATATTACCTCTAAGATTTTTATAAATTATTAAAAAAGTTAATTCTATTATAACACTTTATATTTTTTCACAAGTTTTTTTACTTTGAAAAATGAGTTTAAGATTAAGTTTAGGGCAAAAAAAGGCACCTTAAAAGGTGCCAATATACATAAAATTTCAATTAGAAATCAGCATGACCTGGAGTACGTGGGAATGGAATAGCATCACGTACATTACCTACACCTGTAATATAAACAATTAGTCTTTCAAAACCAAGACCAAAGCCTGAGTGAGGAACAGAACCATAGCGTCTTAAATCTCTATACCACCAATAGGCATCTTTATTTAAGCCCATCTCTTCAATACGAGCATCTAATCTCTCTAATCTCTCTTCTCTTTGAGAGCCACCTATAATCTCACCAATACCTGGTGCTAAAACGTCCATAGCAGCTACAGTCTTGCCATCATCGTTCATTCTCATATAGAAAGCTTTAATATCTTTTGGATAGTTCTTAACTACAACAGGTGATTTAAAGTGTTCTTCAGCTAAATATCTTTCATGCTCTGATTGTAAATCAATACCCCATGAAACATCATATTCAAACTTCTTACCACAATTTTTTAAGATTTCAATTGCATCTGTATAATCAACTTTAGCAAAGTCTGATTTTATAAAGTTTTCAAGACGTGTAATAGCTTCTTTATCAACACGCTCTGCAATAAACTCCATATCATCACGACGTTCTTTTAGTACATAGGCAAATACATATTTTAAGAGATCTTCTGCACAAGCTGCACATCCATCAAGATCTGTAAATGCCATTTCAGGCTCTACCATCCAAAACTCAGCTAAGTGTCTTGTTGTATTAGAATCTTCAGCTCTAAAGGTAGGACCAAAAGTATATACTTTTGAGAAAGCACTAGCATAAGTTTCAACATTTAGTTGACCTGATACAGTTAAGTAGGCATGTTTACCAAAGAAGTCTTGAGAAAAATCAACTTCACCTTTGTCATTTTTAATAGGATTATTCATATCCATATTAGTTACAGTGAACATTTCACCTGCACCTTCACAGTCAGATGCTGTGATAAGTGGAGTTGCAACCCACATAAAGCCTCTTTCTTGGAAGAAAGAGTGAATTGCATAGGCAAGAGTATTTCTAATTCTCATTACAGCACCCATTAAGTTTGTGCGAGGGCGTAAGTGAGCATACTCTCTTAAGTATTCAACGCTATGGCGTTTTGCTGACATTGGGTAGGTATCTGGATCTTCTACAAAGCCTAAAACTTTAACATTAGTGGCTTTAATCTCAAAAGATTGACCTTGTCCTTGAGATTGAACTAGTTTACCTTCAACTACAACAGAGCATCCTGTTGTTAGTTTTAAGATTTCACTTTCATAATTTTCTAAATCTTTATCAGCAATTGCTTGTACATTATTAAATGCAGAACCATCATTTATAGCAAGGAATGAAAAACCTGCCTTTGAATCTCTACGGGTACGAATCCAGCCTGCTAGTGTAACTTCACTATCTACAGCTACTTTGCCATTTAAAATATCCTTGGCACTTACTAAACTCATTTTATCTCCTAGTTTTAAGATAGTTTTGTTTTATTATTTGTTTAAATTATCTTTATCTGCATCTGCTTTGCAATTAGCATTATTTGTAGATTGTACATCATTTTCAGTATTAACTGCATTATTTTCTTTTATGATATCTACATTAGAACTTTCTTGTATTGCATTAGCATTTTCTTTGATTGCATCAGTATTTTCATCTTTAATATTAGATATATCAATAGTCTTTTCATCAAGATGACCTGATATAGTTCTAATCATAATCATGCCACGAGGTTTTTTGCTTCCTTGACCTACGATTAAAGCAGGAACTAAAGATGTTTTATGATCATTTAAATAGCGTTTAATTTCATGAGATACGCTCTCACCTGCAAGACGTGTCATAATTTCAATTATGCCATAATCTTTAACTTCATATTCAGCTTTTAATACAGTAATGCCACGCATAGGCTCACAAGATATTAATTTAGCTTTTACAAGTGTACCTGTTTTTATTAATTGTTTTACTCTATACCAAATAAAAAAGCTTTTAGCAGTTAAAATAAAAAATAAAAAAGCCATAAAATACTGCATATTAGCACTTTGATTTAGATTTATTTCTAAATGTAGAGCAAACATAAAGGCAAGAGCAGTAATTAGGGCATAGATAATACCAAATACTAGTTGTGCAGTACCAATACGTGGTTCAAATGAATTATCTTTAGTTAGCATGAGATATTATTCCTTCAAATTGAGCTTTAGGATTAAAAGATTGATGTTTATCGCTATCTGTAGTAATCACATTTATATCTACTTTAGCATTTAATTTTAAAAGTTTATTTAAAAGCAAAGACTCTTTACCTACTTGATATTCTTTATTTGCAGGTACAAAGATAGATAAATTTACACTTTTATTATTTTCAATTAATTTATCTTTATAAACCTCAACATAATCTGCTGCAATTTTTGAATTTAATTCAACTTGCACATAAATTTTTTCTAAAGGAAGAGGTTCAAGTGATTTATGATATAAGGTCAAATCTACATTAAAACCTGCATTTTTACCATCTGCAAGTGTGATTTTATCAATTTTTGCATTAGGAATTTGGGCACCATCTGGTAGAGATGAGCAAGCTTGTAGTAGAACTACAAGAAGAGGACTTATGAGGTAAATTAATTTTTTCATAAAATAATAAATATATAGTTAGTTAATAGGATGTGTTGTGACACGATGTTTAATTTTATTCTGAAAAATACATTCTTTCAATATTATATATAAACTAAGAGATAAAGCTTTTAATAACATACATTTTTTATAAAAGTAAATGAAAAAGATAATACTTAAGATTTGCTTCTTTTTTATAATTACTATTTTTGTTATAAATTTTTATAAATGAAACTTAAATATTAGGTAAATTTTTTTTAAAGTATTAAGTACATCATATTATTATAAAAAAACTTTGTTAAAGTACTTTTAATGTAAACAATATTTAAAAATTACTTATATAATATAACTATATAATTAGTTATATGAAAAAGAGGCCTATAACATGAAAGAACAGTTATCTTTAAGTTTAATGAGGGATAAGAAAAATAATTTCCCTATAAAGGCAGTTGAATTTGGTGAAGGTAGTTTTATTCGTGGTTTTTTAAATGAGTTATTATATAGATTAAATGATAATAATTTATTTATGGGATCTGTTGTAGCTATAGCTCCTACTAATAGAGGTAGGGTTCTTCCTCTTTTAAAAGCACAAGATTGTTTATACACTACAGTTTTGCATGGTCTACATAGTGAACTTTTTCATAAGGCTTCTTATACAGAGAAAATAGATGTTATTAATACTATAGTTGATGCTTTAAATCCTTATGAAGAATGGGATAAGGTTTTAGATCTTGCAAAATTAGAAAGTCTTAAATTTGTTTTTTCAAATACAACAGAGTCAGGTCTTGTGTATAAGAAACTAGAGTTAACAGATAAATGTCCTGAAACTTATCCTGCTAAACTTACTGTATTTTTATATACAAGATTTAAACACCTTAAAAATAAGTGTCCTTGCTCTTTTGGTCTTTATGTTTTACCACTTGAAGTTTTAGAGCAAAATGGCTCTATTTTAAAAGATATTGTGTTACAACATGCTAAAGATTTTGGTTATGAAGAGGAATTTTTAAAATATCTTTTAGAAGATTGCTATTTCCTAAATACTATTGTAGATAGAGTTGTATCAGGATATCCAAAAGAAGATTCTCCTATTTTTGATAAATTACCTTATAAAGATGATTTAATAACAGAAGGTGAACTTTATCATTGCATGGTTATTGAAAGTAATAATAGCGATATTGAAAGTTTATTACCTTTTAAGAATATTGGTTTAAATGTTGAGTATGTAAGCGATATAAGACCTTATGCTTATAGAAAGCTAAGAGTTTTAAATGGTAATTATACTGCCATTGCTTGTTATTCTTTCTTAAAGGGTAATGATACTATTTATGAATCAATGCAAGATAAGCTCACTTATGATTTCTCTTTATCTTTAGTCAAAGATGAAATTTTACCAAACTTAATCTTAGATGGAGAAATGTTAGCTCAATATGTTGATGCAAACTATAGAAGATTTAAAGATCCAAATTTAAATCATAAACTTGAATCTATATTATTAAATACAAGTACCAAGTTTAAAAGCCGTATTTTGCCAACTATTTTAGATGCAAGAAAGAAAGGACAAATGCCAAAGAAATTAATATTTACTTTAGCAACTACCCTTTGTTTATATAAAGAAATACAAGAAGATGGTATTTTAAAAGTTGTGCGTAATAATGGTAAAGTAGGTTATTTTAGAGATGATATTAAAAAATCTGCTTTATTAAATGAAGCTTGGTCATATTATAATAAGACAGAAGATAGTGCTATGTTTGTTGCAACAAAAGCTTTATCTTTATCTGAAATTTGGGGTTTTGATTTATCTTCAGATATTGATTTATGCTCTTTAGTGTCTAAATATTTACATGCAATCTCAAGTGATGGTGTTCAATTAGTAATAGAGGATTTAATGGAGTAGTATATGAAAGCTCTTATTTTATCAGTTAGAGATAGTGTGGCAGTTGCTCTTTGTGATTTAAAAAAAGGGGAGAGAATCTCTATTAAGTCTACAATCAATAATATTATTGAATTGCAAGATGATATAACTCGTGGTCATAAATTCTCTTTATATGATATAAAAGAGGGCGAAGATATATCAAAAGGTGATCATATTATAGGTAGGGCTTTATCTTTTATTAAAAAAGGATCTCTTGTTTATAATCATAATATGAGCAGTAAATAACTCTCTGTCTTTTTAATATTTAAAAAGCTCTTGTGTTAGCAATAAGAGCTTTTTCTTTTTATCTCTTTGTCGTACATAGGATATTTACATTGTTTATCTATAAGATAGGGATATAACTTTTAAGTTACAATGAAAATCATCTTATGATCTTTATTTTTAAACTATTTTTCATATATTATTTTTATATATGGTAAAATGTGAACTAGTACACAATTTTATATTAATAATGCATAAATAATAATGAATTTTTTTAGTGAATTTAATGATGAAAGAATGCTCTATTTTTTAGAGACATTAAATGTTGAGTCTTTTAATTTAGATAATACTTATCTTGATTATTTGATTTTAAAAGCTAAAGAACATGGTTTTATTGAGACCTATGAACTTACTAATGCTGATATTTCAGATAAGTATTTTCTAGCCTTAGCAGTAATTTTATGTAATTTTGATTCAGATCACAACTTATACTCTTTACCATATCAATATAGTAATTTACGTAATATTCATACCTTATCCATATCTGCAAGAGCAAAAGATGAAATTTTGCATGCTCTATATGATATTCAAGATGGTGTTGTAAATGGTGGACAAAAACGCCGTATTATAAAAAAATGGGAATCTGAAAATAGCCTTGATAAATGGCATGAGTATATAGATAGCCTTATAGATCAAATACAAAGTATAAGTATAAGTGTTATAGCAGATCCTAAAAAATATACTTATAACAATGATAATGCTATTGATTTTAATAATGAAAAATTAAGCTCTAAAAAAGTTTTAGAGAAAAAAAGAAAACATAAAATAGATTCTTTTAGTGTTTTTTTACATTTGACTATCTTTATTTGTGCAACCATTATAACTATAGTTGCAGCTAAGTTTGATTTTAATGTAAAGCATATTTATTTAAACTTTATGTCAAATTCATCTGTAGGTGTAATTAATGCTGTACATAGAGAAAATAGTTCTGATAAAGATAAGTATGTTTACACTTATGATGTGACCTATATAAGATCAAATGGTCTTGTTCAAACTGGTAAATTAGTTGAAACAAAAGATATTGATGATAAAAGACTTGTTGGCTCTCAAATTGAGATAGTGTATGGCGATGATAATACAGATGAAGTCTTTGATAAAAAGCTTTATAAAAAGCCATTTCATGTTGTTATTATGGCCGCCTTTATCTTTTTTGTTTTTTCATGCTGTGTACTTTTAATTAAGATTACTATTTTAAATAGAATAAAGTCTACAATTATAAGAACAAGTGTTTATTTTACTGTTATAACATTATTGCTCTTTGTTATGACAGCAACTTTAATCTATCAAAATCGATTTGATTTCTATAGATATACATCTGTATCATCAATATCTGATTTTTATGAAAAGAGAGGGCGTTTATATAGAGTTAAAGATGACGTTCTATTCTCAGGTCGAGTTAAGATTAAAGATGGTGATGTAATTAAGATTAAATCATATAAATACGGTCTTGCTGATGGGCTTGATGTTGAATATGTAGATTCTATGATTAAGTCTATTGGTTTATGGACACGTGGTGTTAGAAATGGTCTTTTTGTTAAGTATGCAAATAATGGCAAAATAAGATCTTATGAGCATTATAAAAATGATGTAAAACATGGTATTACACGTTATTTTAACTCACAAAATGGTAGTATGATTTTTGAGGGTGTATATGCTTATGGAAGACGTGATGGTTGTTTTAGAACTTATTATGAAAGTGGTAATATTCAAAGTCAAATGTTCTTTAAAAATGGTTTTTTAAATGGCAGAACAACAGTTTTTCATCAAAGCGGTATACCTAAGATGAGTATAAGTTTTGATAAAAATAGACCTAATAGTAGTCTTATTCTTTATCATGAAAATGGTAGTATATCTTATGAGGATTTTTATCAAGCTTTGAAATTTGATACTAATTATGCTAATAGATATCAAAGTTCTGAGGAGTTTTTTAATAGATATTTAATTACTTTATTACAATTAGATGTAAGATAATCTTAAATAAGTATGTTTACTTTTAAAAAATCTTATTGTAATATAAGTAATAACAAATTATAAAAGGATTTTGATATGTTTAATTTATTTTCAAATAACTGGTGGTGCCCTCAAGTGTAGTGGGCTATTACTTTATTAAATAAACATATCTAATTAAGAAAATGACCCACTTTTACGTGGGTCTTTTTGTTTTCATCTATAAAAAATAAAAATAAAAATAAAAAAAGCCCACATAAAAGTAACTAGTAAAAACAATAAAGGGGCTTTTATGCAAACATTATTAAATCCATATTTTGGTAAATTTGGTGGTATGTATGTACCAGAACTTTTAGTTCCTGCCTTATTAGAATTAGAACAAGCTTTTGTATCTGCAATAAAAGATCAAGATTTTATTGATGAACTTAATAAATTATTAAAAGATTTTGCAGGTAGACCTACAGCTTTAACTGAACTTCGTAATTTAACACAAGGTACAAAGACACGTATTTTCTTAAAAAGAGAAGATTTATTACATGGTGGTGCTCACAAGACTAATCAGGTTATAGGTCAAGCTCTTCTTGCAAAGAGAATGGGTAAAACACGTATTATTGCAGAAACAGGTGCAGGTCAACATGGTGTAGCTACAGCTTTAATCTGTGCTTTAATGGGTTTTAAATGTCGTATTTATATGGGTGAAGTTGATGCTAAAAGACAAAAACCTAATGTATTTAGAATGCGTTTAATGGGAGCTGAAGTTATTGAAGTTAAACATGGATCACGTACATTAAAAGAAGCTTGTAATGAGGCATTACGTGATTATGCTGTAAATTTCAAAGATACACATTATATGATAGGAACTGCTGCAGGTCCTCATCCTTTTCCAACTATGGTGCGTGAATTTCAAAAGATAATAGGTATTGAAGCTCGTACTCAAATACAAAAAGAAATTGGTCGTGATCCAGATAGTGTAATTGCTTGTGTAGGTGGTGGCTCTAATGCTATAGGTATGTTTACTAATTTTCTTGACTCAAATGTAGCTTTATATGGTGCAGAGCCAGCAGGTCATGGTCTTGCTTCAAATCAACATGGTATGACATTAGAATATGGAAAAGAAAGTATTTTCTTTGGTGCTTATTCTTTAACCTTACAAAATGATGAAGGACAAGTACAAGAGTCATATTCAATTTCAGCAGGTCTTGATTTTCCATCAATTGGAGCTGAACATTGTCATTTACAAGATATAGGTCGTGTTAAATATTTAGGCATTACAGATAAAGAAGCTTTAGAGGCATTTGTGCTTTTATCTCAAAAAGAAGGCATTATTCCAGCTATGGAATCATCACATGCTTTAGCTCTTGCCATTAAGTTTATGCGTGAGGATGTAAATAAAGAACAAACAATATTAGTTAATCTTTCAGGTCGTGGAGATAAGGACATTTTTAATGTACATGATATTTTAGAGCAAAATGGACTTATTAAAGAAAATGGCACAATTGATATTGAGAATATAAATAAATAGGAGCACATCATGAATACAAAAATAATTCCTTTTTTAGTTTTAGGTTATCCAACTTATAATAAATCTTTTGAAATTATAAAAACTCTTATTGATATGGGTTTTATGGATTTAAAATTAGCTTTACCTTTTTCAGATCCAAATGTAGGTAGTAACCTTATTATTGAGGCAAATAAAGTAGCTCTTGATGCACATATTAGTATAGATGAGTGCTTTTCTTTAATAGAAGATATTAAAAATTATAATAAAGATGTAAATATTGTGCTTTTTAGTTATGCAAATAATATTATAGCAAAAGGTGTAGATGCTTTTATGCAAAAAGCATCTATAAGTGGAGTCTTAAGTATTGCAATTGCAGATGTTCCATATTTTATGGCAAAAGATACACATGTAAACTTTATAGAAAAAGCAAAAAAACATAATCTCTCTTTACAATTTTATATTATGGAAAATACTAAAGAGGATGTAGTTTTAGAAATATCTAAAGATAATGTATCTTATGTACAATTTGTAATTGCAAAAGATAGAATTAAGTGTAAAGATGCTTTAGATAAGATAAAAGAGTGTAAAACTTTGCTAAATAAACATAATAAATCTTTATTTATAAGCTTTAGTTTAAATGATAAAGATAATTTAAAAGAGATACAATCCTATGTTGATGGCTTTATAGTAAGTAGTTCTTTAATTGAAATAATTAAAGATGGTTTTTATAATATAGATAAGATAAAGCCTAAGCTTTGTAATTTTTTTACTAATATACAATCTAATTTTAATTAAAAAGCAAGGAATATATTATGGCAGAAATGGTTCCTATAGTTGATGAAAACAATAATATTATTGATGTAGTTGAGCGTAGCGTTATGCGTCAAAAAGAACTACCTCATAGAGCATCATATATTGTTCTTTGTAATAATGATAATCGTTTTTTAATAGAAATTAGAACTTTAAAAAAGGATTTTGCAAAGGGTATGCTTGATGCCTGTATAGGTGGCGTTATTGATGATAAAGAAGATGAAAGAGAATCTGCAAAACGTGAGCTTTTTGAGGAAGTTTCTGTCAAAGTTTCTGATGATGCTTTTCATTTTTTAGGTACAGAGAAAATAGAGTCAGGTAAGACTTTTATTTATGGTTATTATTACTTTGTAAAGGGTGATTTTATTACTAAGCGTCAACAAGAAGAAGTATCTGGCATTATGTATTTAAAATTTGAAGAAATGGAAAAAATTAAAGATGCATTTGTATTTGATTCTTATTATGCTTTTAAGCGTATTTTAGAAAAAGCTCGTGCTCAAAATTTAATATAAATATAGTAAAAGATCCTATAAAATTTCTCTTATAGGATCTTTTTATTAATGATAGTATTTACGTACTTTATAGATTAAAGTTGAGGATATAAAAGAGAGTATAGCTATAGATAAAAATATAGCACTAAGTCCAAAGAAGTCTGCTATATAACCAAGTAAAGCTGGGGCTAAAAGTAGACCTGTATATCCTGCAATAGCTACTGTTGATACAGCTGCAATTAAAGGCATATCATTTTGTTTTGTTGTAGCTGACATACATAAAGGGCTTATATTTGACATACCAGAACCTACTAAAACAAAACCTAAATACATAAATATAATATTATCTACTAAAACTATCATTAAAAGACCAGTTGTAAGTAAGATAGCACCATAAAAAGCTGTTTTAAAAGGTCCATATGATCTAATAATTTTAGCTCCAAATACTCTACAAGTTAGCATACAAAATGACACTATCATATATCCAGATGCTGCATATTTAACATCAATATTTGCAACTTTAGTAATAAAAACACCAGACCAATCAATCATAGCACCACCTGCTATATAGGTAAATGATACAATTAAGGCAAGATATATTACAACACCACGAGGTCTTGCAAATGATTTTTGGCTTTTACCATTTTCATCTTTTGGTATATTTACAATACTTGTAATAAAGTAAGCACCTAAGCAAAATAATAAACTTACAATAGCGACTACACTATATTCAACAGGCACATACACATAAAATAAAAATAAAATAAGCATAGAGCCTAAAAACTCACCTAAGGAGTAAAAGGCATGCAGTGGTGACATTAAAAATAGCTTATAGTGTTTTTCAAGATGTGCACAATAAATACTTACACATACCTCAAGACCACCTGCAGCTGCACCTAAAAGTAAAGCTGCTGTATAGACTACCTCCATAGGGGGAAGAAAGGATAAGGTAGCTGTAGAGCTACAAATAAGTATTATATAAAAAACATAGGTAAATTTTGTACCAAAATGTTGAGTAAAAAGACCTGCTAAAAACATACCTATAACAGATCCAATACCAAAAGCTAATACTAAGTGACCTAAATCAATAGCAGATAGGTGAAAATGCTTGGCTATAATAGGGATAAGTGGAGCCCATAAAGCTACACATACACCGCACATAAAATTACCTGTATATGTTGCAAAAACTTGCTTTCTAGCTAAAGTTAAACGTCTCACTATAACCTCAATATCAATAATTTATATTTATACATAAAGTAAATTATATCTTTTACTAAGGACTTTTTAATCCATATGACAATAAATCTTTATTTTTAGCACAAAAAAGGTGCTTTTTTGTTTTAAAGTTTTTTTTAAACAAACTAAAAGTTAATGTTTTTATGTGTATATTGTATTTAATAATATAAAAAAACACTATATATTAAATAATTTGTATTGTTTAAAGCTTATATAAATTTAGTGTATAGAACTTTATCAAAGTTATTAAATTTAAGAAGTTAGATAGCAAAAATGCTACAAATTAAATAGCAAAATTTATTTATTTAGTATGAACTTTTATAGTGCAAATTAAATAGTAAAATTAATATATTTACTCATGAACTTTTACAAAAATTTTTACTTAAATAAAAAAAGGGATTTGCATATACAAATCCCTTTTGTAGAAATCTCTTAGTATTATTGTTTTAATAATTCAGATGTTAATTCACTTTCAGGAAGTTTAGTGTCATTATCATCATTATCAATTTTATCTTTAAGCTCTTTATTTACAATATTTGCGACAGTTGCATCTGACCAAACATTTAAAGATGTCTCAATCATATCAATTACTGCATATACAGGTAGAATTACACCCATTAATAGTACAGGTACTTGCATAGATGATAGTAATGATATGGTTAGGAAGTAACAACCCATTGGAACACCTGCATTACCTACAGCTGCAATTGTTGAGATAAATATCCAAGTTATAATGGTTGTTGTTGTAATTTCATAACCTGCATTTTGCATTAAATAAATTGAAGTTACTAAGATAAATGCAGCACAGCCATTCATATTTATTGTGGTGCAAATTGGTAATACAAAACGTGAAATCTTTGGATGTACCTTTAAGTTATCTTCAGCTGATGCAAGTGTTACAGGTAGTGTGCCTGCTGATGACTTTGAGAATAAAGCTACAGTTACAGCAGGTAGCATACCACGAGCAACTTTAAGTGGATTTAAACCACGAGCAAGCATTAATAGTGGTAGTATTACAAACATTTGAATTAAGTTTGAACCAACAACTACTGTAAAGTAAGTTACAAGACCATCTAATAATATGCCAGCTTCAAGTTCACGTGTAAGTTGAGCTGTAAAGCCTAAAATACCTAAAGGTAGAATAAAGATAATGGCTTTAATTATGGTAAATAGTATATCTTGTAAACCTTCAAAGAAGTTTAAAAGAACCTTTTTCTTATCACCATCTTCCATAAGTGCAAGAGATACACCAAAGAAAGCTGCAATAATTAATACAGATAAAACGTTACCAGATACAAATGGTTGCAATATATTATTTGGAACAATAGATAAAATATGATCCACATAAGATGTTGCATTTGGTGGTGGAGCTGAGGCTGCACCTGATACTTCAGCTGGTACATTTTCAGGTCTTAAGATTGAAAATAGTATAGCTGCAACAATAGCTGCTAAGATTGTAGTAAATAGGGTATAGAATATTGTATGTTTAAAGATAAGTCCTGATTTACTGCCTTTGCCTAATTTTGCAAGTGTTGTAATTAAAGCAAGAGCAATGATAGGGACAGCTATAAAGCTAAATAATCTTGTAAATACAATAGTTATATAGTTCATGGTATTATTTAAAACATCAGAACCATACATACCAACTAAGACACCAAGAACAAGTGCTCCTACATAAAAGAATGCAGTAATCATTCTTGTCTTTTTGTCTATTTTGTTTAAGACATTAGTAGATAAAGACTCTACTCTTGATTTATCGTTTGACATAAGTTTCCTTTTTTATTAGTTTAATAATGCAGTTGATAAATATCTATCGCCTGAATCTGGTAAAATCACAACAATAACTTTATCTTTGTTTTCATCACGCTTTGCAATCTCAAGAGCACCTTTTAAAGCAGCACCTGATGAAATACCACAAAATATTCCTGTATTTACAGCAAGATCTTGAGCAAAGAAAATAGCATCTTCATTACTTACTGTAACTATTTCATCAATAATAGATACATCTAAGATTGATGGGACAAAACCTGCACCAATACCTTGAATAGCGTGAGGACCTGCTTTTTCACCTGAAAGAACAGCTGAAGCTTTAGGTTCTATAGCTATCATTTTAATAGAGCTATCTTGCTCTTTTAGATATTTACCAACACCTGTAATTGTGCCACCAGTACCAACACCTGCTACTACGAAGTTTACTTTTTTATCAGTATCTTCATAAATTTCAGGACCTGTTGTCTCATAGTGAGCTTGTACATTTGATAAATTATCAAATTGAGATGGAATTATAGAGTTATGATTTTCTTTATGTAATCTATTTGCCTCTTCAATAGCTCCTTTCATGCCTAAACTTGCATCAGTTAAAACTAAATTTGCACCATATGCTTTAAGCATGGAGCGACGCTCTTTAGACATTGACTCAGGTAAGGTTAAAGTTAGCTTTAGTTTTAAAGCAGCACATGCTTGAGCTAGACCTATACCTGTATTACCTGATGTAGGTTCTATTATATGAGTATTTTCATTAATTAGATGATTTTTAAGAGCATTTCTCAACATGTAAAGAGCAGCTCTATCTTTTACTGAACCTGATGGATTAAAATATTCAACTTTTGCAAGTAAGGTTGCTTTAGCACCTCTTTCCTTTGCATAAGCATCAAGAGAGACAAGAGGAGTCTTGCCTACAAGATCGGATATAGTATTATAAATTTTCATAAATATTCCCTTTAATTAAATTTCGTTATACATGTTATAGAAAAATGTTTTTAAAAAAATATAAAATGATATTATTTATCAAATGTTTGTATTTATAAATAAAACAAAATTTATATAAAAATAAAAGTAAAGATAGTTGTTGATTAATATTTTGCAATAAAATAAGTATTTTTGAGAAAATTTATAAAAATAAAATATATATTTTTTTATGCCTTAAAAGTCATTATATTTATGATTGAAACTATCATATTTTTGATAATAAAAAAATTATCCTATGTTTATTTATAGATAAAAACTACATATAATTCAAATAAGATTATATTGTTAAAACTTTATTTAACTGTTGTTTTAAAATTATATCAATTTATATTTTATTAATTAAAATCAATTAGTTAATTAATAAAAATTAAATATAGCTATCAAAATATTGATTGATTCTAATTATGCTTTAACAAAAGAATAGAGGAGAATAAAACTATGTTTAGTTGTTTATGAGGTTTTATATGTTGTTATTAAATAAAAAAGAAATAAATGCATCAAAAATATGTTTTTTCCTTGCTGGATTTTCCATAGCATCATGGGCACCTTTAGTTCCTTATATTCAAGAAAAATTAAAGTTAAATGATTTTGAATTATCTAGAATTATTTTACTTATGGCCTTAGGTTCTCTTATGGGTATTGCTCTTACTAAACATTTAATATCTTTTTTTGGTATTAAAAGAACTTTAGTTATATCATCACTTGCTCTAACTATAGCAACTGTGTTTTTATCTTTAATACCAAATTTTGCTTTAACTGCTATTTTAATATTTATCTTTGGTTTTACTTTAAGTTTACTTGAAGTTGCCTCTAATATATATGGTACATTTTTAGAGAAAAAATATAATAAAAACCTTTTATCAACATTTCATGGTTTTTACTCAATAGGTGAAATTGTAGCTTTATTTTTAATTTCAATATTGCTACTTATAAACTTTAATATTAATTTATCTATATCAGTACCTATATCTATTATCTTAGTAATTTTATGTATATTTTTAAAACAAATTAAAAATGAAAAATATCAAAATAAAGAAGAAAAGGGCTTTGCCTTTCCTCGTGGTATAGTTATCTACCTTGCTTTAATTGCATCTTTTACACTTATGGTAGAGGGTTCTATGCTTGATTGGTCTGCTATTTTAATGATGGAAAAAACAGATATTAATATAGAAAAATCAAGTTATGGCTATACTGTTGTTGTAATTTTCCTAGCTCTAGGTAGATTTCTAGGTGCAAGATTAATAGAGCAATTTGGTGCTTATAAAATAATTTGTACAGGACTTCTTTTTACATCTTTATCTTTATTTATTATCTTTAGTACACATAATATAGTATTACTCTTTTTAGCTTTTGCTCTTTTAGGTTTTAGTGGTGCTAATATAATGCCTATTGCTGTTTCAATAGCTGGTAGTCAAAATAAAATGTCATCAGTTAAAGCTGTTTATTCAGTATCAACTTGTGCCTATGCAGCTTTGCTTTTAGGACCTGCTTTAATTGGTTATATTTCAAAAATAAGCTCTTTAGATATAGCTTTTTTATTTCTATCTCTATTTAGTTTATTTATATTATTAGTTGCTGTTTTTAATTTAAGATTTTATAAAAAAGGATATTAGTCTTATATGAAATTAAGTATAGATCAATTACGATCCTTTATTTATGTAGCTAAGTTTAAAAGTTTTTCACAAGCAGCTCGTGAACTTAAAAAAGCTCAATCAGTTGTATCTACACATGTAAGTTCTCTTGAGGATGAGCTTGATTACACTTTATTTAAAAGAGGACATAAGATTGAGCTTACTGCAAGAGGGCGAGCTCTTTTTGCCTATGCAAAAGAGATAGTTGAAAGTGCTTATATATTTGAGACACGTGCTTTATCACTACACAATATTAAAAATCCAACTATAAATTTAGGCATTGATTATTCTATTTATGATAGTGGTCTTTTTAATATCTTGTCAGATTTTTCAAAAAAATATCCACAACTTACTTTAAATTTAACTTTATTATCAGCCTTTGATGTGGGGGTGTCTATGTCAGAGGCTAATATTGATATAGCCCTTATCTTTAATCAAAATTTACCTGAAACGTTTAATGTAATAAAGATAATGGATATTGAAAATAAAGTTATTACCTCACGTTGTCATGAGCTTGTTAAGTGTAAAAAAATAACACGTGATGTTTTATCTAAATATAGACAAATTGTGATTACATCTCAATTTTCAAAGGATTTAAAGCCTATAGTATTATCACCTACACATTATCAAGTAGATAACTATATTTATGCTTTATCTATGGTACAAAAGAAAATAGGTTTTGCAGTAGTTCCATCTCTTTTAGTTGATTTAGATGCAGATTTTCTGCACGATCTTGTTTATTTAGATGATACACATTTAAACTTTAATGATAGTTCTTTATCAATAGTATTTAGAAATCATGCTCTTGATTTTGAACCAATATCATTTCTAGCTAAAGAGTTTCAAAAACATTTTATAAAATATGCAAATAAAGATAATAAAGTATAGGTAGTTCATGGTATTTTTACTTAAAATAAATAGTTCTTTATTGTGTATAAATAAATCTTAATTGTACTGTATAGGTTTATAAAAATTTAACTATGTGTAAACACTTTTTTATTATTTGTGTTAATCTATAAAGAACTATTTTAAGGATAAGTATTTTTATTTATAGTAAAGAGGGATAACTCAATGGATTTTTTAGAGTTAATGACAAAGCGTTATACTTGTAAACATTATGATGCAAGTAAAAAAATTAGTGATAGTGATTTTAATAAGATTAAAGAGTGTTTAAGATTAACTCCTAGTGCTGTAAATCTTCAAGGTTGGCAATTTTATGTAGCACATACTGATGAGCAAAAGAAAAAGATGCGTGACAGTATTAGTGACTTTAATCAAGGCAGATTTGATGAATGCTCACATGCTATCTTTATTTGTGCTAATAAAAGAGTTACAGAAGACTTTTATCAAAAAGTTTTAGCAAAAGAAAAAAGTGATAAGAGAATTTTAAAAGAGGAATTACTACAAGCACAATATGCAAGTAGAAAAGGTTTTACTGAATTAAATTCAGAGACTGAAAAAGATTTAATTGCTTGGTGTGGTAAGCAATGTTATATAGCACTTGCAACAGCTATGTATGCAGCTGAAAGTATGGGTATTGATACAACAGCTGTTGAGGGTTTTGATGCAAAGAAAGTTGATGCAATATTAGATTTAGATAAAAAGGATTTAACTTGCCAAGTTGTTTTATTCTTAGGCTATAGATCTGATAAGGATTCAAATGTAATAACTAATAGACCAAAATCAAGATTAGATCTTGAGGATATCTTTGTTGAAATCTAAGTTAAAAAGGGGTCATAGCTTATTTATCTTTTTTAGATAAGATAGAATAATATTTACTTCTTAAGTAAGAATATATTATGAATTAAAAAGACCTAAGAGCAAAACTTAGGTCTTAATTTATTTATACAACAAACTTTTTTATTATATATTAATTTTTACTTAAATATTAAATACTTAATTTTTTACTCTATAAAAAAATAGAAAAATATTTAGTCTTTTATATTTTTTTGCTAATTTTAAAAGAAAGTTTGATATTATATATAATATTTTTACTCAATTTTAAAAAATAGAGTGAAATGAACATTTATTTTTAATTAAATTTCTTAACTACAATAAATATTGTATATTGCTTAAAAAATATTATAGTGGTGTATATATGTATAACTTTCAAAAAGATGCATTTCCTTTTTATAGGTTAGAAGAAATTAAAAGACGTCCTGATGATTTTAAATTGCTAGAACGCATTCCTTTAACTATAGAGGGGTGTAAAAAAAGGCTACCTATAATTTTAAATGATGTGCTAGATGGTGAAGTTTGTCATAAATTAGTTATTTTAGATACAGAAACAACTGGTTTTGATAATCATAAAGATGAAATTATTGAGCTTGCCTTAATTAAAGTTACTTATTCATTACAAAGAAATATCATTATAAGTATTGATCAAATTTATGATGAATTTGAACAGCCATCTACTAAAATTAGTCCTGAAATTACAGAAATTACTCATATTACTAATGAAATGGTTCAAGGTAAACGCATTGATGATGATATGGTTAATTTCTTCTTATCAGATGAAAATACTTTGATAGTGGCTCATAATGCTAAATTTGATAGACCTTTTTTTGAAAAAAGATTCCCTGGTTTAAAAAATTACCGTTGGGCTTGCTCTTTAAATGATATTAATTGGGATCTCTTGGGAGCTAGTGGTGGTAAGAAACTAGAGTCTTTATGTAATGTACGTGGTTGGTTTTATAATGCACATAGAGCTGATATAGATTGTCTTGCTATAGCATGGCTTTTATATATAGAGCAACATAGTCTTGCTATGTTACTTAGAAGTGCTAGTAAAAATAGTTATACTATTTATGTTTATAACTCATATCAAGTAAAAGATAGTTTACGTGGTCGTGGGTATAAATATGATGGTACAAAACAATGTTGGTATATTTCTGTTGCAGATAAAATAGCTTTAGATGAGCAGGTATCATTTATAGATTCTCTTCCTAATTTTGGACGTGAAAATATAAAGATAGTTGATGTTGATGCACGTTTAAAATATAAATAAAACATAAATAAAAGCTCATTTTAAATAAAGGTTAAACCTTTTATATAATGAGCTTTTACACTTTGACTATTATTAAAAAAATTCTATCTAATATAATCTCTTTGGAATCTTAATATCATCTCTTTAAGTCTATCAGCTATTAATTTTACTTGTAAAATAGAACCACTTGAAAGTTCAGAGTTCTTTGCACAAGCATTAGCATGCTTATAAATAGAAGATACTTTAGCATTAATATTTTGAGTTTTAATTTTATGTCTATCTATAGTCATATTCATTTCATTAGCTGTTTTTGCTATATTATCTAAATTGTCATAAAGATTTTTATAACAATTTATAGAATCATTTACTTGATTCATATCTTGTATTGCAGCTTCCTGTCCATCCTTAGCTATAGCTACAGCTTCACTTGCAAGTTCAACTAAACTTGTAATTACATCTTCTATCTTTGTAGTATATTCATTTGAGTGAATTGCAAGAGAGCGAACTTCATCAGCTACAACAGCAAAACCACGACCAGCTTCACCTGCACGAGCTGCTTCAATAGATGCATTAAGAGCAAGAAGATTAGTTCTTGCTGCAATTTGTTTAATATATTCTAAGATATTGCGTATTTCATAAGTTTTATCTGCAAGAGTTTGTACAGAACTTAACATATAGTCAGATTTATTATGTATCTTTTCAAGTGACTCACGAGATTTTGTAGCAAAATCATCACTTTCATGAGCTTTTATATTAGCATTTTCAACAAATTCACAAGTTCTATGTATATTATCAGATAACTCATTTAGCATATTAACTAAACTTTCTATATTGTCAGATATTAATTTAGTTTCTTCATTTTGAGCTTGAACTTCAGATAATGTTTGTTTTGATAATTGATTACTCTTATCTGCACCTTTATTAGTTTGAGATATAAGATCATCAATTCTCTTTATAATTGTATTAATATAAGTTTTATTACTTATAATAGATAGATTAAGTAAGTCAGACTCATCATTATTATCTGTATAGGTAAGAATACCTACAGGGTGTTCAAATACTTCAGTTGTTAGAGATTTTAATTTACTTATTTTATTTATATAGTGGCTTTTAAATAGTATATAACTAAGTAGAGAACCTAAAAAAGTAACACATGGGGATAATATAGGATTTATAAAATAAAGAGCAATAGATAAGATTATAGTGAGGCTTAAAGATAAGGTATAAGGTTTTGGTGTTTTAAAAAGAGGTGTTAGTCTCTTATTTTCTCTCATTTTTTTATATAAAGCTTCTGCTCTTTTTATATCCTCAGCCCTTGGTTCAGATCGTACAGACTCATAAGCAACAGTCTTACCATCTACAATAATAGGACTTATAAAAGCATGTACCCAATAGTAGTGACCTTGTTTAGTTCTATTTTTAATAATACCCATAAATGGTTTATTTGCTTTTAGTGTTTGCCATAAAAGTTCAAATACTTGAGAGGGCATATCAGGGTGTCTTAATATATTATGAGGTTTTCCTATAAGTTCCTCTTTAGTATATTGAGACATTTCAACAAAAGTATCATTACATTCTGTAATAATACCATCTAGATTTGAGATAGAGATAATTTTTTTACCGTTTGGAAATTTAATTTCAATATCATCAATAGGTAGATTAACTTGCATTTTTTTTACTTCCTATCTATTTTATTTATTCTATTACAACTTAGTATAATGTATTTATAGACAATTAAAAAATATAAATAATAAAAAATGATTATAAGTATAACTTTTTAAAATATGTGTTTTATTAAAGTTAAATTGAAAAAAATAATAAATATTTCTTTTAATAACTTATACTTAGATATGTATTATAAAGATTATGATTTTAATATAAAAAATATACTTAATAAATTCTATTTATTTATTAGTAGCTTAGTAGAAATATAATAAATATTTAGATGAAATTTAAAGTTTTAGTTTTGATTCATTTTGGTGCTATAAAAGAAAGGGAGGGCTTTAATTTTTGTTCTATTTATATAGAAGTAGCAAATAACAATAGAGAATTACTAGAATACACCTTTAAAATTTATTTAATATTTAAGGGTGTTTTATAAAAAA
>JARHZF010000125.1 GCA_029258325.1 Anaerobiospirillum sp. | reverse complement strand
TATTGTAAAACAAATAGCTGATTTAATTCGTGAGAAGAAAATTGAAGGTATTTCTGAGGTTAATGATTTATCTGATAAGGATAATTTAGTACGTATTGCTATTGATTTAAAACGTGATGCTCATGAGCAAATAGTTTTAAATAATCTCTTTGAAAAGACTTCACTACAAGCATCATTTTCTATGAATATGATTGCTCTTGTTGATAATAGACCAAAACAATTATCACTAACTGAAATCTTATCAGAGTTTGTTTCATTCCGCCGTGAAGTTGTAACAAGACGTACTGTATATCTTTTAAGAAAAGATAGAAATAAAGCATTCTTAAATGAGGGTTTAATTGTAGCTAAATCAAATATCAATAAGATTGTTGATATGATTACTGACTCTCAAAATGCAGATGATGCTAAGCAAAAACTTATGGCAGAGGCATGGGATGGTAGCTTAATTTCATCTTTAATTGAAAGAGCAGAAGATGGTAGCAATATTTGTCTACCTGATGGTATTGCAGAAAGTGCAGGACTTCATGATAATCATTACTACTTATCAGAAGAACAAGCATCAGCTATTTTAGCTTTACGTCTACAAAGACTTACACATCTTGCAACAGAAGAAATTCAAGATGATTACAAAGCTCTTATCTTAAATATTAAAGAATACTTAAATATCTTAAATAATAGAGCTCGTATGAATGAAGTTATTCGTGAGGAATTAATCTCTGTTAAGAATGACTTTGCAGATAAGAGACGCTCTGACTTTATAGAAGATATGAGTAAGAGAAGTAAGGCTGACTTTATTACTAAACAAGATGTTGTTATTACTCTATCTTCAGAGGGTTATATTAAGTATCAAGAAATTGGTGCTTATGCTCTTTTAAAGAATAGAGGTGGTAAGGGTAATGTAGCTGCTAAACTTAAAGATGAAGATTATGTAACTAAGATCTTAGTTGCAAATACTCATGATACTCTACTTTGCTTTACTTCATTAGGTCGTGTATTTACAACCTTTGTCTATGAACTTGATACTAATGAAAATAATAAGACATGGCGTGGTAGACCTATTCAAAATTACTTTGATATTGCAGAAAATGAGAGAATTACAGCTCTACTTCCAATCTCTAAGTTTGAAGATGATCATTATGTCTTTATGGCAACTAAACTTGGTTTAGTTAAGAAGATTAGACTATCAGATTATAAGAACTTTGTTAAAAAATCTCGTAATAATGCAATGCTTGCAGCTAAGTTACAAGAGGGCGATGAACTAATTGATGTTGCTATATCTACAGGTGATGATGATATCTTTATCTTCACTAATAATAATATGGTAACAAGATTTAGTGAATACTATAACGTTGCCTCAAATGCAGATGAAAATGATGCAGATATTGAAGATAGCGAAGATACAAATGATGAAAATGTAGCTGATACTAATGATATATCTGATAATAATGAGTCAACTGATGGTGTAATTTACTCAAATAAAGGTGTAAGACCATCTGGTCGTTCATCTGGCTTTGTTAAAGGTATTAAACTTAAAAATGGTGCTTTAGCTGTATCTTGTCTTGTTGTACAAAAGAAAGATGTAGAAAGTGCACAAGCTATTATTGCAACAAGCTCAGGCTATGCAAAACGCTTCTTATTAAACGATCTATCAAGAAAAGGCAGAGCAACACAAGGTGTTAACTGTATGCGTGCCTTTGAGAAGAAAGGTTTAATTGTAGGTGTAAGCTTAGTTGATGATAATTGCGAGGTTATGCTAATTACAGATAAAGGACAACTTGCACGTATGCCTGTATCTAACTTTGATATTAGATCAAGAACATCAGGTGGTGTTATTGCAATGAAACCTTATGAAGGTGAATCTGTAATTGCTCTTCAAGTTATTAATGAAGATGTAGTTAATGCTACAAAGAAAATGCTTGAAAATCGTGCGATAGATAAGCAAGAGCAAGACAATTTAGAGCAAATGTTAAATGGCGATAGAAATCTTGATGAAAAAAGTGATATTCTAAACGAAGAAGCTTTAGATGATGATGTTTTAGGAGATGAAATCTCAAATGAGTAAAGCATGGAATTATGGTGCAGGTCCATCAATGTTACCTGTTGAGGTAATGGAAAAGGCTCAAGCTGAATTTTTAGATTTTAATAATACAGGTATTGGTATTGTTGAAATGTCTCACAGATCAAAAGAGTATGATGCTGTTGCAAATCATGCTCGTGACACATTACGCAAAATTATGAATATACCTGACAATTATAGAATTTTATTTGAGCAAGGTGGTGGTCGTGGTCAATTTGCTGCTATACCATTAAATTTATTAGAAGAAGATGGCTTTGCTGATTACTTTGTAACAGGTCATTGGTCAAGATGTGCTTTTAATGAATGTAATGATAAATATGGCAAAGCTTTACTACACGAGTGTGTAGAAAAAGATGATAAAGGTCAATACTTTATCAACTATGACAAAATGCAAGTTACAGAAGGTGCATCCTATGCATATGCTTGTTTAAATGAGACTGTAAATGGTATTGAAATTAATAATATACCAGATACAAAAGGTGTACCTCTAATTGTAGATATGTCATCTAATATCTTAACTCGTGATATAGATGTAAGTAAGTTTGGTGCTATTATCTTTGGTGCTCAAAAAAATGTAGCTCCAGCTGGTCTTACAATTACTATAGTACGTGAAGATTTATTAGGTAAAGCAAGAAAATATTGTCCATCAGTGTTAGATTGGTCAACTTTAGATAAGTATGATTCAATGTATAATACACCTAATACTTTCTCATGGTATATGGCAGGTCTTGCTTTTGACTGGATTGAGTCAATTGGTGGTGTTAGCGAACTTGAAAAACGCAATATAGCTAAAGCAAACCTTCTTTATGATTATGTTGATAGTTCAGATTTTTATATCTGTCCTATTAAGAGATCTGATAGATCACGTGTAAATTGCGTATTTACTCTAAAAGATGAAAGCTTAAATCAAGCATTTTTAGAGATGGCAAGTCAAAAACATTTAGTAGGTCTAAAAGGTCATAAAGTATTAGGTGGTATGCGAGCCTCTATATACAATGCTATGCCTATTGAAGGTGTGCAAGTTTTAGTTGATTTTCTAAAACAATTTGAGAGTGCTAATAAATAAATGAGGAGCTAGACTATGTTTACAAAGGAAAAACCTTGGCTTGAAAGTTATGCTAAAGATGTAATGGCAGAGGTTAATACACGTCCTTTTGAAAACATAAATAGTCTTTTTGATAGCTCTGTTAATTTATATGCAAATAATATTGCATATACAAATTTTGGTACTTCTATTACTTATAAAGAGCTAAGCAATAAAGTAGAATTGCTTGCCTCTTTTTTTCAAAATGTTTGGCATCTAAAAAAAGGCGATCATATCGCTATTATGATGCCAAATTTAATTCAATATCCTACAATTGTTTTTGCAGCTTTAAAGGCAGGTTTAACTGTTGTTAATGTTAATCCTCTCTATACACCTCGTGAGCTTCAAAAACAATTGCAAGATTCTGATGCTTGTGCCATAGCTGTACTTGCAAACTATGCCTATAATCTTGAGTCTATTGTTGATAATACCTTAATTAAAAATGTTTTAATTACAAGTGTAGGTGATGAATTAGGTAGTATTAAAGGAACACTTTTAAATATCTATTTAAATCACTTTTCAGGTATGGTGCCATCTTATAAATTAAATAATGTAACTTATTATAAAGATGCTCTAAATTTAGGTACAAAACATAGTTTTAAAGATGTAGATGTAAGTTATGATGATATAGCATTTTTACAATATACAGGTGGTACTACAGGTACACCAAAAGGTGCAATGTTATCTCATGGTAATTTAATAGCTAATGTAGCTCAAGCTTATGGTATGTATAAGCCTGTTTTATCTTTAGGTAGTGAAGTTGTACTCACAGCCCTCCCTCTATATCATGTTTTTGCTCTTACTATTAATTGCTTACTCTTTTTCTATATAGGTGGTAGTAATCTTTTAATAACAGATGCAAGAAATATCAAAGCTTTAGTTAAAGAACTTATAAAACATGATGATTTAACTTGTATTACTGGTGTTAATACTTTATTTAATGCTCTTTTAAACCATAAATTATTTGATAAGGCTAGTTTTAAAAATTTACATATAGTTATAGGTGGTGGAGCTGCTATTCAATCAGGTGTTGAAGAAGAATTTTTTAGAAAAACTAATCATCATATTTTAGAGGGTTATGGTCTTACTGAATGCTCACCTCTATGTGCAGTATGTCCTCATACTCAAGATTCTTATACAGGTACTATTGGTGTGCCTATTCCATCTTGTAAAGTACGCATTGTTGATAATGAAGGTAATGAAATTTGGGAACTTTATAAATCAGGTGAACTTGAAATATCAGGCCCTCAGGTTATGAAAGGTTATTATAAAAATGAAAGGGCAACTTTAGGTGCTTTTGATGGTGAATATGTAAAAACAGGTGATATAGCTATATGGCAAGAGGGTGGTTATATTAAAATTATAGATAGACTTAAAGATATGATAATAGTCTCTGGTTTTAATGTTTTTCCATCAGAAATTGAGGATATTGTAAGTAAAAATAAAAAAGTATTAGAATGTGCAGTTATTGGTATTGCATCTGAAAGTACTGGTGAGGCTATTAACTTATTTATAGTAAAGAAAGATAATTCTTTAACTGAAGATGAAATTATTGAGCATTGTCGTAAATATCTTACACCATATAAAGTACCAAAACATGTTAATTTTGTAAAAGCATTACCTAAGTCTGCTATAGGAAAAGTTTTAAGAAGAAAACTACACGAGGAGTTTATAAAGTAAGTGTCTTTACGTATTTATGTAAAAAGTAGTATTGATGTTAAAAAAATATGTAATGTTATAGATAGTTTAGATAAAGATGATTACATTAGTTTAGATACAGAGTTTAAAAGAGATGGATCTCTTCATCCTAAACTTGCATTAATACAATTAAAAATAAAAGATACTGTCTATTTAGTAGATGCCTATACACCTACTTTAGATAGACTTATATTATCTTTAAATAAAACTAAAGCTTATATATTAGCATTTTCATGTATTGAAGATATTCATGTCTTAGCTAAAAAAAGTTTTGATTATAAATTAGATAAGCTAATTTTTGATAGATGTTATGATGTACAACTTATGGCATCTTTTTGTAATCATTCTTATAAAAAGTCTTTAGCTTATTATGTACAAGAAATTTGTAATGTAGAGCTTGAAAAAGCTTGTACTAGATCTAATTGGCTTAAAAGACCTTTAACAGAAGAGCAATTAGAATATGCATGTGATGATGTTGAATATTTAAAAGATATTTATGATTTCTTTATGAAAAAAATATCAAAGAAAAATTTAGCATATTTTGAAGATGAAATGCGTATACGTATGCAAGAGTATGTAAACTTTACAGAAGATGCAAATGAAGTTTATAAAAATATAGGTGGTAATTTTGCACTTAATGATAAGCCTTTAAAAAGACTTTATTTTATATGTAAAGAACGCTATAAACATGCAAGTAAGCGTGACCTTGCTTTAAATCATGTTATTACTACAAAAGCTCTTTGGTCTATTGCAAAGACATGTCCTAGAACTTTAGATGATCTTAAAAATTGTAATGTTAATCTTGGTTGTATTAAGGGTAATGGATATTTAATCTTAAACTGGGTTAGAGCATCTATTGATTTTGCCAATAAGACTAATATAAAGCTAGAGCCTTGCTATGATTTTTTTACGCATAGAGAGGGCTATCAAATTATGTATAATAAACTTGATGCTTATATAAGAGAAATAGCTTTAAAAGAGGGAATTTCAGAGGAAGTTTTATCTGTAAAAAAGGATATACATGAATTCTTTTATAATTATGTTTATAACAATACAAAGCCTATTTTAACAAAGGGTTGGCGTCATACTATTTTAGGTGATTTAACACCTTATATTGATACAAATATAATTAAAGCATAAGAGGATGCAAGACATCCTCTTTTTTAAGTATTATAAAGATGTTACGTCAAGCCATACATCTTTATTATCTATATTAACTTTTATCTTAATACTACTTGAATCTATATTTTCCAAATCCTTTATCTTACACATAATTTCATAACCTGAAAATAAAAATTCTTTATTTTCAAGCACAGCTTTTGCGTCTTCACTTTTTATCATATCCTTATGATAGATATTAAACATACCACCATTATTATTTAGCAATAAAATATAATAATCACTTACCTTATTAGGAGTTAAGATAGAGCCTGTAAGTGACATATATAGATTAGGGTGTTTTAATTGATAGAGATAAAGGTTCATAGAATTAGCTTGTTCTTGTGTTATATCAGCATAAACTTCTGCTATTTCTTTTGATTTATCTACTGATAATACATCTTCAACATATTGATCTTTTTTCTTATTAAAATCTCTTTGTTGTTTTTTTAGAAGATTTAAAGCATTTTTATCATCTTTTAATTGCAATCTTAATTCTTTATATGCTTTATTTAAAGCCATATCAGCATCTTTAAATGCCTTAGAGCTTTGCATATATTCTTTATATTGAG
>JARHZF010000072.1 GCA_029258325.1 Anaerobiospirillum sp. | reverse complement strand
AATGGAGAGAAAAACTTTAATTTTTTTTATAAAGTTATTATCTGCCAAGTAAAGCAAGTGCAATCTGTGGCTTTTGATTTGCTTGAGTTAATATAGATTGAGATGCTTGTTGAATAATTTGTTGTTGTGTTAGATTTGCAGTCTCTTCTGCAAAGTCTGTATCACGTATACGTGATCTTGCATCTGATTCATTTTCAGAGATAGAAGCTTGATTACGAATAGTTGATTCTAAACGATTTTGCATAGCACCTAAGTGTGCCCTTTGTTGATCTATAACTAAGATCATTGAATCAATAACAGATAATACATTTTGAGCTTTATCTACTTCAGAAACATCAAAAATACCAAATTTATTAGCATCTTTTGTTAATGCTTTAGTTCCAGAAACACCATTATTAAGATTTTTAGCAGCTGATGCTATCATTGATAAGGTAAAACCACGTGATAAACCTGTAAGAGTTAAAATATCACCTGAGTTTGCACCAACTTGTAATACTATAGTACCTTTAGCTGATACTAAACCATTTGCAGTTGCAGCACCACCACCTGTTGCCTTAGTAACGCCAGCTAAGATCTTTTCACCTGCAAAGGTTGAACGACAAGCAATACGTGAAATTTCAAAAGATAATTCTCTAACTTCTTGTTGTAGAGCTTCTCTATCTTTTTGAGAGTTAGTACAATTTGATGCTTGAACTGCTAAAACACGAATTCTCTGCATCATGTTGGTCATTTCTTCCATGGCACCTTCAATAGTTTGTGCAAGAGCTATGCCATCATTACTGTTTCTATTTCCTTGATTTAAACCATTGATTTGACTAGTTAATCTATCAGAAATTTGAAGACCAGCAGCATCATCTTTAGCACTATTAATACGAAGACCTGATGATAATCTTTGATAAGTTGTGTTTAAACTATTTGTTGCATTTGTGAGTTTTCTTTGACCATTAATAGAACTCACGTTTGTATTTACGTAAAGAGCCATTTTGTTTCTCTCCAATTTATTTAGTTCATGTGATATTTACGTTGTTTTAATTAACAACACATTAATCACAATAACTATGTATTTTTATTAATATAAGCTCTTTAAAGAATTTAATATGCCAATTTATTAAGTTATTTATTAATTATCTGAAAATACATTACTTTTTAAAAGTTTTTATAAAAAGAATAGTAAACTTTATTAAAGTTATACAAATGTTAGTGGCAAAATCTATCTTTGATTAATTAATGTTCTGAAAACAACTCTATCTTATACATATATATTCTCATAACTTATGCATTTGTATTTTTATCACTTAAAAAATGCATATTTTTTAATTAAAAAGAAGAGTTCTATAAACTTGATTTATAGGTCTATTGTCTAAAAAATTATTTTTAGTGTATATTTGATGCTGAAATTTATGTTTTTATAAATTTAACTCAAAAAAAAGTTAAAAAAATAATTTACAAAAAATTTTAATTTGTAATTAAAATTTTTGTAGAACAGTCTATAGAATTAAATTTTTAATTAGTTAAATTATTATTTTTAATAAAATATTTTTTTTGTTAATTTTGTGTTTTTTATATAAAAAACCATTTGAAATAAAACAAAAAACCTTATTTAAACTTATATGATTTAAAGGAGCATCTATATGTTTTCTAAAAAATTAGAGACTGAGTGTGAAAAGTTATTTAATAAAAAAGATTATTTTGGAGTTATTTCAAAAATAGGTGATGTGCAAAGAAAAAAAGACTTAATAGATATACCTTTAAATCTACATTTTTATATGATGAAAAGTATTTATCTTCTTGAAAGTCAATTCATTACAGATAAATGGTTTAAATTAGCAGATATTTGTGAATTTCTTTTAGAAAATTTTGACTATGATGATTTAGATAACTTCTATTTTCATTTGATAAAAGCAGAGGCTTGTGAATATTTAGATGAGTTTCTTTTTGCTATATATCATTATAAAAGAGCAGGCATGCTATTTATTGAGGATAATGACTTAAATCTATCTTTAGATGATATAAGAGATAAACTACAAATAGTTGAACATGCAATAACACGTCCTGATTTTGATTTATCTTTTAGAGAAAATGTAAAATATTTCTTTGAAGATCTAAAAGAAAATAAAAAAGAATTATATAAACAAATAAAAACTCTATTTAAAAAAGAAGAATATGATGAAGTTATGGATTTAGTTGATTTCAAATTAAATAGAATCTTTGAAAAACCTTTATTTCATGTAAATCTAAGTAAAGATGATCTTGTAACTGTCTCTTTTGAACATAATATGGAGGCTAATCGTTTTTATAGTTATCTAAGTTTAAAAAAATGGGAAGGATTATATGAAGATTCATTAGATAAGTATTTTTCTTTTGAAATTGGAATTCCAGAAAATATGCCAAAATCAGTAAGAACTAATTTTGGTACTATAAAAGTAAAAGACTTATCTGTAAACATAAATAGAAATGAAGATTCTTCTTTATTTAATCTTTTTATCTATGTACCTAATGTTGAATATGGTTATACAGAAGATGATTATAAAGAATATGAAGAACTACAAAATATAATTACTAGATTAGTAAAATATATTTTAGGTGAAAATCTCTTTGCCTTTACTATAAATGAAATAACTTTAACTGAAGATGTGCTCTTTGAAGATGAATCTTTTTCTTTAACTAAGTTAAAGTCTGTTTTAGAAGAGTTAGGACTTGAGATTAACGATATTAGTCCTAAACATTGCATGTATAGATTTTATAAAGACTATAGATGTAGAGAAGATGAGTTAGATCCAGAGATAAAAAGATATGATATTGTAAAAGGACACACTATTTATAGTGATTTAAGTTCAGGTTTTTCTGATAGGGTAAATCTTGCACTTGTAGATTTACATCGTGATAATATCACGGCAGGCTTTATTTCTTTTGATCGTGAAATCTTAGATGATGATGAACAATTAGCTAAATTAGAAGAAATAGAAAGTGAGATTTTTAATAATTTTGAAGATCCTTTTACTATTTTTCCTATAGGTAAAGCAGTAGGTGTTAAGTATTGTTATATAGATTTTATAATTTATGATTTTAATACATTTATAAATTCTATAGAGGATGTATTAGAGAATATAAACATTCAAAATGTTTGTTATCAAACCTTTACTGAACATGCAAAAGAGATAAAACTAAAATAATAAAAGTAAGTAGTCCTTGTGATGTTTTTACTTAAAATAGTTATTTCTTATGTAAAAAAAAGTAAATATCACATGAGCTAAGTAAGTTTTTAAAAGATAGACTTTATCAAAAAAAAAGATAGGGTCTATTTTTTTATAACTTATATACACACTTTTTTATAAAAGTTTTCAATAAATATAGCAATATTATATTTGAAGTACTTGTGATTTTTTGTGTAATTACTTAAAACAACATAGTATCATCTTGTACAAAAACAACATCAATCTCACATAAACTATATTTGATATATTAAAGTTTACATTTTTTCTACCATCTTAATTTAGATGAACTTTTACAATATTATTCAAAAAGAAGATTATTTTAAGTATTATTTAATCAATGAAAAAGACTAGAGGTGCTTATGTTTTACTTCACATCAGATTTACATTTTTATCATAAAAATATTATCAAGTATGCAAAAAGACCTTTTGATTATACAGATGAAGGTCTTTTAAAGTGTCATCAAACACTTATTGATAATTACAATAGTTTAGTAAATGAAAATGATACTGTCTTTTTCTTAGGAGATATCTTTATTATAAATTCAGATAAAAAAGAAGAAGCTATTTCTTTATTTAAAAAACTAAAGGGATATAAGATTTTAATAAAGGGTAATCATGATGGATTTACAAAAAAATTTTATAAAGACTGTGGATTTTCACATATCTTTGATTATTTAATCTTAGGTGATATTTTTCTTTGTCATTATGAATTACATAAGAGATTTGATAATCTCTCTAAAAAAGAACTTTTATATCTAGAGTTATTTAAGCAAAATAATTGTAACCTCTTAATTCATGGACATATTCATAATAATGAAGCATATAAAGATGATGATATAAAAAGAATAAATGTAAGTGTTGATTACACACCTAATAATTTAAGACCTCTTAGATTTGAAGAGTTAGAAAATAAAATAGAGCTTAATTTGCAAAAGTATCTTTAATTTATTTAAAAGTATTTTATGTGAGAAATACGTTGTCTTTATATAAGAAAAAATTATGAGGTGTAATTAACAACAAATAAGCACAATGATTTTTATCAATTAAAATAAGGCAAAAACACTTTATAAAATTAATGTTTTTTTTGAGATGGCGTCTCTGGGGGGATTTGAACCCACGACCTTTCGCTTAGGAGGCGAATGCTCTATCCAACTGAGCTACAGAGACAAAAGAACGTGAAAATTATAGCATAAAATAAAAAATGAGAATTACTAGAGCATGATTTTACTCTAGTAATTCTTTTTTATCCTTGTGATTTTTGCTTTATTACTTAAAAATAACACTGTTATCTTTTATGTATAACAGATATAAATATCACAAGAACTTCTTTTTATTATTTTAAAACAACAATATCATCTAATTGAATATTAATAACACCATCATTAATATTCTTAGGTCTTAGTTTTGCAGCATTTGGATAAACTTCAGATACTACATATACTTTTGACATACCCTCTATATTAGAGTGAAGATTACCCTCTCTATCTCTTATACTTGATATATGAGATACATTATATTCTTGACCTATAGCAACACCTGAGTTTTTGCCTATATTGATAATAACATCATCACCTTCAACTTTTATGATACGAGATGTTGGAGCAATACATTGAAGAGCTGTTGAAACATCTTCAACTGCATAACCTACAAGTTGCTTTAATCTTTGAGCATAGTTTGAATTTGTAAATCTTGTAGAGCGAATATCTATATTTTCACCACGCTCAAAATCCCAATCAGTTACTGCTTTATAATCTTTATTAAAGATAATTGCACCTGTTTGAGAGTCATATAAAGATATTGAAAAATCAATATTTCTAGTTGGTTTATATAAATATCTTGTTAGTTTATTAGAACCAATTTCAGATAAAGAAACAGAATTTATAGTTCCAAGTAAAATATATTGACTATTACTACCTTTAGCAAGAGTATTTAAACTTCTTTGCTCTTCTTCAGAAACTGAAGAGAGGGCTGAACTTATATCATAATTTGCATTTGATGCTTTAGCTACACGAAGAGCATTAGAGTCTGAAAGTTTATTTAAGAAATTTAAAGTAATTTCTTTATTAATGCTTTCAAGACCTGCACTAGATTGGAAAGCCTCATTGTCTAAATATCTAAACATTATAGGTAATATAGACTTTTTAACTTTAGCATAATTACATTTGTTAAAGTTTTCATCTACATAGGCACGAACTTTAACAGTAATAATTTCACCAACTTTTTGTTCTTCTAAAACTGTAACTTTCTTTATAGCAGAAGATGAGGTTACAGAGAATGTCTCTGTTGATATTCTTCCATCAATAAGTGATTGAGAAAAATTAACATTAGCACCTGATTCAAGAGCTATAGAACGAAGAGCATCAGAGATAGCCTCTTGTCTTGCAATTTTAATATCTTGAGCAGAGGCATCAGCTGTACCACTTGCCTCAAACCATTTTGCAAAAGATTGTTCTGATGCACTTAAGCATAACAATAAACTTAAAGATTGTAGAAATTTATTAAATTTCATGTGTACTCCACTGACAAAATAATGTCTTAATTAATTGGCACTAAGATTGCTTTTTATTGTATAGTAGTTCTATCTTAGGTGTTAATATAATTATAGATTTGTATTATAGATAGATTATACAGTTAAATGAGGCCCATGATGATAAAAAAACTTAAATATATAGTTTGTGCATCAACTTTAGCACTAACTGGTTGTATGTCAACTGGTTCTAACTCAGTTAATATATATGATGCAGATGCTAATGACAATGGTACAGAAGATATATATGAACGTGTAGGTATGGAAGTTCCAGCAGTTGCTGCTCAAATGGCTGATACTGTTTATAAATCCATGTATAAACGATTATCTAAAGAAGCAACCTATGAATATGTTGGTTTAAATCGTGTCAAAAATGTGACTATTCCAAAGATTGCTATTACCACTTTTGTAGACTCTGAGACATTTGAAGATGCAGGTTCTTTAGGCCGAGAGCTTGCTGAAGTCTTTGTTCATGAACTTTCAAAGAAAGATGTTCCTGTTTTTGAATATAAATTAACAGGAAGCATTCAAATAAACAAAGATGGTGACTATGTTTATACAAGAGATTGGAATAAAGTAGCTAAAAAAGCTATGGTAAGCCATATTCTATCTGGAACAGTTACAAGAACTCTTCGTGGTCTTATTTTAGTTTCACGTGTTGTTGATATGACTACAAGCACTGTAATAGCTTCAGCTACAGGATTTATACCTTATGAGTTATTACCATCTTGCTATCGTTCAACAGTAAAAAATTGTAATATAACTAATTTTGATCTTTACAATAATGTTTATATAAATAAACCTGCAAAAGTTAAGATGCAACCAGTTGCAAACTCAAGAAGTGCTAATGCTCCAAGACAACCTGGAAATGGCGCTCCAGAGACTGTTACTGTAACTTCAGGATATACCTCAGGTAGTTCAACTACTAATACTTCTACAACAACAGTAGATGTAAAAAGAACAGCAAATGGCTATTTTACATACGTACCTGAGACTCATACCTATATAAATAAAACAGGTTTAATTTTCCCTGCAACAATGCCTGGCACTTATGAAGATTATTTAAAAGATGTAAATAATCAATCTTTTTCAGTTTTTGGCAGATGTAGTGGTAATGACTGTGATAATCCAGTAATTTATCCAGCCTCATCTTATCAAGTTGATGGAAGACTTGTGCGTGATGTGGGTAAACAAAGTCAATATGATAGAATTGATAATAAATAATGAGGTTATAAATGAGAAGTACTAAATTAGTTGTAGTCTCATTAGCAATATTAGCAACTACTGCTTGTTCTAATATGTTAAATTCTACATCTGTAACTCGTTCTGTAACATCAGCAATTGCTTATACAGATACAGGTGTAAGTGAACCTGATAAGTTTCCTGTATTAAGAGCTGTAGGTTATGCATCTATATCAGCTCAAAAGGGACCTTCTAGAAATCAAAGAAATTTACAAGCAATGCGTGCATCAAAAGTTGATGCTTATAGAGAGCTTACTGAACAAGTTTATGGCATTTATGTTGACTCTAATGAGAAACAAATAAATCAAGTTCAAAGAGAAGATCAACTAAGATCTCAAGTATCTGGTGTTGTACATGGTGCAAGAGTAATTAGACAGTACCCATCAGGTGACTCTTATGTAACAGAGCTTGAGCTTGATACAAAGGTTGTATACCAAATGTATCAAATGCGTGGTGCCTTATAAGAGCTTATATTTTCAGGAGAGAAAAACTATGTTTACTAAAAGCCAAATAACAATAAAGCCCCTAATTGATTATTTAAGGGAGCAAAATATGCTTTTGGATAACGTAGCTGATATACTTGTAAAAGAAGGTAAGGCCTTAGAGAGAAGAGATCTTGTAGCTATTGAAGAGCTTGCAGAAAAAAAGTCAGAGCTTATGCTTAATATTCAAGCAAATGATCAACGTATAAAACTACATCCAGATGTAGAGGAATTAAAAACCACTTATGCAGATCATGTAGCTTTAATTAGACAAAAGCTTGAGGCTTGTAAAAAGAAAAATATTATAAATGGCAAGTTAATTGATATGTCTATAGCTTCATGTCGTAGACTTACATCTGTAATGATGGATCTTAGAGATAAAAATACTAAGAATATGACTTATACAGATAAGGGTACAACGACAGCAAGAGGTCTTGCTATAGTAAATTTACAAGCATAAAATTAAAAATGTCCCAAGATTTGGGGCATTTTTTTTTGTATTAAAAAAATAGATATAGAAAAACTCATAGCAAAATAAATTCTAATAAGAAAATTAAGAACTAAATATATTACAAGTAAATTTAAAACTATATATAGCATTTTTCTTTTTCTAAAAATAATCATTAAAAATCAATAACTTTTTATCATTTTTTAAAGCAATAGTTTAAAAGTAAGTTAGGTATTTATAAAGGTCTTTAAAAATATATTTAAAATTTCAAAATAGAACTTAGGTAGGTTTTTATGTATGCAAATTTAGTTTTTTTATATGGAACTATAGTTAGTGTTTCAAAATTATTTATTTTAAAAAATGGAAATTATGAGATTTCCTTTATTTTAAAAACAATGGAGGATGATTATAAAAATCATGAAGAGTTACATAATATTATTGTTCAAAATCTTTCAAATGAACAATATTCATATATAAAACAATTATTAAGGATTGGAAATAAAGTGAATATTGAAGGTCGTATTAGGTATGGTAGTAATCTTCAACATGATTCTTTTAAGTTACAAAAGACTTATAACATTATAACTAATTGTATTTATTAAAATACATTAAGTGGGATTAACAATGATTTCAAAAAAATTAAATGAAATTTTTAATTGCAATAGTTTATTTGTAAAGGAAATTAATGTACCTAAGCTTTCTAATAAAAATAGTATTCCAAAAATAATACCTAATTATGTATTTGAAGAAAGTAAATTAAATGATGTCTTAATTTATCTAGCAGGTACTTATAGCGATGGTCTATATCTTTATGGACCGCAAGGTTGTGGTAAAACCTCTTTTATAAATCAAATAGCATCAAGATTAAACTGGTCTGTTGAAGAGTGCACATTATGTAATAAATCTGATATTACAGAACTTATTGGATTTAATACTATTATTGATGGTCAATTAAGATATGTTTATGGTCCTTTAACACGAGCTATGATAAATGGTTCTATCTTAATAGTTAATGAGATAGATACAGTATCAGCTGGTGATTTAACTATTTTAAATGATGTAATTGAAGGTAGACCTCTTACAATTCTTTCTAATAATGGTCAAAAAATCTATCCTCATCCTTGTTTTAGAATTATAGCTACGGCAAATACAAATGGACAGGGAGATCATACAGGTCAATATATAGGAACAAGATTATTTAATGCAGCCTTTTTAGATAGATGGCGTTTTATGAAATTTGAATATTCAAAAGATGATTTTGAATTTGCCATATTAAAAAGATCTCATAAAACAATAAGAGATGAAACCATTAAGCTTTTAGTTAAGTTTGCTAATGTTATTAGAGCTAATTTTGCAGAGGAGAATAATACAGAACTTACAATATCAACAAGTGTATCAACAAGAATATTACTTAAAATTTTAAGTATATATGCAAGTATAGAGGATCTATCTATGCAAAGAGCTATATCTATAGCTTTTTTATCTCGTTATTCAGATAGTGAACAACTATATTTAAATAGAATGATGAGTGATATTTTTGGATTAGATCCTTATACAGAAAAGATGAGTCAAAATATTTTAGAAAAGCAAGATAAATTAAAAGAAGATAATACAAAAGAAAAGGAGGAAGTTGTTGTAAAGAAAACAAGACGCAAAACAAGCAAGTAAAAAGACATAAGTTTATAAAATTGTAGAAAGCTAAATTAGCCTTAAATTATATTTAAAGGCTAATTTATAAAATGCATAATTATTAATAAAAGAAGAATGAAATTTCCTTTTAATCTTTACACAAGAAACATCTATAAACTATTTAAGATTTTTGTATTACAAGAAATAGTAGTAATAAATCTATAAAAGTATTTAATTAAAAAACTATGGATAAAACGATAAAAGCAACATTGTTTCTATGAAGCCCAATCATAATTAATGATTGGGTTATTCATAGTAAACAATTTTCATGTATGTAATAAGTTCATATTAAATAAAATTTAGCTTTAATTAATTACAATCCAAAGATTGAATTAATCTCATCTTCTACATCTAAAATTTTATTAGCAAGATTTTGATAATCTACTTTATATGAACCATCAGCAATAGATTGCTTTAATGCTTCTACTTTATCATGATCAATGCCATCAGAGTTTTTTGCTTTTTCTGTAGCACGAGCTAATGTTTTAGCTGAATCTGTAATTGAAACAGAATCTTCTTTGCTAGAAACAACGCTAGAAGATGCATCTTTTGCCTTTATTCCCGATGCAACTTTCTTTGTAATGCTCTCGGGCATGGCTTTTATCATGTTATCACGTAAGATATCGATTGCCATTCTTTAAACCCTCTAAAATTATTTACTCATTTTATTGTTGTATAGATTAACGTCAACATCTAAAATTTCTTTATAGAAATTTTTTGTATTTTTTAACCTTTTTTCTAACCTTAAAAACGACCAAAATGAAAAATAATTTAGTAATTATTTAAAAATAATATTTAAATAAAAGCAATAAAAGTACCATCCTATTGTATTTAATATAAAAAAACTTTAATTTATTTTTTTATAACTTAGAGAATAACTCTAACTAAAGCAGGAGCAACTACAACAGCTTTTATACTCTTTTTAGACTTATTATTTTTTACTTCTATAGTCTCATTAATATAGCCATCCTCTTGAGCAGTGCCTGTTGTTTTAAGAGTAAGTCCACCTTTTTTTGCTTCAATAACAATACTATCACCTTTACAAACTACACAAAAATTGCCAACTTTAAAATGTTGACCTTGCTTTATATTAGTTTTTAAGCGTGAACCTATTAAGATATCTTTATCTATAATAGTATTTTGCATATTAGCATTCATATCAACATAGTGTTCCTCTAAATCTTCATCACTAATAACAGTATTACGTGATAAATTTTTAGAAGCTACAATAGATGGAACTAATTTTTGTACTTTAACAGGCACACGTAAAGTAAATGAATTATCAGGTTCTTTACAGATAATTTTTACATAAGATGTTGCCTGTATTTCAGAACCTTGTAATTGAGCTGTTAGGTGACCTACACATTTAGTGTTTAACTCTTTACTTGTCTTTATGTCTGAAGCTTTAGCGACTATTTTTACATTACTTTGAGAGTCACGAAATTGAGCTAGAATATAGTTTTCAGCAACTTTTTTATAAAAGGCACTTTCATCTGCATGAGTTAAAGAACTTGCAAAAAAAGAAGCAAAACAAAAAAGCAAAAATGATTTATGTATCACAATATGACCTACCTTATTACTTTATTAATGACATACAAGCATAAACTATATTATTATATAATGTATCATAATACTGAATTAATGATAGAATTATACTTCTTTATTATATAAAGATAACAACAAGAACAAATTTAGTGGAGATATATATGGCAGGTGTAATGGATTCTGTTAATCAGCTAACTGAATTAGTTGGTCAAAACAGAATGGAATTATTGTTATTTAGACTATCAGGACGTAGACAAAGATACGGTATTAATGTTTTTAAGGTTCGTGAAGTTCTTCCATGCCCAAGACTTACTGTAATGCCAAAGCTTCACAAATATGTAATAGGTGTTGCACATAGTCGTGGACAAACCTTATCTGTTATCGATTTAGCAAATGCAATTGGTGGTAGACCAACTCCTAGTGAAAACTATGAGAAGAGCTATGTAATTATTGCTGAATATAATAGATCAACTCATGCTTTCTTAGTCTCTAATGTAGAAAGAATTATGAATATTAATTGGAGTAAGATTATGCCACCACCAAAAGGTGCAGGTCACTCTAATTACATGACTGCAGTTACAGAGATTGATAATGAATTAGTAGAAATTCTTGATGTGGAGAAGATCTTAGTTGAAATTTCTCCAAATGAAGCTCCAATTTCTACAGATGTTATTGAAAAAGCTCAAGAGACAAGTCAAAGATTAGCAGATCACTTAAAAGTTTTAATTGCAGATGACTCAAAAGTTGCTTTAGCTCAAGTAACAAAAGCATTAACAGCTATTGGTGTTGATCTTATTAAAGCTAATGATGGTAAAGAGGCTTATGAAATTCTATGTGAGCTTGCAGAAAAAGGTCCAATTAAAGATCAAATTGCTCTTGTAATTTCTGATGTTGAAATGCCAGAAATGGATGGTTATACATTATGTGCATCAATTAGACAAAATCCAGCTTTAAAAGATTTATATGTAATTTTACATACATCTTTATCAGGTGTATTTAATCAAAGTCTTGTAAGCAAAGTTGGTGCAAATGCATTTATTCCTAAATTCAATCCAGATGAGCTTGCAAATGCTGTTGAAAAAGGTATTGATCTTGTTACATCAGGTGAGTCAGGTCAAAATCATCAAATGTCATAATTAAATAATTTAATATGTTAGTGGCATTTGCCACTAACAAAATAGTTATGATTTTGATATGATATTATAGAGTCCCACTTTATTAAGTGGTTTTGTATTTATATACAGTGAAGGATTTGTATGTCAGATTCAAATAACAATAGGAAGCCAGCTTCTTCTTTACTATCAAGAAATAGTGCTTCTTCTATAAATAGAACAAGTAATACTATATTGAGTGATAGTTCTAGCACTACACGTTCAGCACTTTTGACTAGTAATAATACAACTGCAAGATCTACTACAAGTTTCTTCAATTCAAATACTGCACGTACTACATCACCTTTATCTTCACGTACAACAATGTCATCAGATAGAGGTCAATTTACTCCAAGTAGATTCCCTGGAGCTACAGAGGTTTCTATTCAAGCACAATTAGCTGGTTTTAGGCGTGTGCAAGAAAAACAATTTGATGAGAATCAAGTATCAAAAGTAGCTATTCATTCACGAGAAGTAACAGAAATGCAATATCGCCGTTTTGCTTCTTTTATTGAAAAGCAAAGTGGTATTGTATTAGGTGATGGTAAACAGTATCTTGTAAATAGTCGTTTATCAACACTTTTAATTAGATTTAATATTCCATCTATTGATGATCTAATTGATAAAGCAATGGATCCTATTGCTAATAAAGAAATTTCATCTGCTGTTATTGATGCAATGACAACAAATGAAACTTTATGGTTTAGAGATACATATCCTTATCTAGCTTTAAAGAACTTGATATTACCTGAATTTGCAATGCAAAGAAAATCTCAAGTTCGTATTTGGTCTGCAGCTTGTTCATCAGGTCAAGAACCTTACTCAATTGCTATGGTAATTCAAGAGCAAGCAACAGCAATGAATAAAGTAGATCCATCTCAATGTCAAATATTAGCAACTGATATTTCACCTGAAATGTTAGCAAGATCTAAAGCAGGTTTATATGACAATCATGCTTTAGCAAGAGGTCTATCTTTAGAGAGAAAACAAAAGTTTTTCAATCCAACAGAAGATCCTAATGTTATGAGTATTGATAATTCCATTAAACAAATGGTTCAATTTAGACAATTTAACTTGTTAAGTACTTTTAATTTATTAGGTAAATTTGATGTTATCTTCTGTAGAAATGTTTTAATTTATTTTAATAATGAAGTAAAGGCAAGCATTTTAGATAAGTTTGCATCTTGTTTAAATCCTAGAGGTTATTTAATTTTAGGTTCATCTGAGTCAATATCAGGACTTACTGATAAATATGAGATGGTAAGATGTAATCCAGGTCTTGCATATAGATTAAAGTAAAATAAAATAAAAAAAGGGGGCACACATGTTGTGCCCTTTTTATTTATCTATTATTTGTTATTTTATAGTGCAAAAAATACACAATAAAATATATTTAAATTTAATCTATATCACATTTTAAAAGTATTTTGTTATAATAAACAGTCAATTTAATTGACAGCCTTAAGGAGGCACTATGTTACGCATCGTTGAAGAAGCATTAACCTTTGATGATTTATTATTAGTTCCTGCTCATTCTACTGTTCTTCCAAATACTGCTGATCTAAGCACATATATCACTAAAAATATAAAGATAAATATTCCTATGATTTCATCTGCTATGGATACCGTAACAGAGTCAAATCTAGCTATTGCTTTAGCACAAGAGGGTGGTATTGGTTTTATTCATAAAAATATGTCTATAGAAAGACAAGCTGATGAAGTTTTAAGAGTAAAACGTTTTGAAAGTGGTATGGTGACATCACCTATAACTGTTAATCCTAATGCTACAATAAATGATGTAAGACATATGAGCCATAAGTATGGCTTTTCAGGTTTCCCTGTAATTGATGAGTCTGATAATTTATTAGGTATTATTACTGGTCGTGATATGCGTTTTGTGTCAGATGGAAACACAAAAGTATCAGAAGTAATGACTGGAAAAGACAAATTAGTAACAGTAAAAGAAAAAGCATCACAAGATGAAGTTGTTGCTTTAATGCAAAAACATCGTATTGAGAAAGTATTAGTTGTCGATGACTCATTCCATCTAAAAGGTTTAATTACTGTAAAAGACTTTAAAAAAGCTGAAAACAAACCAAATGCATGTAAGGATGCTTTAGGTCGTCTTCGTGTTGGTGCTGCAATTGGTGCAGGTCCTGGCAATGAAGAAAGAGCACATGCTTTAGTTGAAGCTGGTGTTGATATTCTATTAGTTGATTCATCTCATGGTCATTCACAAGGTGTATTAGATAGAATTGCTCAAATTAGAAAAGCATATCCACAATTACCAATTATAGGTGGTAATATTGCAACAGCAGAGGGTGCTATTGCACTTGCAGAGGCTGGTGCTACAACTGTTAAAGTAGGTATTGGTCCTGGCTCAATTTGTACAACACGTATGGTTACAGGTTGTGGTGTTCCTCAAGTTACAGCAGTTGCAAATGCAGTTGAAGCTTTAAAGGGTACTGATGTTAAAGTTATAGCAGACGGTGGTATTAGATACTCTGGTGATATAGCAAAAGCATTAGCAGCAGGTGCACACTGTGTAATGGTAGGCTCTATGTTTGCAGGCACTGAAGAGGCTCCTGGTGAAATTGAAATCTATCAAGGTAGATCATTTAAATCTTACCGTGGTATGGGTTCTCTTGCAGCTATGTCAAAAGGTTCTGCAGATAGATACTTCCAAACAGATAATGCAGCAGATAAGTTAGTACCAGAGGGTATTGAAGGTCGTGTAGCTTATAAAGGTGCACTTCGTGGCATTATCCATCAACAAATGGGTGGTCTACGTTCTGCTATGGGTCTAACAGGTTGTGCAACTATTGAAGAATTAAGAACAAAAGCTCAATTTGTTAAGATTACAGGTGCAGGTATTCGTGAATCTCACGTTCATGATGTTACAATTACTAAAGAAGCACCAAACTACCAAAGTCATTAATTTTTTAATTCCATGCTGTTAAATTGATATTTAACAGCTTTATTTGTGAGAAAGTTATGGTTGAAACCAAGAATATTCACTCTGAAAAGATTTTAATCATAGATTTTGGTTCACAAGTAACACAATTAATTGCACGTCGTGTACGTGAAATTGGCGTTTATTGTGAGCTAATGCCATGGGATTGTGATGTTCAATTTATGAAGGACTTCAATCCAAATGGTATTATCTTATCAGGTGGTCCTGAATCTACAACAGAGGCAGGTTCTCCACGTGCACCTGAATGGGTTTTTGAGGCAAATGTTCCTGTATTAGGTATTTGCTATGGTCTTCAAACTATGTCAATGCAATTAGGTGGCAAGGTTGAGGGCTCAACACATCGTGAATTTGGTTATGCTGCAATGGATTTAGTTGAAGCATGTCCATTATTTGATGGTCTTAGCGATCACGATGGTCAAAAGAAACTTGATGTATGGATGAGTCATGGTGACAAAGTAACTATTATACCTGAAGGTTTTAAAGTTGCAGGTAAAACAGATACTTGTCCATATGCTGCTATCTATAATGAAGAAAAGCAATACTATGGTGTGCAATTCCATCCTGAAGTAACTCACACTAAACAAGGTGCAGAATTCTTACGTCGTTTTGTTATTGATATTTGTAAATTACATGGTCTATGGTCACCATCTGCAATTATTGAGGATGCTGTTAAGACTATTAAAGAGCAAGTAGGTGATAGCAAGGTATTATTAGGTTTATCAGGTGGTGTTGATTCATCTGTAACAGCTTTATTATTACACAAAGCAATTGGTTCAAATTTAACATGTGTATTTGTTGACAATGGTCTATTAAGATTAAATGAAGGTCAACAAGTTAAAGACATGTTTGAAGGCTTTGGTTTAAATATAGTTTATGCTGATGCAGAAGATAGATTTTTAGATGCTCTAAAGGGTAAATCTGATCCTGAGGACAAGAGAAAGGCTATAGGTCATACCTTTATTGATGTATTTGCAGATGAAGCTCGTAAATTACAAGGCGTTGACTATTTAGCACAAGGTACAATTTATCCTGATGTTATTGAGTCTGCTGCCTCAAAGACAGGTAAGGCACATGTAATTAAGTCACACCACAATGTAGGTGGTTTACCTGATGATCTAAAATTCAAGCTAGTTGAGCCTTTACGTGAACTATTTAAAGATGAAGTTAGACGTATTGGTGTTGAGCTAGGTTTACCTGTAAAGATGGTACAAAGACATCCATTCCCAGGTCCAGGTCTTGGTGTAAGAGTTTTAGGTGAAATTAAGAAAGAGTACTTAGAGCTATTACGTAAAGCTGATGATATCTTCATGCAAGAGTTAAATTCATCAGGCTGGTATGACAAGGTATCACAAGCATTTACTGTATTCTTACCTGTAAAATCAGTAGGTGTTATGGGTGATGGTCGCCGTTATGATTATGTTGTTTCATTACGTGCTGTACAAACTGTTGACTTTATGACAGCAAAATGGGCAGAACTTCCATATGATCTATTAGGAAAAGTATCTAATAGAATTATTAATGAAGTTAATGGAATATCTCGTGTATGCTACGATATATCGGGGAAACCCCCTTCAACGGTCGAATGGGAGTAAGTCTTTGATTTTTAAAGAGATTTTTTAAAATTAAGTAAAAGAATAACCTATCATAAATTAAAAAATGATAGGTTATTTTCTTTTATTTAAAAGGATTTTTTGTAACTCTTATAGCAAAGTAAAGATCATCTAATTCATCTTTTATAAAGATTATAGAAACAGTCATAATCAAATATGTATTTGATTGTAAAAAATCCATTTAAACTCACACGGTACAAGTTGGATATCTAAATGGTCTAATTTAATATAATCACTAACAGAGTATATACTTGATGCTTTACTCAATACACAAATAGAGGTAATTGCTGGAACTTTTAGTTCGAATAAATTATCAAAAGCAATTGATAATCTAGCAACAGAACTAAAGGAAATCAAGTCAAATGAAGATTTCTTTGATCTTATAAGGGAGTGTAGAGAGTTAGTCCGCCAACTAATCTCTCTACAAAATAAGTAGCATATGCTACAACTAACTTGCATGATTATAACATAATTCTTTTTTATAAAATTATACAGATGGCAAG
>JARHZF010000120.1 GCA_029258325.1 Anaerobiospirillum sp. | reverse complement strand
ATTTTTATGTATCCCTTTTTTTATAAAAGATCTCAAGATCTTTTTTAGCTTATGTGAAATTTACATTATTTTTACATACAAAATAACTATGTTGTTTTAATTAACAACACAATAATCATAATGATTCTTTTTTTTACATTTTATATAAATCAATTAATTAGATTTTGTTAAAATGGTAGATGTTAGTAAAAGATTAGAAAAAAGAGAGTCTACTATGGAAAAATTTCAATACATTATAAAAGACAAAGATGGTGTACATGCAAGACCTGCTGGTGCTATTATCAAAAAAGCAAGCTCATTTAAGTCTGAAATAATGATTATAGTTTCTGATAAAGAAGTGAGATTAAAAGGTGGTATTTTTGCCCTACTTGGTCTTGGCATTAAATGTGGTACTGAAGTTACTGTAACTTGTGAAGGTGAAGATGAACAATTAGCTGCAAAAGAAATGTTAGCTTGTTTTGAAGAAAATATATAAATTATAATCAAAGCTTCCATTTACTAAGTTAGATCAAAGTTTAGATTTTTATAATCTTTTTAATAATTAACTAAATGGAAGCTTTGATATATGAAAGATTTATTTAATAGTTTAAAAAATAATGTAGGAGATACTTTAAACAAAGTATCAAAAAACGATAATCTCTCCTCAATTCTTGTGCCAGGTGCTATTGGCGGTCTTATGGGTGCACTTTTAGGTGGAAGTAAGAGCGTTAAAAAAGTTGCTAAAAACGCAGCGTATATAGGTGGTGGTGCTGTTGCTACTACACTTGCATATAAACTATTTCAAAAATGGACACAAGATAAAAATACACAAAATACAACAAATAATAATGAAAGTGTAAGTACTAATGCTAATAACAATAGTAATAGTACACAATCTCTTTTTGATAGTTTTAATGCTAAAAATACACAAGTTCAAGTTATAAAAGATACAAGTGTTATTATTGAGGCTATAGTTTTTGCAGCAAGAGCTGATGGTCATATTGATACAAATGAACAAAATATGATCTTAAAAATAGCAAATCAGGTTATTGATAGCTCATCAGTAAATAGCATAATAAAAGAGGCACTTGAAAAGGACTTAAATGTAAACTATCTTGCAAGTAAGATACATAATTATGAAGATGCTTTAGATATTTATAAGCTATCTGCAACAACTATAGTGTCAGATACAGAATCAGAGCGTGCCTATTTAGAAGAGTTAGCAAAAGCCTTATCTATTGATGCAAATACTAAAAATAACTTAGATAGAGAAGCTTATGAACTTAGATCTGCTATGTAGAGATTTTTAATAGATATAAAAGATATAGAGTGTACCTTTAAGTACACTCTATTTATTTTATAATGATGGTGGATTTTCTTTTAAGATATCACTAATACAATTTAATATTCTCTTATCAGATATAGGACCATTTACACCTAATTGCTGTGAAAAATAAGAAACACGAAGTTCCTCTATCATCCACTTTACATCAATAAGTTCTTTTGGTGCCATATTCTTTAAATAACGTGTTATAGCTCCTTTATATGTATTTATAACCATTTCTACCTTACGCATATACACAAGATCTCTTTGTACATCTCTATGTATCTTGCTAAGTCTATCTAAAGCTGCTTGTAAATAACGTGGTATATTTTGTAAGTCATCTAAAGATGTCTCACTAATAAAACCTTTATATACAAGATTATCTAATTGTGATGATATATCTTTATAAGACATGGCCACCTCAAAAGACATATTTTTCTTTAATGCCCTTTTTATATCATGAGCTTTATAAAGTATATCCTCTACAATCTTAGCTAAAGATAAGGCTGTATCATTTAATTCACCACGCACTATCTCTTTTAGAGTATTAAATTCATTTTCACTCCAAATAAGACCACCATTTTTCTCAATAATATTAATAATAGAAGCTCTAACTAAATCATCAATTAAGTTCTTAACAGAACCAAATGCTTGATAATACATAGAAAGCTTAGCTTTATTTGGTAGATGACTTTCAAGATAAGATGTTGGATCTTTTATAGATAGAGCAAGTAAGTGCACAAGACCTTTTTTCATATTAATTTCTTGTATCTTTTTATTATCAAAAAGTTCAAGAGTTACAAGATCATTTTTAACACTTAAAGCAGGATAAGAGATAATTTCAAGACTGCCTTGCTTAGTTTTTTGTTCACGTTTTATAAGACCATATTTCCATTCATTAGATGGTTCAATACTCTTATGTTGTTTTACTACATTTTGTAGAGCATTTTGAGCTTTATCTTGTAAAGATAGAGCTAATGTCTTTAAAGATTTAGAGGCAGCTATTTCTTTACCATCTAAGTCCTCTACTACAAAGTTTACAAAAAGATATGGAGGAATATTAGATAAATCAAAATCATCAACAGTAATGACCATACCTGCCATCTTTGTAAATTTCAAAGCAGCAGCTTCAAGCATATTACCCTCATATATCTTTGCACTTTCAAGGAAAGCACGAGCATAGTCAGGAGCTGGAATTAAACTACGTCTAAATTTTTTAGGAAGAGATCTTATAAGTTCACAGACAAGTTCAAAGCGTAAAGCTGGTATTTGCCATGAAAATATATCTTCTTTAACTTGATTTATGACAGTAAGAGGGATGTGGACACTTACACCATCTCTTTTATCTTTAATATCAAAAATATAGCTTAATTTAAGTTTAAATGAACCTAAATCAAAAGTTTCTGGATAATCGTTTTCAATATCATTAAAGACATCATCTTTTGCAATTAAATCTAAAGAGAAGTTTAGATATTTACTATCCTCTCTTTGTTTTATACGCCACCACTTATCAAAGTGTTGCATAGTAACTATATCATCTGGCAATCTTTCATCATAGAAATTGATTAAAGTTTGATCGTCAACTAATAAGTCACGGCGTCTTGTTCTATCTTCAATAGATAAAACCTCATCGATTAAAGCAAGATTATCTTTAAAGAATTTATGTTTACAAATAACATCTCCCCCTACTAAACCTTCTTTAATGAGCAAGGAGCGACATAGAGCTTTATCTATATTTGAATATTGTACAAGTTTAGATTGAATTATAGGTAAACCATAAAGATTTACAGTCATATAAGCTTGTACTGAACCATTTTTCTTTGACCAATGTGGTTCATTATAAGTTTTCTTTATAAGATGAGGAGCAAGAGCTTCAAGCCATTGAGGTTCTATTGCAGCTATACAACGAGCAAAAAGACGTGTTGTCTCTGAAATTTCAAAGGCACAAATCCATTTTGGTTTACCCTTTATCTTAGTGCTTTTTGGAATTAAGAACTTAATAAAGCGAGCACCTATATAGCCATTATTTTTAGCATCAACCATAGCTATATGAGAGAGCAGACCTGAGAGTATAGATTTATGTATGCTTTCATAATCAGCTTCTACTTCATTTACTCTAAAGTTCATCATGCTTATAGTTGCTTTTAATTGACGTAATACATCAAACCATTCTCTTACACGTAAATAAGAGATAAATTCTTTTTTAATTTGGCGTTTAAAAGCACTTTGTGATAATTCTTTTTGTAATGAAGTTAAGTAATCATAAAGTTTTAAATAAGAGAGAAATTCTGACTTATCATCATTAAAGCGTGAGTGATAGTTTTCAGATGCTTCTTTCTTATCTAAAGGACGCTCACGTACATCCATAACAGCAAGAGCTGAGGCTATAATCATAACTTCATGTAAGCAATGATTTTTAGATGCCTCAATTACCATACGAGCAAGTCTTGGATCTAATGGTAATTTTGAAAGTAAATTACCAATATTAGTAAGTTCAATTTCAGATGTATTTAAATTACGTGAACTCTTTATAGCACCTAATTCTTCTAAAAGACGAATACCATCACTTATCTGTCTATCTGTTGGAGCATCAATAAATGGGAATAAAGTAATATCACCAAGTTTTAAGGACAACATCTGTAAAATAACAGCTGCAAGATTAGTGCGTAGAATTTCAGGATCAGTATAAAGTGGACGTGAATTAAAATCATCCTCTGAATAAAGTCTTACACAAATACCCTCACTTACACGACCACAACGACCTTTTCTTTGATTAGCACTAGCTCT
>JARHZF010000001.1 GCA_029258325.1 Anaerobiospirillum sp. | reverse complement strand
CTGTTAAGAATACAACAGCTGCAGATACTGGAGATGCTGTAATAGCAATTTGTGATGAAACAACAGCAATTGCTAAAGGTGTTGCTGGTTTAATGTCTTGTTCTTTTGCAACTTCAGCAATAACTGGAATCATAGCAAAAGCTGTGTGACCTGTACCAGCTAAGAATGTTAGGAAGTAGGTAACAGTTGGAGCTAAGAAGTTAATCTGTTTTGGATTATTTCTTAGAATTCTTTCTGCAACACGTACCATGTAGTCAAGACCACCTGCAATTTGCATAGCAGCAATAGCAGCGATAACTGACATAATGATTAGGATAACGTCCCAAGGCACACCACCTGGAGTCATACCTAAGAATAATGATAATAGAATAACACCAATACCACCAGTATAGCCAATAGCCATACCACCTAAACGAATACCCATAAATATTACGCCAAGTAATACGAGTACTCTTAATATTAATAATATATCCATAATTCAACTCCAAAAAAGGGGCTATATTATAGCCCCTTTTCTCGTTTAAGGCATTAAAAATGTCTTAAATTCTATTTAAATTATTTAAAGTTTGCTCTATCTTCAGCTGTCATGTGAGGATTTAGCATGTTTTCTGGTTTTAGAAGTTCATCGATTTCAGCTTTAGTTAATAAGCCTCTCTCTAAAGCGATATCTGCAACTCTCTTACCAGTTTGTAGAGCTTCTTTAGCGATTGAAGCTGAATTTTCGTAACCAATACGTGGGTTTAGAGCTGTAACGATACCAATTGAACCTAGAACGAAGTCTAGACATACTTTCTCGTTAGCTGTTGTCTTCTCAACACATAGGTCAGCAAGAGTCTTCATGCCTTTTGTTAACATGTGGATTGACTTGAATAGTGAGTGAGCAATTACTGGCTCAAATACGTTTAACTCTAATTGACCACCTTCAGCTGCGAATGATACTGTTACATCGTGACCGATAACTGCATAACATGCTTGGTTTACAACCTCAGGGATAACTGGGTTTACCTTACCTGGCATAATTGAGCTACCTGGTTGCATCTTAGGTAGGTTGATTTCGTTTAGACCACAACGTGGACCTGAACCTAATAATCTTAAGTCGTTACAGATCTTAGATAGTTTAACTGCGATTCTCTTTAATGTGCCACTTACTTGTACGTAGTCACCTGTATCTTGAGTTGCAGTGATTAGGTCTGGAGCTGTTGTATATTCAAAGCCAGTTACTTCACGTAGTGTGCCTTCAACAGTCTTAGCATAATCTTTGTGAGAGTTAATACCAGTACCAATTGCAGTACCACCCATGTTCATGCCTAGCATTAATTTTTGAGTTTGCTTTAATAACTCGATGTCATCTTTGATCATTTGTGAGTATGTTGCGAACTCTTGACCTAAAGTCATTGGAACAGCGTCTTGAAGTTGAGTTCTACCCATCTTGATAACATCTTTGAACTCAACAACTTTCTTATCAAATGCTGCTTTTAAGTATTCCATTGCAGCTAATAAGTCATTGATTTCTGCGTAGGTAGCAACACGAATAGCTGTTGGGTATGAGTCATTTGTTGATTGACTTAGGTTTACGTGGTCATTTGGATGTAGGAACTTGTATTCACCTTTCTTGTGACCCATGTGCTCTAAACCAATATTAGCAATAACTTCGTTAGTGTTCATATTAGTTGAAGTACCAGCACCACCTTGAATCATATCAACTACGAATTGATCGTGGTATTTACCAGCAATGATTTGATCTGCTGCGTAACAAATTTCATCGTGAACTTGTTTTGAGATTAGGTCTAACTTTAAGTTAGCCATTGCAACTGCTTTCTTTACTTGAGCAAATGCAATGATGAACTTAGGATAGTTGCATAATCTATCACCAGTGATATCAAAGTTTTGTAATGCACGAGTTGTTTGTACACCATAAAATACGTCATCAGCAATCTCTAATTCACCGATAAAATCATGTTCCATTCTTGACATAATATTTAATCCTTATAAAAGAATATGAAATAAAAAAACATAGTAAAATTACTATTAATAAGATATATCTTTTTTTTATCTTTGCAACAATCTAGTTTTAAAATTGATAACAAGCCTACATTTTTGCAAAAAAAAATTACTTTTTTCTCTATTTTGCTCATAAAAATATAAAAAAATACTTGAATTTTAAACATTTTATGTTTTGAGAAAATTTATAAAAAACGGCTTTTTTATCTTGTTTTGTTACTTTTTAGGACATAAAATCACTATAATAATGCTAAAGAAATAACCTTAAATTTGATTTTTAATTTTATATGTGGTAATAGAAATATTTGTATTAAATGTTAATTTTTAGCTTTTCTTTTGGGTTTTCTTTATTTTTTATACATCATTATTAATGAAAAGATAGTTTTTTTATAAAAAATTATATAAATCTTATAAATAAGGGATTTGTTTAAGATTTTATCTCTAAAATATTTTCTTAAATAAGTAGAAGATTTTTTACAAAAATAAAAAAAATTTTATATTTTTACCTATATAAACATACAGTTATTTAAAAAATGATTGTATTTGCTCTTTTTACTCTTACTCATATAAGTTAACTTATTATTCTTTGTCCAATATGATGCAGAAGTTATGAGAATAGACATGTATAAGATAGAGTTGTTTTCAGTTATGGTTCTTTACAATATTTGTATTTAATAAGCTAATAGTAGTTATATTAGTAGCTTTAGCACATCTATAAATATGGTAATGTAGTCTAATACTACATATTGTAGTAGCTATGGTGGTAGTTTTAACATTTCTATAAACACTATAAGTAGTTTAGTCATCATGATTATTGCTTTCTTAATTTAGAAATAATTCTCTTAATTGAAAATAACATAGTTCTTTATTATGTAGACACAAGGAAATCTCACATAAGCTAGTAGCTATTATAAAAGCAATTACTTTCATTCTATAAAAAGATATGGGAAGTGTTTATAGTTACATACATAGTTAAAAGTATAGCTTTATCTATAATCATCTTTTTTATAAGACTTAATTTAATAGTTAGTTAAAAATAAGATTAAAAGATAGTTTAAATAGGGTATAGGTTGTAATTTTAGTTTTTAAGAGTACATACCTAATGTTGGAAAAACTACTATATGAAGATGATCTTATAAGTTTTTTTTAATCTTTCTTTTTATATCTAAATTTATGTAATTATTTTTATTTAGGATTTAACTTTTTAGATTTTGTAAATATCTAACTTTTATCTTTTTAGTTTTTGTTAATTAAAGGTACAGTCTTCTTTATTATGTAAAAACAATATAAATATCACATACTATCTTTTTGTATTTAATTCTTTTTAGAACTTTTTTGAGCATATCTAGTGCTTTTATATTTTCTCATATTTAAAAAAATATAAAAATCGTTCAGTAAATAACGATACTAATTAAATAACTTATTGAAATATAATAAATTTTATTATTGCTGTAAAATCATTTTTTTAAGTATAATGAGGGTAATTCCTAACAAAGATTTTTATTAATAGATAAGCTATGAATGAAATAAGATTAAAAGCATTTTTGTCTGTGGCTAAGAATTTAAGTTTTACTAAAGCTTCAAGAGAGTTATGTATTAGCCAACCTGCAATCTCTAAACATATAAATGCTTTAGAGGATAGATTTAATGTAAAACTCTTTTTACGTATTGCTAATAATGTTGTCTTAACAGAGGCAGGTGAAGTTATGCTCTATCATGTAAATAAGATATTATCTAATTTAAATGATCTTGAATATGCTATGCACCTTTTAAATAAAGATCATGTTGGCAAAATAAGAATAGGAGCAAGTACAACTATTGCTCAGTATGTTCTTCCTCAAATCTTAGCTAAGTTTATTGAGGAATATCCAAATATTGATATTTCAATCATTACAGAAAATTCAAGTTTTATTGAAAATGCCTTAACTCAAAATGATATAGACTTAGGTTTAGTTGAAGGACTTTGCAATAATTCAAGCTTGAGTTTTAAACCATTTATGAAAGATGAATTAGTTGCAACTGTTGGTTTTCATAATGAGTTTATAAATGGTAAAGAGATAAGTATTGAAAAATTTTATGAAATGCCTTTAGTTTTACGTGAAAGAGGTTCTGGTACATTAAATGTTATAGAACAGGTATTACTTGATAATAATATAAAGATAGTTGATTTAAATGTGAAATTGCATCTTGGTTCTACAGAGGCAATTAAAACTTTTATTCAAAATAGCCAATGTCTTGCTATTGTCTCTATAAATGCTATAGAAAGGGAATTACAAAATAAACTACTTAAGATAGTTGATATAGGGGATATTTCTTTTAATCGTGTCTTTTACTATGTGACTAATTATGGTGGTCAAAATCCTATTGTTAATCATTTCTTATCTTTTTTGATGGAATCTTTACCAAATCATAAAAAATCATAACATCTTTTTAGATATTTTTTGTGCCTTAAACCCTTTTATATATATGGTTATAATAAAAAGTTATAACATATAATTTTAAACGATTAGATTTAATTTAATAAAGTTTGTATCTTTAGCACATAACAAATTTTTAATTTTTTTAATAGAAGGGTTTGGCAAATTATGTTTTCAAAAGGAAATAGAGCTAATACAATGCATGGTTTACTTTTAATTGCATTGTTTTCTTTTGCTTCTTTTTATATTGCAGATTTAAAATTTGCAAAAGACTTATCTTTAAGTCCTCTTATCATTGGTATTGTTTTAGGTATGTTTTACGCAAACTCATTACGTAATAGATTACCTGAAACATGGGTTCCTGGTATTAGATTTTCAACAAAGCAAATACTAAGAGCTGGTATTGTTCTTTATGGTTTTAGATTAACACTATCTGAAGTATATAACGTAGGTCTTCCTGCTATTATAGTTGACTCAATCATAGTATGTAGCACTATTGGTATTGGTTTACTTGTAGGTAAGATACTAAAGATGGATGGTGATACTGCTTTAATGACTTCAACTGGTAGTGCTATCTGTGGTGCAGCTGCAGTTTTAGGTGCAGAACCTGTTGTTAAGTGTGAAAGTTATAAAACTGCAATTGCAGTGTCTACAGTAGTTATTTTTGGTACTATTGCTATGTTCTTATACCCAATTATGTATAAGAGTGGTTTATTAGATGGAATGACAAATACAGCAGTAGCAATTTATACTGGTTCAACCTTACATGAAGTTGCTCACGTAGCAGGTGCAGGTAACGCAATGGATCCAGATAACTCTCTATCTATTGCAGGTACAGCTACTATTGCTAAGATGATTCGTGTAATGATGCTTGCTCCAGTACTAATTATTTTAAGTATTGTTCTAAGCAAGACAAAGAGCAAAGGTAAAAAACATGCTGAAAAGAGCAAGATTACAATTCCATACTTTGCTTTCTTCTTTATCGTAGCTATTGCAATTAATACCTTATTACAACAATTATTTGATGCTCAATCAGTTCGTGATATTCCTCTAAATGGAGTAATTGAATATATTGACACCTTTATGCTAACAATGGCAATGACAGCTTTAGGTGCAGAGACATCATTTGATAAGTTTAGACAAGCAGGTAGTAAACCATTTATCTTAGCATTTATCCTCTTTGCATGGTTGATATTTGGTGGTTACTACATTACCAACTTCATTTGCCAAACTTTATATTAAACATAAAAATTACAAAGTTTGTATGTACAATGTTTAAAATAAAGTTTTAAGTCAAAGTTGTGGTAATTTAAAAAAAAGTTATCACAACTTTTTTAATAAAGGTTTCCTTTACTTATAAACTGATAGTTCCTTTTCTAAAGCCTGCGTTCTGTAGGCTTTATTTTTACCTAAAATTTTAATTAAAGAGATGGTGGATTTAATTTAGTATATTTATGTATATAAATTTAGATATACGTTCTCCTTGCTCAATATATGCAATATTAGGTCAATATATCTAATCTTAAGTATTTCTTTTTAACTTATATCTTTTTCTATAAATTATTATAAATCTACAAATATATTTAAATATGCAAAATATGAGCTGTAGAGGCTAGTGTTTACTAATTTAAGTGGTTTTATCTATAAATATAAAGATCCTCTCATTTTAAGCTTATAAATTCATATTTTTAAATAGTAATGTTTTATCTTCTAAATTTTAGTCAGCAAAAGACCATTATTATTTGTTTATTTTTGTAAAGCAGAGTAGTGTTTTTGTATAGGAGAGTAGTTTAAATTTATATTTAATATTCTAAATAGCAAAAAATTAAAAGATATATAATGATATTTATAAAGTATTAGTATTGATATATAAGAACTTTTATAAAATATGTGCTATGGATTGATATTATAAATAGCAAAGCTAAGAATAAGATATTACTTCAATATTGATTATCTGCTTAATTTATTTATAAATAGGAATACGTTGAAACAAAAAATTAAAAATATACTTCTGCTTAGAATAAAAAGAAAATTAAATAAGGGGATTTAAGAAGAGGAGATATAACTTTAAAAGACATAGAACAGTGAAATACAGAACGGTGATAAAAATATCAGTGAAGTCCTATGTCTATTTATAATTATAGATTTTTAATATCTTAAAGTAAAGAAAATTTTAATAAATTTTTAAAAATTTTATTAAAATAGTGATTTTAAAGAAATTTATTTAAATAATATTCTATTTTTCTTATATTGAAAAATAAAATAAATATATAGATTTAAATTACATATAATTAATAATATTTATATGGTTATTAAGAACTTATCTTATTTAATACAATATTAAAAATTATTTAAAAGCTAAATGTACTAGAAGTCTATTTTTATTATTTCATTTAATAAGAATTGTTTAAAACTTATATAAGAAAAGTAATAAAGGACTTTGTTTAGTAATAGAGAGTTATTTTTCTTATTTATTTTAGATAATTTATATAATCTGCTTGCTTTATGATAGGTACTGCAAGCTATTTGCATTCATGAGTATGAAAAAAAATAGGCTGGTAATAAAAACATTTAAAATTTTTAATCACCAGCCTATTTGAATTTTGAGTTCAAAATTTAGAAAGCAAGTTTATTATAACCGATTTAAAAAAAATAAAAACCCCCTAAATTAAAAAAGGGAGTAATTAATTTAATATATTAATAAAAAACATGATACGCTCTAAAGAAAAATAATTAAATTTAATACCTAAAAAATGTATAAAATAAGTTGTCTTTATTAAGATATTTTTTATATATAATGTATACTCAAATATAAAATATGTTATATATATTATTAATAATTAATAGTTAAACTCTTTATTTGTAATCAAAATTATTAATATTTTTGTTATTATTGTTATAATTTTTTTTATAATCTTAGTGCTATAGAATATTTTATTAAGTTATAAAAAATATCTATTTTTTAGCAAAACTAGATATGTAATATTTGTAAAAAAAAATTTAAAAATTTTTAAAAAAAATTATTTTGGTCAGTTTTTTAGATAAGATTTTGCACTTTAATGGTGCAAAAAATGATTTTTTATTAATTTTAATGTTTTTAAAATTTTTCTGTTAAGTGGATTTAGCTTAAAAAAAATTTTATTTCTTAAAGAAGAGGGATTTTATTTTTATTATCTGCTTATAACCATGTTTTATAGTTGTTTTTTAACATATATTTTTAAAAAATTATTTTAAAAATCAAATAGAAAGCTCTTATAGTGGTCTTTTTTTATTTCTGTATCTTTTTTGTTTATAAATTTATCTTTTAATTTATTCAAATTATAACTTGTAGAGTATCTATTGTAGATCTTTATCTTATAAGAGATATATTATTGATTTTTATCATAAAAATATATTTTTTCTTAAGTTATACTCAATAGTTAGCTAATATATATGAATATAGCTATATAGGGAGTATAAACTTATATTTATACATTTTAATATTTAAATATATTGATATTTCTAGGTTTTTTATTATATATCTAATATTATGTTAAATTATCAATACAAATAAAAACATAAAAAAAGGGAGAAAGATCTGCGTAATCATTAAAACTAAGCTTCTTTTACTTAAAAGATTTTAATAAAAACCATTAAACTTGTGGAGTTTTACTCTTATTTATGGGTATTTTTATATAAAAGTTTAGCTTTTAATATGCTGAAGATAGGGAATAGCTCTATTGGTACTAATAATACTTTTGAGATTTTAGTTAAAAATATAAAAAGATGTAACATACTTTGTCTTTATATAAAATACTGATTTTTCAAGTATTTTTAATAGTAAATACATATTATGTTAAATTTGTAATGCAATTATAAACCAAAAGAAAGGGAGAAAGATCTGCGTAATCCTTTAAATATACTTGCTTTAAACAAAGTGCTTTGCCAATTTATCATTAAAAGGTAGAGTTTTTGCCTTAAATATAGGTAAATAAAGGCAATAATCTATAAGTAAAAGCTAATTTGTATTAAAAGAGGCTTTTTTGATGTGGTATACAGCTTTCTCTTGGTATTAAAGTTACTTTACAAAAATAAAAGATGCAAAATACAATGCTTTTATGTAAAATACTGATTTTTCAAGTATTTTTAATAGTAAATACATATTATGTTAAATTTGCAATGCAATTATAAACCAAAAGAAAGGGAGAAAGATCTGCGTAATCCTTTAAATATACTTGCTTTAAACAAAGTGCATTACCAATTCATCATTAAAAGGTAGAGTTTTGCCTAAAATATAGGTAAATAAAGGCAATAATCTATAAGTAAAAGCTAATTTGTATTAAAAGAGGGTTTTTTGATGTGGTATACAGCTTTCTCTTGGTATTAAAGTTACTTTATAAAAATAAGAGATGTAAAATACAATGCTTTTATGTAAACTACTGATTTTTAAAGTATTTTTAAATGATAAAAACATATTATGTTAAATTTACAATGCAATTATAAACCAAAAGAAAGGGAGAAAGATCAGAGTAATCCTTTAAATATACTTGCTTTAAACAAAGTGCTTTGCCAATTTATCATTAAAAGGTATAGTTTTGCCTAAAATATAGGTAAATAAAGGCAGGAGTATATAAATAAAAAGCTATTTTGCTATAAAAAGAGGGGATTTTCTTAGTGGTAAAAAGTTTTGTCTTAAAGTATTGCAGTTACTTTATAAAAATAAGAGATGCAAAATACAATGCTTTTATGTAAAATACTGATTTTTCAAGTATTTTTAATAGTAAATACATATTA
>JARHZF010000147.1 GCA_029258325.1 Anaerobiospirillum sp. | reverse complement strand
GTAAAAGAATGTCTTTTAAGTATTAAAGAACAAACTTATAAGAACTTTATTACTATTGTTGTAAATGATGGTACACAAGATAATTCTGTGTCTATTATTGAAGAGACTATAAAAGATGATGCTAGATTTATCCTTTTAAATAAGGAAAATGGTGGTCTTTCATCAGCTCGTAATTATGCACTTAATTATATTGAAGATAATAATTTAGATATAGACTATATAGCATTTTTAGATAGTGATGATGCTATTGAAAAAGACTTTGTTGATGTATTTGTAAATCAAATGTCTAAAGAAAATGCAGACATTGCTATTTCTTTTTATAAAGAATTATATAAATCTAAAGTTAAAACTCTTTCAAATGATTTAGATTATAGTTTAGATTATGATAAAGAAAAACATATGTTAGTTTATTGTCATTATGAAGGATATCCAGAGCCTTATACATCTGCAAATATACCTTTTTTAGGTAATAAGATGTTTTATTATAAAAAGGTAAAACATATACGCTTTAATGAAAAGAAAGGTATTATTGGTGAAGATTGTAACTATATGTTTGATGCTTTTGTATCTACTGATAAAGTTATTTTAATACCTAAAAATCTTTTAATTTATAGAAAAAGAGCAAGCTCTTTATCTAATTCAAAAAAGAGTAATAGCTTTAAACAAAACTTTGATATGTTTATATCTGTTTATAAAAAATATAATGATTTGATTATTGATAATTTTATAAAAAGAGAGATTTTAGAAAATTTCTTTAAATCTTTTATACATTTTATTGCTTGTAATGAGAAAGATAAAGCTAAAGAGTTTTGGGAGAGTAATGTAAAATTACTACAAACTATGGAGCATCATAGTAAGATTAGTAATCACGATAGAAAAAAAATTTTATTGACTAAACTTGGCTTTACATTTAATTATTTCTATTACAAAAGAAAAACTAAAAAATATAAAGAGGAAGAGTTAGATTACTCCGATTATTTTGATTAAGATATATATTATAGGGCGAGCTATTTTGCCCTATATCTTTTCATTTTATTTTTAGATAAAATTCCATAACTGCCTTTTCTTCTTATATTAAAGTTATTGTTATATAACAAGTCTTTTGAAAATCTTATTTTTTCTTATAAAATTTGATAAAATCTAGGGGTATATCTTTTGGAAATATACATCTTTTTTAGTGCTTATTTCCAAAAGATAATTGTATAAACTAATTAAATTATAAAAATCTCTAAAAAAGATTCTCAGGAACAAATATGTCTTCTAATTACAACCAAGATTTTGTACGAAACTTTTCAATTATTGCTCACATTGACCATGGTAAATCAACTTTATCAGACAGATTTATTCAACATTGTGGTGGTTTAAGTGATAGAGAAATGCAATCTCAAGTTCTTGATTCAATGGATATTGAAAGAGAACGTGGTATTACTATTAAGGCTCAAGCTGTTACTTTAAATTATAAAGCATTAGATGGAAATACTTATGAGTTAAACTTTATTGATACTCCAGGTCACGTAGACTTCTCCTATGAGGTATCAAGATCACTTTTTGCTTGTGAGGGAGCTCTTTTAGTTGTTGATGCAGGTCAAGGTGTTGAAGCTCAAACTTTAGCTAACTGTTATCAAGCTATTGATTTAAACTTAGAGGTAATTCCTGTTTTAAATAAGATAGATTTACCAGCAGCAGAACCTGAACGTGTAATTGAAGAAATTGAGGATATCATTGGTTTAGATGCACAAGATGCTTGTAGATGTAGTGCAAAAACAGGTATTGGTATTGTTGATGTATTAGAAAGATTAGTACACACAATTCCAGCTCCAAATGGTGATCCAAATGCACCACTTCAAGCTTTAATTATTGACTCATACTTTGATGATTATTTAGGTGTTGTATCTTTAGTACGTGTTAAAAATGGTACTTTAAAGAAAGGCGATAAAATCAAGGTTATGTCAACAGGTCAAACTTGGGAAGTTGAAAGATTAGGTATTTCAACACCAAAGAGAGTTGATGTTAATATTTTAAATTGTGGTGAAGTAGGTTGGGTTATCTGTGGTATTAAAACCATTCATGGTGCTCCTGTAGGTGATACTATAACTCATGCTAAAAATGGTTCATCAGAGGCACTACCTGGTTTCCATGAGGTAAAACCACAAGTATATGCAGGTATGTTCCCTGTAGATACAGAAGATTACAATGCATTTAGAGATGCTTTAGATAAGTTATCTTTAAATGATGCATCTTTATTCTTTGAACCTGAAAACTCAAAAGCTCTAGGTTTTGGTTTTAGATGTGGCTTCCTTGGTATGCTTCATATGGAAATCATTCAAGAGCGTTTAGAACGTGAGTATAACTTAAATCTAATTACTACAGCTCCTACTGTAATTTATGAGATTTTATTAACATCAGGTGAAATAGTTCATATTGATAGCCCTGCAGCTCTACCTCCTGTAAGCAATATTCAAGAAATTAGAGAACCTATTGCTGAATGTCGTATGCTTATGCCATCTGAGTATGTAGGCTCTGTTATGACACTATGTCAAGAAAAACGTGGTATTCAAACAAATATGGTTTATCACGGTGATCAAGTAGCTCTTACATATGAACTACCAATGTCTGAAGTTGTTTTAGATTTCTTTGATAGATTAAAATCTGTATCAAGAGGTTATGCATCTTTAGATTATGGATTTAAGAGATTTGAAAGAGGCGATTTAATTCGTTTAGATATCTTAATTGCAGGTGAACGTGTTGATGCTCTTGCTATTATTGTTCACAGATCAATATCTCAATCAAGAGGTCGTGCTTTAGTTGAGAAAATGAAAGAACTAATTCCAAGACAAATGTTTGATATTGCAATTCAAGCTGCAATTGGTGCTCAAATTATCGCAAGATGTACTGTAAAAGCTATGCGTAAAGACGTTTTAGCAAAATGTTATGGTGGTGATATCACTCGTAAGAGAAAGCTTTTAGAGAAACAAAAAGCAGGTAAGAAGAGAATGAAACAATTAGGTCGTGTAGAAGTTCCACAAGAAGCATTCTTAGCCATATTAAAGGTTGGTAAAGAATAATGAATACATTTTCACTAATTTTAATTTTAGCAACATTATTTTCTGCTGTTTGTTATGTTTATGACAGAAAGAAAGATAGACCTATAAGACTTAAAAATGTAGTTGCTTTGAAGGAAAATAATCCTAATGCAACAAAAAAGGAAATAAAAAAACTATTAGAACCTACTAATTTAGTAGGTCAAATAGGTTCAATGTTTCCTATAATCTTATTTGTTTTTATATTTAGATCTTTTATTATTGAACCTTTTAGAATTCCATCAGGTTCAATGATGCCAACATTGTTATCAGGCGATTTTATAGCTGTAACAAAATGGAGCTATGGCTTTAAAGATCCATTAAGTAATGCACCTATAATTAAATTTGGTGATGTAGAAAGAGGCGATGTTATAGTATTTAAATATCCAGAAGATCCATCAGTTGATTTTATTAAAAGAGTTGTGGGTCTTCCTGGTGATGAAGTTATTTATAAAGATAAAAATATCTATATAAAACAAAAATGTGAGGGTAATGATTGTAAAGAGCCTGTTTTAGTACATAGAGTTGCTAATGGTAATTATATTGATAATACATCAACATTTGATGAAAGCTATAATGTTTATACAGAAACTTTATTAAATGAAGATGGTAATCATCAAATAATGATAAATCCAAATGCACCAGAACATAGAGGTTATTTCTATCGTCAAACAGGTCGTGATTTTGGTTCATGGGTAGTGCCAGATGGGCAATATTTTGCTTTAGGTGATAATAGAGATAATAGTAGAGACAGCCGTTTTTGGGGTTTTGTTCCTCGTGAATATATTAAAGGAAAAGCTGTTTTTGTATGGTTATCTTTAGAGTTTGATAGAGATGAAACAGACTTTTTACCATCATGGATACCTTCCAATATTCGATTTGATAGAATTGGAGGAATAGAATAATGGCTGATAATTGCAAATCATTTCATTTGCATCCTTTAGAAATAAAGATAGGTTATGCTTTTGATAATATAGAATTATTAAATTTAGCTTTAACTCATAGAAGTTATGGTACTGAACATAATGAGAGATTAGAGTATCTTGGTGATTCTATCTTAGGAATGATTATAGCAAAGAAGTTATTTGATTTATTCCCAAAGTGTCCTGAGGGCGATCTTACTCGTATGAGATCAACTTTAGTTCGTGAAACAACTTTAGCTGAGATTGCTCGTGAGTTTAATCTAGGTAACTTTTTAAGATTAGGTCCAGGTGAGCTTAAAACAGGTGGATCACGTCGTGATTCTTTACTTGCAGATGCTGTAGAATCAATAATTGGTGCTATCTTCCTTGATACAAATGATGATTTTGATAGAGTTAAAGAAATTGTTTTAACTTGGTTTGATAGTCGCCTAACTACAATAAATCCAAAAGTAAATCAAAAAGATCCTAAGTCTACCTTACAAGAGTTATTACAATCTCGACACTTCAAATTACCTATGTATACAGTAGATAACATAACAGGTTCTGATAATAATCAAACTTTTTATGTCTCAGTATCTATTGAGTTTATAAAACAAAAGTTTTCAGGTTATGGTTCTTCTCGCAGAAAGGCAGAACAACTTGCAGCTCAAAAAGCTTTAGATTTTATTAAAGCTAATAAATTATTATAATTTTGTAGGTTTATTTATGGAACAAGAAAGTAAGTTTGGTTTTGTTGGTATTATAGGCAGACCTAATGTAGGTAAATCTACTTTAATGAATCACCTTTTAGGTCAAAAAATTAGTATTACATCACGCCGTCCTCAAACTACTAGAAATAGAGTTGTAGGCATTGATACAGATGGTATTTATCAAACTGTATATGTAGATACTCCAGGTTTACATAAAGAAGAAAAAAGAGCTATTAATAGATTAATGAATAGAGCAGCTGAAAGTGCTCTTGGTGATGTTGAACTTATTTTATTAGTAGTTGATGCTACATCTTGGACTGAAGATGATGAGATGGTTTTCTCAAAAGTTGAAAAGGTTAAACAAGATGTTGTTTTAGTACTAAATAAAATAGATAAAATAGCAGATAAATCAACATTACTGCCTTTAATTGAAAGATTATCAAAAAGGGTGTCTTTTAAAGATATTATTCCTGTAAGTGCTCTTAAAAATGATAATTTAGATAATTTAAAGACAATTATTAGAAACTCTCTTCCAGATGGTATTCACTGTTTTCCAGATGATAGCATAACTGATAGATCTTCTAGATTTATGGCAGCAGAGCTTATTCGTGAAAAACTTATGCGTCAAATGGGTCAAGAGTTACCTTATAGCGTTACTGTTGAAATAGAAGAGTTTAAAGAAGAAGAAAATCTTTTAAGAATTAGTGCTGTTATCTTAGTTGAAAGATCAGGTCAAAAGAAGATGGTTATTGGTAACAATGGCTCTCGAATTAAGAAAATAGGTACTGATGCTAGAATAGATATGGAAAAATTATTTGATACAAAAGTATTTTTACATATCTTTGTAAAGGTAAAGGCTGGCTGGGCTGATGATGATAGAGCATTAAAGAGTCTTGGCTATGCTGATTTTGAGGATAGATAATGCAAAATCTAGAGCCTTTTGATTCGTGTTATGTAATACATTCAAGAGGTTATAAAGAAAATAGCCTACTTATAGACTTCTTTTCTTTAAATCATGGAAGAGTAAGTGCTATAGCTAAGTCATCAAAATCAAAAAAAAATCTAATAAAAGGCTTATTACAGCCTTTTATTCCTTTAAATATAACCTTAAAAAAAGGTTATGGTGATCTATTTTATGTAAGTGATTTTTATGCTCTTGAAACTTATAAATTAATTGAGTTACCAAATATGTTTTGTGCAACATATTTAAATGAGCTTTTATATTACTTATTTAAAAGTAAAGAATCTGAACCTACCTTATTTGCAAAATATATAGAGACTTTAAACTTTTTAAGATTAAATCAAAATGTAGAAATTGCTTTACGTGATTTTGAATTTACTTTATTTGAAAGTTTAGGTTATGGCATTACTTATAGACAAATAGGTGGTAATAAAATAAAAGATAATGATTATTATATCTATCTTGATAAGACAGGTTTTAAAGCTACATCTAATGAAATTGATTCATTTGCAGGTTATCACTTAAATAAAATAGAAAATAAAGATTATAGTGATCCACAAACAAGAAAAACAGCAAAGTATCTTTCACAAACAATAATAAAATCTCTACTTGGAAATAGAAAAATAAAAAGTAAAGATATGTATTGTGAATACTTAAAACTAATGGGAAAGTAAAATGGTATCTTTTTATAAGCCACAAAAGAAAATTGATAAAGTAAAAGCTTTTGAAGTTAAATGTCAGGACATTGATTTACAAGGTCGTGGTGTTTGTAAAGATGAAAAGAATAAGACTTGGTTTGTCGAGGGTATAATGACAGGCGAAGTTGCTCGTGTTCAAGTTAAAAATAAAAATGATAAAGTACAAACAGCAAGTATTACTAAAATTATAAAAGAATCAGATAAGCGTAAAAAGTGCGATTGTCCTGTTTTAGATACATGCGGAGGTTGTAAACTTGAATACATACCAACTGATATGGTTATTGAGGCTAAAGTTAAAGGTATTCAAAAATTATTTAAAAAACTTTGCAATTATGATTTAGGTGAAGTTAGTTTTATAGCTAAATCAAATGATATTGCTTATAGAAGAGCTTGTCGTCTCTCAACTAGAAATGATCATAAAAAGATAATCTTAGGTTTTAGATCAGAAAAATCTCACGATCTTGTAACTTTTGATTCTTGTAAGGTTTTAACTAGTAGAATTAATGATGCTATAGAAAGCGTTAGAAAATTAATTAATTCATTAGCATGTAAGAAAAAATTAGGTCATGTTGAATTTCTTGACTCAGATGGTAGCCTTGGCATTTTAATTCGTGTAGGTGAAAGAGTTTTAGATAAAGATAGAGAAATAATTAAAAACTTTGGCCTTGAAAATGACTTTACTATTTCTATAGCTCAAACTTTAGAACATGAAATAGATGGTAGCACTTATATAAAAGAAGAAGTTTTATGTAATGAGGAAAAGCTATTTATAAATGTAGATGATAATTGCATAAGATGTCTACCTTCTTCTTTTGTACAAATAAATAAAGAAGTAAATGATGCCTTAGTTTCTTTTGTGGTAAAAGAAAGCTTAGTTAATAAAGAGTCAACAGTATTAGATATGTTCTGTGGTCTTGGCAATTTCACACTTGCATTTGCTAAAAGAGCAAAACACGTTGTAGGTGTTGATATTGTTACATCTATGATTGATATATCTATTGAAAATGCAAAAAGAAATAATTTAGATAATGTTCAATTTGTAAATACAGATTTAGAAGATACTTTTGAAAATCAAATTTTTGCAAAGCAAAAATATGATATTGTTGTAATGGATCCAGGTCGTTCAGGAGCAAAAAGAGCTACACACTTTTTAACTCAAATGAAGCCTGAAAAAATAGTTTTAATCTCATGTAATCCAAATGCAGGAGCAAGAGATATAGTTGAGCTATTAAAAGTTGGCTATAAAATTGATAAGTGGGCTTTATTTGATATGTTCCCTCGTACAACACATGAAGAGACAGTAATATTATTGTCAAAAGTATAAAAAGCTTAACATCATATTGATATGGACCTGAATCTTAACTAAATGGATCTGACTTCTGCTATAAGCAAAGCTACCTATATTAAGATTCAGGATTATGTGAAAGAGCATTCTATCTTGCAAGTTTGTTTTCTATACATTGAAAGATTAAGCACTATATTGTCAAAACCTTTATTTTGATAATTTAATGAGTTACTCTATAACATCTAATGATTTTATGTTCAGATGTGTATAAAATCATCTAAATCTTCTCTCTTAATAGTCTTTAAAAGATTAGACTGAAATTTATAAGCTGTTTGCATTAAATACCCTCTACATGCTAGTTAAGCAATGTTTTAATATAATTATCTAATAATGCTTTTTTGTTGAGAGAGTGCAAGTCCTATTAGCCTATCGGTCTTATCTGCCATGAATAGAGGAATGTTTAGCATATCATTGTCTAGTTTTAGATTATCTAGAGAAAATCGAATACGAAGTTTTACTTTATTAGGAAACAGCTCTTTGAATTTCTTCAGGCTTTTGCTAATAGTATTTGTTTCTGACTTTACTTCAATAGGGAAAATATCGTTTTCTCTTTGAATCATAAAATCAACTTTATAAGGTGGATTGCTCTGCGTCCAGTATCGAGGAATTACTTCAAACTGCGTTATCAGCGTCTGTAGTACAAAGTTCTCTGTCAAGGCTTCCTTAAATTCCGAAAACAAACGATTTCCTTCGCCAAAGGCGGTGGGAGCTAGCTGAGACAGTCTGCGAAGAAGTCCCACATCTACTAGATATATTTTAAAAGCGGACAGATCGTCATAGGCAGCAATGGGTAAGTTAGGGGCACTACTACGATAAATCTTATGTACTAGGCGAGCATCTACAAGCCACTGTAAGGCATCCTCATATTCTCGAGCTCTGGCACCTTCTTTGACAACCTTATATATAAACTTCTTGTTTTCTCTAGCTAGCTGGGAAGGAATGGATTTCCAAATCATGGAAATTTTTGGAAACTCATGCACATCTGGATGTTTTGCAAAATCACGCTCATAAGCTCCTATAATTCTAGACATGGCTTCTTGCATTGCCTCCACATCTCGATATTTTGTCCACATTAGGACTGGCTCTGGCATGCCACCAGTGACATAGTACATTTTAAGTTTTTCATATAATGGGTTAAAAAACGCATCTGGAATTGGCTCTAGTGTATCTACCGTTTTCAAATACTCATAAAGATTTTCATCTCCATTGGCAATTAGAAACTCCGAGAAGGTCATTGGATCAATCTGCATACAGTTGACCTTACCTACAGGAAAAGAAGATGGTTTTACTAGAGCAATTCCAAGAAGGGAGCCAGCACAGGCAATATGATACTGTGGTGCATTCTCACAGAAATATTTCATGGAGTTGATGACCTTAGGACAATCCTGCACATCATCAAAAATAATTAAAGTTTTCTCTGGCAGAATCCTCTGACCGCTGGCAAGCATCAGATTTTGTAATAGTCTATCCACATCCTTTGTGTTTTCAAAGAACTGTTTGTACCTTTCATTTTCATCAAAGTTAAAATAGGCAGTATTTTCATAGTATCGTTTGCCAAATTCTTTCAAAATCCACGTCTTGCCAACCTGACGCACGCCTTTTATGAACAGTGGTTTTCGATAAGGGGAATTTTTCCACTCAAGCAGTTTGTTTAAGATAAACCGTTCCATAGGTATCCTCTTTCACTTTTTTATTGATTTAAAAGAGCTTACATTCACGCTTTTATTATATTCAACTGCAAGAGGTTTTTAGTCTAAATCACATAAATATATGGAATTATGTAAAAATAATCACACTTTTATTATATATTCCGTGATATATATGTTTTATCCACTATGTAATTCATTGTGTATGGTTTTGCATATATTGTGTTTTTTGTCTGCCTTGCTGTTTGATCATTTAGAGTTTTTCTCTAACACTTTCCCTTGTTTAGGCTCATAAGAGAAAATACATAAAATGTGCAGTTAATATACTAGGTTAATATGATATGAAATACACTTCTTTTTTAGTAAAATTTAAAATAAGGTTTAATAATTTTGCAAAAATATAGTGTAAATATAAGATCATATTTTTATTTTTCTATGGTAAATTATTGATATTAGAAAATAACATATATCAATTATCTAATACCTCTTTTTTCAACCATATAGGTCGAAATTTGAAGAATGTACAAATTATATGTAATTTAAAAGCCTATAAAAATATATCTTATAGGCTTTGTATTTTTCTTAACATTTATAGGTTATAACTAACCTTGTTTAGAACATAAGGTTTAACCTACATAAAAAATAAATTACAATTTTTAGATTGTACTTATTTATTCATATCTCTTAAGAAATATTTAAGTTTTTTATTTAACTCTGTAGAAATAGATATTCCATTTGAGTTATCGCTAACAATAGTTTTCAACTCATTAATTGAGTTTGTAGCATAAGAAATAGGAAGATAAAAGAATAAAAATTCATCTATTTGATTAGGATAAATTTCTTTCAATGTTTTAAGAAGATAAGACAACTTATTTTTTATAAGTTGATTTATACCTAATTTATATATAATTGTATTTTCTTCTATTGATGTATTTGCTTTTGTATCAAATTGGAAACTATCTGCAAAATAACCAAAAGACTCTTTATTTAAATCTTTATGTTTAGGTGCTTTATCTACAAATAGCTCTGTAAATAAAGGTAACATAAAGTTATATAAGCTTTTTGGCTCAAATTGAATATTTTCTGAATATGGATGTGTTGCTACATAAAATATATCTTGATTAAAGATAATTTCAGGTATTCTTGTTATCCACTTATTTGTAATAATATTATTTATAAGAACAATGTTCTCACCATTATTACCAATATTTTCAATTATATTACTGCTATACTCACCATCACAACAAAGTACACCATGTTTATTAGCAACTATAGATTTGCTAAAAGCTTTAACAATATCAATAGCATTAGGTCCTATAAGGATAATAGGTTGCTTTATGTAATAGGCTGCACAAAGAAAAGCTGCTAAACTATTGTTATATTGCTCTGAAACACCAGCATTTAGTAGTTCTATAGCTAAAGTTTCTATAGCATCATTCCATGATTTATGACAATTAAGTTTATTAGGATTGTTTATGGAATCATATACATTATATTGTTGTATTGGTGCTATTTCTTTAGTTACAGATTTTGTATTATTAGAAGTAGTACTATTAAACAAAGTTAGATTAGAAATAAAATCAACTACATTTTCACGTGCTTTTTTGAGCTTATCAGATACAAGATTATTAACATCATCTGCTAATTTTTGTTTATCTGATAAAAACTTCATGATCTCATCTTTTTCTTTTTTAATCTTATTAAGATCGTTTTGTGACTTGATTAAAAGATCATTATTAGCATTTATTTCTTTATTAATTTCATCTATTTTTATTTGAGCATTTTGTAAAAGAGTTTGATTATTAGCTTTCCAATCAACATAAAGAAGATCTTTAAATTGCTCTTGTAGCTCTGGTCTTGTAGCAATAGCTGAGGTAATAATTTCATCCTCTAAACCACCAATATCAATATATTTCCAAGCATTTTTTATATAATCATCTAAAAGAGCTTCAGCCTTTTCCTTAGAGCAAAAACAAGTTTTTTCAATCTTATTTATTATGTCTACAGTAGGGATTAAGCTTGTAAATTCTTTAATATTTTTCCAATCTTTACGAAGTATGTTTCTTGATTGACAATAAGACCATGAAAGTGAGTTTGTAACAACTTCTTTTACTATATCAACGTCTGATTTTACATTATGAATACTTTGAGGTTTACCTGCAAAAAGATGTCTATAAAAAGATAGACCTGTTTTTATGTCAATAACATCTTCATCAGTAAATTCATAAGCAGGAACAAAATAACAATCTTTTGCAAAAGTTATAGTGTCATTATTTATATCTAGTATTTTATCATTACATAAAACACCTTGATATTTGCCATCTTTTATTTTGATAGCAAAAATAATTTTAGAACTATTAGGTTTATAGTTTATTCCCTTTTTTATATTCTCAATTAATTCATCAATATTGACTACTGATGGGAAAGAAATTACTTCAATAGGGATAATATCCTTAGCAGGAGATGATAAGATAATCTTTTTAGTTTCATCATTTTGATTTATCTCTACATGCCACTTCCAAACGCCATATAGACTAGTATCATTAGGATCATCTTTATAATAGATTACATCTGTATTTTGTATGTCATCTATATTATCCATATCTTTTTGGAAAAAATGGAATTGATTATCTATAAAATCAGCACAACGAATGAGAATTTTAGTATCATTTCTACTTATAGATTTGAAACATAAAGATATAGTCTCATCTTCATTGACTTTTGGAAGAACAGATAGATTGGTATCATCAAAAGATTTAATATTATTTTCTTCTTTTAAAAAATCTTGTTTCTTTTTATATTCATTAATTTCTTTTTCTTTATTATCAAGTAATTCCTTTAATTCTTTTTGCTCTTGTCTTTGTTTAGTTAATTCTTGATTAGCTATAGAGAGCTTTTCTGTTAAATCTTCAAAAGTGCTAGAGTTATCTAAATTTCCTTTAGATTTAAAATCACTTTTAATAAAATCTATAGTTGATTTTAACTCTGCCTCTTCAAACTCATTAATATGATATTTTTTATTAGGATATGAATTTACAACTTTTATATATAAATCAACATTATTTATAAAATATGAGTTCACTAAAGTTATTGCTAGTGCTTTTTTTTCTAAACCTGCTTTTTGTAATCTGATGACATTTTCTATGATGTCCTCAACTTCTGCACTTAAAGCAATATAGAGAAAAGTTACTATAAAAGAATGATTTATATTTTCTTTTGCAATTTCTAAAGCCTGAGAATCGGTAAGAGATTTAACTCTAAATCCTTTTTTCATTTCCAAAAAGTATTTTTCATATCTTTTAAAGTATTCTTTAAATTGATCTCCTTCAATTTGTTCTAAAATAAATTCTTTATCTTCATCATTTAGTTTATAACTAGGAGGAGTGATTTGATTATTTGACATTATTTTAATCCTTGTATGTTTCAATATTAGTTACAATATATATCATATAGTATGCGATATAATTGCTAATTTATTAAGTTATTTTTAATACATTTTTTTTATTTATAAACTTATTTGTTGATATTATTACATAATAATATAAGATCTTGAGTTAAGATGCTATTTTAGTTATTTATACATGAAATAAAAGTATCATTAT
>JARHZF010000108.1 GCA_029258325.1 Anaerobiospirillum sp. | reverse complement strand
CAGCCTCACCTGCACGAGCCGCCTCAATTGCTGCATTTAATGCAAGTAAATTAGTTTGAGCTGCAATCTCCTCAATTGTACTTACAATAGATGAAATATCTGCAGAGTGTTTTGCAAGCTTTGCAATAACTTCTGCATTTTCCTTTGTCTCACTACTTTGTTCTCTAATACTATTTATAGTATGACGAACTTTTGAGACACCATCATTTGTAATTTCTTTTGATCTATTTGATTCATCTGATGCAAGTTCACAATTTTTTGAAATATCTGTAGTTGTAGAGAGCATTTCCTCAGATGCTGTTGCAACAGTTAAAGCTTGACTTTGAATATTTTGTGAACTTATATCAACATTATCCATTAAATCACTTAAAGATATAAAAGACTCTTCGTTTTTCTTAGCACTTTGTATGATTTTTTTAAGTACAGATACTAAAGAATTTCTGGTTTTATCCAAGGTTTTAATAGCAATACCAAAATCATCTTTATATTTATTTTCTACATCAAATTTAAAGTTGCCAGACTCCATGAAAGTTAGATACTTTATTTGTTTTGCAAGCTGTACTGTTATATAGCTTGTTAATACCTTAGATATAATTAAACAAATTATTATAGATAATAAATTAATACCTACAATAATATATAAATAAGTATATTCAGAACCCTCTCTTGCATAGTTGATGGTAACATCACCTTGTACTTTTACAATTCTCTTTAAACTAGCTAAACATACATCATAACTTTCAAGACTATCATCAAAATATTTATAAAGACCATCTTCATGATTTTGATAATAAAGAGGCATTGTGACATTCTTTAAACTTCTTATGTATAGAGGTACATATTTTTTTAATGTTCTTACATCCTCTGTATAGCTAGATGGAGGTGTTAACTGACCTAAACTATTTTCTTTTATAAGATTTACTTTATTAATTAGATCATTTGAAAGTCTATCAAGCTCTGCATTAAAGTTAGCCTTATCATTTTCTGTATATTCTTTATGTCTTTGTGAAAGGACACTAAGAGCAAGATCGTCTACTGCTGTTAGTGCATTCATAGCATCCATACTTTTTGCATTAGCTTGAGAAAATATAATATCAATTCTTTTTGAATTGTCTATAGATGACATATAAGAGTAAGTAGAAATAAGAGAAATAATAATGGTTAATAGTATTATTAATCCAAAAGAAAAAATCATCTTACTTCTAACGCTTAAAGCAAGAAACCAAGACATAAAAGGCTCTCCAAATAATTTGACTTCATGTTTATAAAAAATATGATTTTGTTAATTTTTAAATGCTAATCATAACCTATATAAAAATATATTTAAAGTAGTTTTACAATATAAGGAAAAAATAAATAATGTACCTATATACATAAATAAGTATCTAATTTTATTAGAAAAATTATAAAAGTTTATGAACAAAAATGGTATAAATGGATAAAATCTCCACAAAAAATCTTCATTTTTTAATAAAGTTGATAAAAAAAAACAAAACCTAAATATTATTTAAGCTTTGTTTTTTATTAAGTAAATGAGTTTAGTTTATTTATGGAAGTTTAAAGAAAGACATATTACCTTTTACTTCATTTAAAACATTAACACCATCTTCAATAAGACCTACTGACTCTTGAATACGTCCTGTAATATCATTAGTCTTATTAGTTACGCTTTGAATATTACTTGCAATTTCTGATGTTGCTGCTGTTTGCTCTTCAGATGCTGCTGCAATTTGTGTAATTTGCATATTTACATCACTTACAGCATTTGTAATATCTTGAAGTATATTCTCAACATCACCTGCCTCATCAGATAAATTGTTCATCAT
>JARHZF010000187.1 GCA_029258325.1 Anaerobiospirillum sp. | reverse complement strand
GAACTTTTTATCGTACACCATTCTGCTTTCTCTTATTTATTAGACTCAATATTCTCTTTTTTTAGATCATTCTCTTTGTTCCACATAGAACTTTATTCATCTACAACTCTCTTCTTCCTCTTATTTATTAGACTCAATATTCTCTTTTTAAATTATTCTCTTTGTTCCACATGGAACTTTATTCATCTACAGCTCTCTTCTTTCTCTTATTTATTAGAGCACATATTATCTTCTTAAATTATTCTCTTTGTTCCACATAGAACTTTATTCATCTACAACTCTCTTCTTTTTCTTATTTATTAGACTCTATATTCTCTTTTTTTTTAAATCATTTTATTTGTTTTATATAGAATTTTATTTATATACTACCCCCTATTTTCTCTTATTTATTAAATTCAATATCCTCTTTTTTTTAGGTCATCTTATTTACTCTATATAGAGTTTTATTTCTCTTAGTGAATAAAGATTTCTTTTGTTTATATTATTTCTTAGATATAAGATTCTCTTATAATATTACTTTATTTTATTTTGTATAATTACTAATAGTAATTACTACTTATACTAAATAACAATAATTTATATATAAATATATAATCTAAAAGATCTTATTAATTACTTATTAAAGTAATACTATATAAAATAATATTTGCTATTCTTAGCCTTTATAAGTTTATAATTAATTTAAATTAAAAACTTTCTTTTATATTCTATATATTAGAATTAGTTATTTACTCTTTATTATATTTTTTTAGAAAAATAAAATTTTATTTTTAGCTTTAACAAGCACATTATTTCTTTATCTCCTATTAAGAAATAATTTATTTCTACTTTTAGTTTTAAATATTTTTGGTTTACTAACTTTTATTATTATATTTATCCTATACTACTATCTTTTCTATTTGTACTTCTCTTATATTTTTCCAACAATACTATTTATGATCTTTATTTCTTCTACTCTCTTTTCTATTTTTACTTCTCTTATATTTTCCAACAATGCTTTTTATGATCTTTATTTCTTCTACTCTCTTTTTTTATTTTTACTTCTCTTATATTTTCCCTAACAATACTTTTTATGATCTTTATTTCTTCTGCTCTCTTTTTCTTTTTTACTTCTCTTATATTTTCCCAACAATACTTTTTATGATCTTTATTTTTGGTATTATCTTTTTATTTTTACTTTACAATATTTTTCCAACTAAATTATATTATGATCTTTATCCTATATTGATCTAATTTCTTCTATTGAAGTTTATAAGTAAATTTACTATAAAGCTAAAACCTTTTATTCTTTTTTATTTAAAAATATCTATTTTATTTTTTATAAATATATTGCTTATATTGAGAATCTTTTATAGTTTCATTATGATCTTTATATCCTATATATTTTTAATAAAAAATAAATTAAAAACTTTTTTATTTTCTAATGTATAAAAATTTTTTTATATTTTTATTTAACACTTATTAAGTTTTTAGTTTCCAACATTTTTATAAATTAGTTAATTAGGATCGATTTTACCCAAAAAAAAAGCTGTGATTTTTTTATCACAGCTCATTTTAATATAAATATTTAGACTATATATCTAAAGTTGCTTGATCTGCATTTTCAGCAATAAAGACACGTCTTGCTTCTACTTCCTCACCCATTAATTCAGAAAGTATTCTATCTGCTTCCATAGCATCCTCAATACTTACTTTTAATAATGTACGAGTATCAGGGTTCATTGTTGTATCAGATAATTGTTCTGCACTCATCTCACCTAATCCCTTATAGCGTTGAATTTTAACGCCTGAGAAGCCTTCTTTCATTAAGAACTCATAAGCTTCATGGAAATTAGTTACATTCATTGATTTAGAGCCTGACATTGCATAACCAGTATCTTCAATTAAACCATTAACAAGATTATTTAACTTTAATAAAAGTTTATAATCTGTTGAATTATAGAAGTTCTTGCTTAATACATAGTTATAATCAAGACCATGAATATGATGAATAATTTGAGGGTAGAAAGAGTTATCCTCTTCATCATGGAATACATCAGCCTTGTAATAAACACCTTCAGTTGATTTTGCAGGTAGTGTCTTAATAAAGGATGAAGTCCAATCTAAAACATAATCTTTATCATTAAGCTTAGTAAAATCAATTGCATTGTTGTACATCAATTGAAGAATAATATCTTTATTAAGTTTTTGACTTAATTTAGGTAAAGCTGAAATAACCTTATTATAATCTTTAAATAAGTTCTCTAATGCAAGACCTGAGATAGGAGCAGTATCCTTATTGACATAGATAGCTGAATTTTCTACAGCAAGAGTAGTTCTATACTGAAGTGCTTCTTTATCTGATTGTACATAAACAACTTGCTTCTTCTTCTCATACTTATATAAAGGAGGTTGAGCAATATATACATAACCTCTTTCAATAAGTTCAGGCATTTGTCTATAGAAGAATGTTAATAATAAAATTCGAATATGAGCACCGTCAACATCAGCATCAGTCATAATAATAACATTATGATATCTAAATTTATCAGGATTGTACTCATCTTTACCTACACCACAACCTAAAGCAGTAATTAAAGTACCAACTTGTTGTGATTGAATCATTCTATCAAAACGAGCTTTTTCAACATTTAGAATCTTACCTCTTAAAGGTAAAATTGCTTGGAATTGAGAATCTCTACCACCCTTTGCTGAACCACCTGCAGAATCACCCTCTACAATAAATAGTTCGCATAATGCTGGATTTTTTTCACGGCATGAAGCTAATTTATCTGGTAATGAGTTTATATCAAGCTTACCTGTTTTTCTTGATAGGTCACGTGCTTTACGCATTGCTTCACGTACTCTAGCACTCTCAATAATCTTATTACAGATAATATCTGCATCACTTGGATTTTCTTCTAAGAATTCAACTAATTTATCAGCCATTGCAGAGCTTACAGCATTACCTGCCTCTGATGAAACTAGTTTCTCTTTTGTTTGAGATGAAAACTTAGGATCAGGCATCTTAATAGAAATAACAGCAGTTAAACCCTCACGTGCATCTTCACCTTGAGTATTGCCTTTATATTTCTTGTTATAACCATGAGATTCTAAATAGCTATTAAATGTATTTGTTAAAACTCTCTTAAAACCTGCTAAGTGAGTACCACCATCTTTTTGTGGAATATTATTTGTAAAACAGAAAATAGATTCACTATAACCATCTGTCCATTGCATACCTATTTCAACTTGAATTCTGCCATCACATACTTTTGATGTATGGAAGATTTTCTCATTTAAAGGTGTTTTACCTTTATTTAGATACGCTACAAATTCATTCATACCACCATTATGATGGAATGTATGTGTTTTTACAGGACTTTCTCTTTCATCTGTTAAAACTATCTTTACACCAGCATTTAAGAAAGACAATTCTCTTAACTTTTTAGCTAGAATATTGTAATCAAAAGAGGTATTTGAAAAGATTTCAGGACTTGGATAGAACTGAACTTCAGTACCTGTATCCTCTGTATCACCTATAATTTCAAGTGGTTTTTCTGGATTACCACCATCTAAATAGGTTTGTGTCCATTTATGACCTTGTCTCCAAATATTTAAAACAAGTTTATCTGATAGTGCATTTACTACAGAAATACCTACACCATGAAGACCACCTGATACACTATATGAATCAGAGTCAAACTTGCCACCTGCATGAAGTACAGTCATAACAACTTCAGCTGCAGATCTTCCCTCTTCTGGGTGAATATCTACAGGAATACCACGACCATTGTCCTTTACTTTAACAGAGCCATCATTACATATTGTTACATAAATCTCAGTACAGAAACCAGCTAAAGCCTCATCAATAGAGTTATCAACTGCTTCAAACACCATGTGATGTAAACCAGATCCATCATCTGTGTCACCAATATACATACCAGGGCGCTTTCTTACAGCCTCAAGACCATGTAAAACCTTAATACAAGAAGCACCATAATTTGTTTCTGATGATGACATTTTAACCTCAACTTCTTAATTATTTACAAAAACTGAACCATCTTCTATAAGAAAAGTACTAAGATCAGTTCCTTTAGGGATAAGTGTTTCTTTATCTATATTTGTTATAAAAACCTGACTTTTACAATCTTGTAAAAACTTTAATAAGATTGATTGTGAATTAATATCAAGTTCTGAATTTAAATCGTCTAATAGAAAAATACAATTCCTTCCTGTTTGATTTTTAAAAAGTAACCCTTGAGCTAAACGCATTGCACAAACGAGTAATTTTAACTGTCCTCTAGACAATACAGATGATGCTGAAAATGAGTCAACTTTTATCCTTAAATCAGCTCTATGACAACCGTTACAAGTATACCCTAAAAGCCTATCTCTTTCAAGGTTAGACGCAAGTATACTTCTAAGATCTAAGCTATTTTCCCAACCTGAATAAAGTGTAAATTTAAACTTTAAATTTGGTAAAAATTCTTCGATAATTTCATTTAAAAAAATACTTAAATTTTGAATATAAGATACTCTCATATTATTAATTTCTACAGCTAAATTTGCCAATGAATTATCCCAAAACTCAAATTCAGCTAAAGAGCATTTACTTTTTAAAAGAGCATTTCTTTGTTTTAAGTTATTTTTATAAGCATAAAAGCATTTTTTAAACTTAGGATTAGAGTAATAAACACCCCAATCTATAAAGTTACGTCTAAGTTCAGGGCCATCTAAGATAAGATCTATACCTTGAGGATGAATTATTTGTAAACTAATTAAATCTACGATATCTAATATTCTTTTAATCTTATTACCATTTATAGATATCTCAAAATTATTTCTTTTCTCTCTAAGTATTCCTATATTATTTGTAATTTTACTATCATCATCTAAAATCGATGAGAACAAGGTAAATTGATTTGTACCATGTTGTATTAGTTGTGTAGGATTTGTACCTCTAAATGAACGTGCTAGAGCTAAATAAGATATAGATTCAAGAATGGAAGTCTTACCACTTCCATTCTTTCCATAAAATAAATTAAATCCTTGTGATAATTTAATATCACAAGAACTTATATTTCTAAAATTATTGATTAATAATCTATTTAAAAACATATAAAACTAAACAATAATTCTTGAAATAATATATTTTGATTCAATATCTAATTCACTCTTATAATTATGATCAGGCTCAATAACAGCATGAGCAAAATTCTTTGCAAAACTAAAGCAAACATTATCTGACTCTATAGTATTTAAACTATCTAATACATAACTTGCATTTAGAGAAATTTCAATATTTTCGCCTGCATAATCTATCTTAAGTTGAGATTCTGCAACCTCGTGTTCTAAATTTTCAGCTCTTAGAGCAAGAAGATCTTGTTGGAAGTTTAAAAGTACACTTACAAATTTCTTATTAGATAAAATAGCAACACAATTTAGTTTTTCTTTCATCTCTTTAGTTGGAATATTTATAAATGTAGCAACCTTAGGAATAACAGATCTTACATTTGGATATTGGCAATTAATTAAGCGTGATGCTAATTTAAACTTACCAATAGCTGTTGAAATATTAGTTACAACATAGTTTTTACTGAAATTTAAAGAGATTTCTTCACTTGTATTAGATAAAAGCTTTTGCATCTCTGCAACACAACGCTTAGTAATAGACACACCTAAAAATGAAGATAACTTACTCTTTAAAGTTGTCTTTAAGATAGCTATTCTATGACCATCTGATGTAAATACATGTAAAGTATTTTCTTCACCTTCAAAGCGTACACCTTTTAAGTAATCTCTAAAGTCTTCTGATGGAACACAGAATAAAGATTTATCAATTAAAGCTTTTAATTGATCTTGTTGTAAAACTAAAGAACTTGATAGTTCACTTTCATCTGCACCAAATACAGGGAAACCTGCTGCATTTTTAGTACGTAGTTTTACATTAACACTATCAGTAACAATCTCAGCTTCTTCATTATCTTCATTGTATGTAAAGCTTAATAAAGTATCTGATGGCATTACAGAAAGAGTTTGAGATAGTTTTTGTGCATTAATTGTTGTTGCACCCTCTTCATATAATGTTTTATCTTGAATATCTATGATTGCTGTTAATTCATTAGAACCATCAGTTGCTTTTAGTGTTAAAAAATCTCCACTAACTTCTAAATAGATATTTTGTTGAATACTATCTTGCTCTGATGAACCACCTGCAAGGCTTGCTAACTTTCCAACAACTTTAGAAATATTGTTAACAGATACATTAAATTTCATTACTACTCCTCATTGATTTTTTAATCTTTCTTTAAGATTGAAGCTAATCTTTTATAATTTAAAGCTAACTCATGATCTTGATTCATTTTCTTATTAATTCTGTTTATAGCTTCATGAACAGAACTATGATCTTTATTGAATGCACGACCAATATCAGCTAAAGATGTAGTTGGCAACAATTCTCTAATTAATGACATAGACATAGAACGTGCTAAGGATACTGCTTTCTTCCTACTTGCAGATTCCATATCACTAATAGAGACACCAAATTCAGCTGAAATTTTTTGTTTTATATAATCAATAGAACATTCTGCATTTGTGTTATTTACAATTGAGTTTAATGCAAGTTCAGCTTGTTCTAATGTTATTTCTCCGTGAAAAACGTCTTTTCTTGAATTTAATGTTTTGATAGCTCCTTCAATCTCTCTTACATTTGTTCTTATATTATTTGCGATGTATTGAATAACCTCTTGGCTAAATTGAATATTTAACTCTTGGCATTTTTTTAAAATGATAGCCATTCTAGTTTCACTAGATGGAGGAATTACTTCGCAACATACGCCAGATCCAAATCTAGTAGTTAAACGTTGAGAAAAACCTTTAAGCTTACTTGGACTTACATCTGATGCTAAAATTAACTGTTTACTTGGTTTATCAATAAACTCTGCAATAATATCGAAAAAAGCATCCCTAGTTTTTTCAGCTTTTATAAAGCTTTGAATATCATCAACAATAAATACATCATAAGATGTATAAACATCCTGAAAATGCATTTGTTTTGTTGTCATTGATTCAACATAGTGCTGAATAAACTTTTCTGCTCTTGTGTATAACAATTTAACATTAGGATTATTTTTTAAGATTTGATTTGCTATTGCAAAAAGTAAATGTGTTTTACCTAAACCTGAACCACCATACATATATAATGGGTTATAACTAGTTGTGCCTGGGTTTTCAGCTACAGCCATAGCTGTTGCATATAAAATCTTATTTTCAGGATCAATAACATAGTTATCGAAAGTTTTTAAAGGATTTATAATATCATTCTTTAAAAACTTACTGTGTATAGAATTAGCAAGATCGGCTATTTTATTTCTATTATTTCTTGTAGGTGAAACAAGACCACCATTATTTAACATTATGTTTTGAGCATATTGATTATATGCTTGGTTTTGGCCTTGCACTTGTCTTTGTATAGAAGAATCTATATTTGTTCTAAAATTACTATTTACAGTATTATCAACAAAAATAGATTCACTTCCTTGTTCATAATTATCAGTCCAATCTGTTTGTTTCTTTGTTCTACTAATTTTTTTCTTACGAGAACGTGTAGCAGATGTAGGAAGAACAGGTTCATCAATGATTTGGAAATCATCAATAGAATAATCAATCTCTTTTGCAAAAAGATTAAGATTATCATTATCATCTACTGCAAAAGGTTTAATCTCATCTTCAGGTAAAATTTCCTCTTCTGCAGGTATTATAGGTTCTTGTTTTACTTGAACTTTTGCTTTAGAAGTTGTTCTCTTTTTTGGAGCAGTTGGTTTAACATCTACAAGTGGAGACTCTTCTTCAAATGCAGAACTATTATTAGTTTCATAAGCTTGATTAGGTGCTGCAAATTCATTTGTTTTAGATGTAACCTCTACATTTTGCATAGGCATACCAGGATGAGGTGGTTGAGTTACACCTGGCATCGTAGCAGAACCAATTTCTATAGATATACCAAAATCATTTCTACCTGTTAGTCTTTTTATTTCCTCATAAAAAGATCCAACATATGGTAAAAATAAATTATAAATATACATAGAATTGCAAAAAAAATGAATTTTGCTGTTATCTATGGACAACATAACTTGTGCACAAAATAATTGAATTATAGTCTTTTCTTGGATGTTCTCCTTTGAATCTACAATATTTCTAACAGCATCATTCCAAATTTGAACTATGTCCATTTTTAATATCCGATCTATAAAATACTTTAGTTTACAGATCATACCATATATTTACTATTGCTTAAGAATTAATTAAATAGTAAAATATTCCATCTTAAAAAGGTGTAATATTTACCTTTTATTTAAAAAATCTAATTATAAATGAATAAATAAAGGCGGTAGAGTACCGTCAAATTGGAGTAACAAATGAAGCGTACTTTTCAGCCAAACGTTTTAAAGCGCAAGCGTACACATGGTTTTCGTTCACGTATGAAAACAGCTGATGGCCGTAAGGTTCTAGCACGTCGTCGTGCAAAGGGCCGTAAGCGTCTAACCACAGTTAATGGCTAATAATACCTTTAAGAGAGAATCAAGACTTTTGACCTCTCTTGAATATGATAAGGTATTCAAACACAACACAGTCCGTGCTAGTGCAAAGGGAATTGTTATTCTTGCTTTAAAGAAAGAAGAAAATACCGAGACACGGCTCGGACTTGTTGTACCTAAAAAGGTCTTAAAACGAGCAGTTTGGCGTAATAGAGTTAAACGAATCGTTCGTGAGACCTTTAGAATTTCTAAACATGCCCTTCCTAATATAGATGTAGTTTTTCTTGCTAAACCTACAATTGGTGATTTAAGCAATCAAGAACTAAATTCAACTCTACTGAAACTATGGGAAAAAATATCTCACCGATTGGACAATCCGCAATCTTAATGATTCGCACCTATCAAAAACTAATTAGTCCTATGCTAGGTCAACGTTGTCGTTTCTATCCTAGTTGTTCACAGTATACACTTGAAGCTATAGAGGAATGGGGGATTGTAAAAGGGGTTTACCTTGGTTCAAAAAGACTATGTAAATGTCACCCTTTGAATCCAGGTGGAATTGATTACGTACCTAAAAACCCAAATAAAAAGGTGCCATAAGGCGAATAAAAATGGAACAACAGAGAAATATATTATTTATTCTTTTACTTGCTCTCTCTCTATTTATTTTCTGGGCATGGGAAGCAGATAAGATTTCAGCAACTCAACGTGCACAAGAGGAAGCTAGACAAGCAGAGCTAGTAAACACAATGGTTACAAACTCAGCCATTAGCGAAAGTATTACTCTTGAAAGTGATGTTCTTAAACTTCAAATCAGCCTAGCAGGTGGTGATATTGAAGATGCAAAACTTTTAAAAGTTTTACAAGAGCAAAACAAAACTGATCCATTCCACCTTTTAATGACAAAACCTAATTATATTTACCAAGCTCAATCTGGTTTAATCGGTAAAGATGGTCCTGATCAAAAAGAAAGACCTGTATATACAGTATCTCAAAAATCTTTTGTTTTAGAAGATGGTCAAGATAGTGTTAGTGCTGTATTAAACTTTGAAAAAGATGGTGTAATTTATAAGAAAATTTATACCTTACATAGAGGCAAATATAATGTTGATGTAGCATACGATATCGATAATAAGTCAGGTCGTGCATTAACTATGGGCTTTTATGGTCAATTAAAACAAACTTCTGATATTTCTCATATGGAAGAATCAAATGGATTAATGGTTGCAGGTGCTTATAGAGGTAGTGCATACTCAACAGAAAATTCAAGATATGAGAAAGAGAAATTTGATGATATTATCGATTTAGCTAAAGATAAACAAAATATCAATGTTGAAACTAAAGCAGGTTGGGTTGCTATGATTCAACATTACTTTGTAACAGCTTGGATTGGTAATGATAGCGAACAAGTTAAAAACGTTATCTATACAAGTGCTACAAAGGATAAACGTGATGCTATTATCGGTATTAGAACTAATTTAGTAAACATTGCAAACAATAGCACCTATGAGTTCACATCAAAGATGTGGATAGGTCCTAAGTCACAAGATGATATGGAGCAATTAGCTCCAAACTTAGATCTAACTGTTGACTATGGTTGGTTATGGTTTATCTCAATTCCTCTATATAAGATCCTTGAATTTATTCATGGTATTATTGGTAACTGGGGTTTCTCAATTATTGTTTTAACATTAATTGTAAGAAGTCTTCTATTCCCTCTAACACGTGCACAATATACTTCAATGGCTAAGATGCGTCTACTTGCACCTAAGCTACAAGAGTTACGTGAGCGTTTTGCAGATGATAAGCAAAAGCTAGGTCAAGAAACAATGAGATTATACAAAACTGAGAAGGTAAATCCTCTTGGTGGTTGTTTCCCATTATTAATTCAAATGCCTATCTTTATTGCTTTATATTGGACATTAATGGAATCTACAGAATTAAGACATGCTCCTTTCATTTTATGGATTACTGACTTATCTGTATATGATCCTTACTTTGTAACACCTATACTTTATGGTATTACAATGTTCTTTATCCAAAAAATGTCACCTACACCTGTAACTGATCCAGTACAAAGAAAGGTTATTATGGCTATGCCATTAGTATTTACTTTCATGTTCTGTACATTCCCTGCAGGTCTAACAATTTACTGGCTAGTATCAAATATTTTCACCATCTTCCAACAAGTTATTATTTACAAACAACTTGAGAAGAAAGGTTTACATATAAAAGAAAAAAAGGCATAAAATAATTTAAATGTCAAATTTAGATACAATTGCTGCAATTGCCACCGCCAAAGGCCGCGGTGGCATTGCCGTTATTAGGGTGTCAGGTTCTCTTGCAAGAGAGGCCTTAAAACAAATCTCTAATATAGAAAATCCAAAATCTCGTTATGTATACTTTAAAAAATTTAGAGATGCAGATGAGGTTATTGATGAGGGCGTAGTAATCTTTTTTGAAGGTCCTAATTCCTATACAGGTGAAGATACTGTAGAGTTTCAAGGACATGGTGGTAACATTGTTCCACAAAGAGTTCTTGATGCTGTTTTAAAAATAAAAGGAATAAGACAAGCTGAAAAAGGTGAATTTACTAAAAGAGCTTTTTTAAATGGTAAGATAGATCTAACTAAAGCTGAGGCTGTAGAGGATTTAATTTCAGCAAGCTCAAATAGTGCAGCTAAAGCTGCTTTTGCCTCATTAGATGGTGTTTTTGCCTCAAAACTAAATGAATTAACTGAAGAGCTAACTCATTTTAGAGTAAGAATTGAGGCATGTTTAGACTTCCCTGAAGAGCATGAAGATTTCTTTGATTCAGGTCGAGCTAAAGAAAACTTAGAAAATCTACTCAATAGAACCTCAAAAACCATTGAAATAGCATCATATGGTATCAAACTAAACGAAGGTGCAAATATAGTCCTTGCTGGCTCTCCTAATGCAGGAAAATCAAGTCTATTAAATGCACTTGCTGGTTCTGAAAAAGCTATTGTTACAAATATACCTGGTACTACACGTGATTTACTATCTGTAAATATAGAGTTAGGTGGTATTCCTGTAACAATTACAGATACAGCTGGTATTAGAGATACTCCAAGTGATGAAATTGAAGCTATTGGTATTAAAAGAGCTAAAGAAGTATTAAAGAAAGCTGACTTAGTTCTTTTAGTTGTAGATTCTTCAAGAAAAGCTCACGAAGCACAACTTACCTTATCAAATATTAAAAAAGAAATAGATGATAAGACACCTATTTTTGTTGTTAAATCAAAATCAGATCTAGAAGAAGATATAGAAACTAGAGATATGTTATCTAGTGGTGATTTTGCATCTTTACAAAAGATAACTTCATCTACAAAGACTGAAGATGGTTTAAAACAACTTCATGAAGAGTTAATTCATGCTTTAGGTATTATGCCTATTGAGGGTGTATTCTCTGCAAGACGTCGTCATGTTAGTGCTTTAATAGAAGTAAAAGAAGCAATAGAGCGTGCTATTTCTATTTTAGAGTTTGGCGATTTAGTCTTATGTGCACGTGAAATAGCTATAGCTCAAGATAACCTAGGTTTAATAACTGGTAAAGTTACATCAGATGATATTTTAGGTATTATTTTCTCTACATTCTGTATTGGAAAATAATAAATAAAAAAACTAAAAAGAAGATAACTTATATACATAGGTTATCTTTTTTTTATCTAAAAAAGCCCTCTCTTTATAATTGTCTAGTAAAAGTAGGTAAAATATAAACAAAAAGAAGTTCATGGTATTTTTACGTTACACTTAAAAACAAAGTGCTTTCTTATAAAGAAGAACGTAAATCTCACATGTACTACAAATGACAAAATATAAATGTGTGAGGTTTTATTTTTATGAAAAAGTTTTTATTACTACTTACTATGTTTTTTAGTATAAGTAATGTTTTTGCAAATACAGTAACAATAAAGACAAAAAACTTTAATCTAGAAATAGAAAAACCTTGGATTCTTCTTTATCCTATAAAACAAAATAAAAATAATATAAATTTTGAGCTTAAAAATAAAGAATTAGACTCTTATATAGGTTATGAGATAGTTTTAGATAAGAAAAATGCTAATGCTTTAGCTCTATCTTATGTAGATAGTTTAAAGAATAAATTAACTGATTTTAAAATTGTAAAAGCAGAAAATAAATACGATATGCTAACTTTAGAATTTATAGCAAAAGAAACAAATGGTTATATAATGACATCAGAATCAAATAAGCATACAGTAGCTTTAATTTACTTTGGAAATAAGCTAAAAGAGGATTTGAGCTATATCTTTAACAATGTAGAAATACATAATGAGGATTTTTATAATCTATTCCCTAACATTTAAAGATTAGCACATAACTCCAAACTAGCTTTACTATTTTGGAGTTATATAAGAGATCTAATATTTTTATCTAAAATTACATAGAACTTAAAAGTCTTATAAACTCACTTTTTAATGTATTTACAAGTGAGTCATATCCATCTTCTTTAATCTCTGTCTTTGAGCTAAACTCTTTTTCTTTTATAAGCTTTTGCTTTGCATCATAAATCTTTAAGAATAAAGAGACTTTAGCAAAACCATCTTCTGTACCATGAAAATTTGAGACATATAGTTCATACTTATAAGACTTGTTCATCTTCTTCTTTATAAGAATATCTTTAAATAAGATGGACAGTTGATTATCAATAGATGATATCCATCTTCTTTTTACAGATTCTTGTAAAGAGAGATCGTTTGTTTGTATTACAATTCCCCCTACATTTAGATAATCTTGTAAATAAATATGCACATCATAGTTAGATGTTAATGCCTCTGCACTAACATCTTGAGTTAAACAATATCTTTCATATGTAATATCAGATGAAGAGCAAGCAACTAAAGTTGAACTTAAAGCTAATACAAAAATTAAAGAAAGACTTTTATTTTTCATGTGACTTCCTTGGAATTACATCAGGATCTTTATCTTTATTAAAGAATAAAGCACTAGGATCTTGTCCTATTACTGTAGTAGCTGGATTTATATTATCTAAAATCTTATTTAAATTCTTAATAGAATTTAATAATTCTTGATTAATCTCCATCTTAGGACCATACCCTTTTATAGTTTCATTTAAGCTATCTAATGTAGATTTTAAACTACCAAGAACATCTTTTTTATTAAATGTCTCTGCACTATTAGTTAAGGTATCTAAAGCTTTATTTAAACTCTCTAGAGATTTATTTAGATTATTAGAAATTCCTTCTGTATCAATCTTATTTAAGTTAGCAATTAAACTTTGCATCTCTGCAATTAAATTGCCTGAATTTAAAGATGGAATTACATATAAATCTCTAAATTTTTTAGAGTATAAATAACATTTTTCAGCTGTATAAGATAGGTCTATTCTATTTTCACCAGTAAGAGGATTTGCAAGGCTAATAGATGAGCATAGACGTTTTGAGGCTATCTTCTTATCAAGAAAATCCTCTAAAGATTCCTTATTATCATAATCAACATTAATAGAGATCATAATAGGAATATATTCTTCATCTAAATAAACATCATATTTCTCATTTTTATACCAAGGACATTGAGATACTTCGCCTACTTTTATACCTTTAAAATATACGGGAGAGCCAATTTTAAGTCCTTTTATAGTATCTTTAACCATAATTACATACTTAACACCATTACTATAGGAGCTAAGAAGAGCTTTATTATAGTCAGCATAAAGGGTATGAACTTCATTATTTGCAAACTTAAGTTCTCTATCTGTTCTAATATTATCAAAGGCAATACCACCTTTAATAATACTATCTAAAGACTCTGTATTAAGTTTAAAACCATCTGCATCAAAACTTATATCAATACCACTTGAGATCCAAAATTTTGTATTTGAGTTTAATAGTTTTGTATATGGATATTTAATAAAAATTTGATAGCTCATTGATCTATTTAGAAAATCAAGAGTTGATGAAGTTACAGAACCTACCATAACTCCTTTATATAAAACTACATCACCTTTATTTAATTTCTTTCTAGCATCTGATGCTAGTTCTATAAACATACCTTCATTATTATCAGTATTTAGAGGTGGTTCTTCTAAAAGTTCAAATGAAGTATCCTCATCTTCAGATACCCCTCGTCTCATCTCAATATATGCACCAGAGAGTAATGTATCTAATCCTGAAATACCTGTATTTTCAACTCTTGGTTTAACAATCCAAAATTGTGAGTCTTTTTTTATAAGATCATCTGTATTTGGATACATCTGAACTTTAACAATAGCTTCTTTATAATCTTTAGATAAGGATATACCCTCTACACGACCTACAGGAACAGAGCGTGTTTTAACAAGGGTAGTACCTTCAACAAGACCATCTGCCTTTGAAATATGTAGTTCAATAGTAGGACCTTTATTTATAGTATTATCCCAAATTAAAATACCTGTAATTAAAAGAGCAATTAAAGGTATAAGCCAAATAAAACCTATACTTCTTAATTTAGATTCAATAGCCTTTGCATTATCTAATGTTTTACTTTTTGCATTATCTTCTTTTTTATCATTTTCGCTCATAATACCTATCCCAAATTAATCTCTCATCAAACTCTTCTGCTGCAAACATTGTAATAATAACAACAGAGCAAAAAGAAATAATGGCAAAACCTGGATTAATAACAATTAAACCTGTAAATCTAACAACAGAGGTCATGATTACTACTACAAAAACATCTATCATTGACCATTTACCTATAAATGCTACTAATCTATATAAAAAAGATAAATTATGTGGTCTTTTTAAATTAGTAAATTTAACACTATAGATTAAATATGAAATAGCTAAGATCTTAAAAATTGGAATAAAGATTGAGGCTGTTAAGATAACTATAGCCACAAATTTTGAATTCAAATTCCAAAGAGCAATTACACCATCTATAATGTTTGATCCCATATTTTTACCAATATACTCTGTAAACATAATAGGATACATATTAGATGGCAAGTATAAGATAATAGCTGCAAATAACAAAGATAAAACTCTTTGTAATATATGTTTGCTTCTTTTTTTTAACTTTTTACCACAGCGAGGGCAAGTTTCTATTTCTTTTTCACCTTTAAAGGCAAAGAAGCAGTGATTACATAAAAATACATTTTTATCTAAAGCTCTATGACCTATAAGACTTTCATCTAAATTAGAAGCTTTAAGCATATCCCAAAGTCGTCTTGGTCTACATCTTGAGTAACAATAAATAAGCAAAATAGCAAAGATGAAATTTAAAATAAAGCCTATATGATATTCAACTTTTGCTAAAGATGTTATCTTAATAAGACTTACTAATATTGCTAAAACAAATACATCTACCATGCAAAAGAAGTGGGAGAAAGAGTATAAATTGCAAAGAAATTTAGTAACCTTTATATTGAAATAGCCTACAAGTACAATAATGTAGAGCATAACTATAGGCAATACAATTGCAAAAAAAGAAAAAACGTATAAAAGAATAGACCAATCTGTTTTTAAAATAGAAAAAATAGAAATTAAAGCAACATCTTTTTTAATACCAAAAACACTAACAGATAAAAATGGTTCTAATAAGCTTGGCAATATTAAAATAAGGGCAGCAATAGCAACAATAGCAACTTTCTGTAGAGAGGTATTGTAAGTACTAAGAGGTGCTTTACAGATAGGACAGGAGGATTTTACGCCTTCTTTATTAGTTACATGAATAATATGATCACAAGCTCTACATACTACAATTTTGTGATCATTATTGTTAGACTTTTCCATTATGTAAGATCTAGATAAAACCTTCTAATAAAACAACTTTATTTTCATCTAAAGATCTTTGAACATCGATTAGTCTTTGATTTGTTGAGCCTCTAAAATCTATATCAAAAGATCTTTTACTTTCAACATAAGGACCATCAACAACAACATCTAAAAATTTTAAAAGTTCAAAACGATCTTTATCTTCTAATAATTTATCATAAATATAGCCAGTATATGACCATAAAGAGTAGTTTTCTTCTTTTAATATTTTAGAGAGAATAGTTAATGGTTTTGTTTGAATAAAAGGTTCACCTCCTGAAAAGGTAACACCTTTTATTAAAGGATTTGCTTTTATTTCATCATATAAACAACGTAATGTTACCTCTAAACCTCCTGTTAGAGATTGAGATTGTACATTATGGCAGCCCTTACAGCGAAAAGGGCAGCCTTGTGTAAATATGGTATAACGAATACCAGGACCGTCAACTATAGATTCATCAACGATACCTGCTATTCGTATATAAGTCTCATCTAATATAGATAAATCCATATAAGACCTAATTTAAGTGCATATGCTTTATGCGATCGTGTTCTTCTGCTCGTTTTGCATTATTAAAACGATCTAAAGTACCCACTAAATAACCTGTCACTCTTCTAATTCTCTCAAATTTAACACCCTCACCTACGATGCCATTTTTAGAGTGTAATCTAGTTACCATAACAATAAAGCTCCTTAACTACCTAATATAAATTATTTACAAATACATTCAACGCCAATTTTACTTAAGCGTTCAATACTTACTCCCTCGCCATCCTTACGTCCACATTTAGGGCATACATCGTTAATAATACCAACATAGCCACAAACAGGACATCTATCAACAGGATGGTTAATAGAACCATAACCTATACCACAATCTTTCATATAAAGAATAATATCTTCAAAAGCTTGGGTATTCTTTGTTAAATCACCATCTAGCTCTACATATGTAATGGAACCTGCGTTACATAAAGAGTGGAATTTACCCTCTATTTCGATCTTCTTTGCTGCAGATATAGGGAAATTAACTGGTATATGGAAACTATTTGTATAGTATTCTTTATCGGTCACACCAGGAATTTCACCAAAGATCTTTTTATCTATATTAACGAATCTACCAGATAAACCTTCAGCAGGGGTTGAAAATAGCGAGAAATTTAATCCTACTTTCTTAGTTTGTTCATCTGCTAAATCACGCATGTGTTGAATAATTTCAAGACCTAAATCTAAAGCATTTTGACTTTGACCATGATGTTCACCACATAAAGCCACTAAAGCTTCAGCAAGACCTATAAAACCAACAGATAAGGAACCATGTTTTATAACTTCACTTATCTTATCATCCATACAAAGTTTTTCAGAATCAATCCAAACACCTTGCCCCATTAGGAATGGATAATTATAAACATGCTTATCTGCTATTATTTTGAATCTATCTACTAATTGTTCAAAAACCATACCAATAACTCTATCTAAATCTTGGTAGAATTTAGTTAATGAACCATGTGAATTAATAGCAAGTCTTGGTAGGTTTACAGTAGTAAAAGATAGATTACCGCGACCTGGAATTATTTGTTTAGTTTTATCGTAATCGTTACCAAAAACTCTAGTACGACATCCCATTAAAGCCACTTCAGTTTCAGGATGACCTTCAACATAGTATTGTTTATTATAAGGTGCATCTAAGAAAGAGAAATTAGGGAATAAGCGTTTAGCTGACACCTTACATGCTAATTTGAATAAATCATAATTAGGATCTCCCTCTTTAGTATTAACACCATCTTTTACCTTAAAGATTTGTACAGGGAAAATAGGTGTTTCACCAAGACCCAAACCTGCGTCAGTTACTAATAACATATTCTTCATAATCATGCGTTGTTCAGGTGTTGTACCTGTACCATAATTAATTGAAGAGAATGGAACTTGAGCACCTGCTCTTGATTGCATTGAATTTAAATTATGAATCAATGCTTCCATTGCTTGATATGTTTCACGCTCTGTTAAATTTATAGCTTCTTTTAAAATATATTCAATAGTGTCATCTAAAACTGCCTCTTTTAGCAAGTCTTCAAGATGTAAGTATATGAAATTTCTTAAAGTTTTTTGACTTTCATCAGTTAAAACAGAACCTTCTTTTTCATATAAATCACTAACCTTTAAAAGAATAGGATTTCTATCAAAATCAGATAGTCTTAATACTAGTTTAATTGTACTTGATAAATGTTTTGCATATGATTTTACTACATAAGGAGCCAAATCATATTCAAACATAGGTATAGATTGACCACCATGCATATCATTTTGATTTGACTGTATAGCTATACAACATAAAGCTGAGGCAGATAAAATTGATTGAGGATCACGTAAGAATCCATGACCTGTTGAAAAGCCTCTTTTAAATAGGTCTTTTAGACCTATTTGACAACAATTAATAGTTAATAAATAAAAATCCAGATCATGAATATGTATGATGCCATTAGTATGAGCTAAAGAGTGTTCTGGTTTTAGGACATACTTTTTAACAAAATCCTTAGAACCTTCAGAACCAAAACGTAACATAAGACCCATAGGAGCGTTTGCATCGATATTTGCATTTTCTCTTTTTAAGTCCATATCAGCTGTAGATTTAGAGGTTAAATCTCTATAAATCTTAGTTAGTTCAGCATTATATGTTCTTACATCTGTTCTTTGTTTTCTATATAAGATGTATTCTTTAGCACAATCTGCTAAATCATTTTTGATTAACACTCTTTCAATAATATCTTGAGTGTGTTCAACAGTTGGATCTATATTAGCTTCTATATCTTTTTCAAGATTAGTAACAACATCATCTGTTAATAAAATAATTTGCTCAAGTTCTTGCTCATTTAATTCAACATCAGGATGTAATGAAATCATCGCCTTTGAGATTGCATTAGATATTTTCTTTGGGTTAAAGGTAACTTTACGACCATCTCTTTTTATTATGTACTGAATCATGTTAAGCAAGCACCTATATCTACTTAAGTAAAAACCGTACAAGAAATCTTAATACGGTTTTAAAAATAATATAATTTAATAATTAGTGTTCTCTCTTTTTTACTATTTACTAATATATATAGTAAAAAAGTAAAGGCTATTTTATACAAAAATTTATCATTTATCACGTATAATTTTATTAAACAACAGCTTGTGATTTTCTCTTTTTTTATTTATAAATATGGTATTGTCTTTTGTCAAGATGTTTTAAAATATAAAATATTTAATTGATTTTAAAGAAAATATTTTTTTATTTTTCAAACTGCAAAATAGGATAAAAATTATGCTATCTTTTGATGTTTTTTGTAATGTTATCGATAATTTTGGAGATTTAGGAGTTTGTTTAAGGCTAAGTATGGATCTTAGCTCTTTAGGTCATAAAGTATCTCTTTATTGTGACTCTCTTGAAACATATGAAAAGATAAAACCAAAAAATTTATTAAAAGATAATAATAAATTAAATATTTTAAAATGGGATAAGCATTTACAATACAAGGCTTCAGATATTGTTATATTAGCTTTTTCATGTCATGTATCAGATAATCTTTTAGATGAAATTAAAGCAAAGAAATCAACAGTTATAAATTTAGAATATTTAAGTGCTGAAGATTTTGTCGAAAGTTGTCATTTAAGACCATCTTTTATTAATAATTTAAATGCTTATTTTTTCTTTCCTGGTGTTACAGATAAAACAGGATCTGTTGTTATAGAAAAAGCATTTAAAGAGAAAATAAAATCTTATTATGACAATAAATACAATTTAAATTTAGATGTTTTAGATAAAGATAAGTATGAACGTAAAGTTAGCGTATTTAGTTATGAAAATGACAGAATAGAGCATCTAGTTCATGCTTTTAGTAAATCTAAAAAACGTACTTTAATGCAAGTATTTGAAGGTAAGTCTTTAGATAACTTAAATAATAAATTGCACTTAAATTTAAAGGTAAATGAAACACATAACATAGATAATTTAACTATAAAAGCTGTAGCTATGACAGATATTATCTCCTATGATGATGTGCTTTTAAACTCTGATATAAATCTAGTTAGAGGAGAGGATTCTATAGTTCGTGCTATGCTTTGTGGTAAACCATTTTTATGGCAAATTTATATGCAAGATGAAGATACACATATTATAAAATTAAATGCCATGCTATCTAGAATAAAGGATGTAGTAAAAGATAAGGCAAATATTGATAATTTTATAAAATTATTAAATTCTTATAATGGTAATGGTGATTACCTTTTAAATGTAGATATAGATGAAGAAGAAAAGAATATGCAAATAATTGCAAAACTTTGGTCTTTACATTTACAAAATTTAGGATCACAAACAAATAAATTAATAGAATTTTGTAAAGATGTATCTAAATAGAAAAATAAGGCTTTTTAAATTAAATTTTTTTGCATGATTGATATTTGAAAGGCTTGTATTTTTTTCATATAATTACAAGATAAATAAAAGCATTCTATTTGTTTTTTTTAAAAGTATTATTTATTAAAAAAATACTTTTGTTATCAAACAAATAGAAATATTATAAAGTTCTTAATTATTAAAAAATTTTGCAACTTATCATAAATAAAAATTTATAGGTACATAAATGAAAATAGCCCAAGAAATCCGTGCTGGTAACGTAATCATGGTAAATGGCAACCCTATGGTTGTTCAAAAGACTGAGTTCAACAAATCAGGTCGTAATGCTGCTGTAGTTAAAATGAAACTAAAGAGCTTATTAAATGATTCTGGTACTGAAACAGTTTTCCGTGCAGACGATCGTTTAGAAGACGTTATTTTAGAGCGTAAAGATTGCACCTATTCATATTTTAACGATCCTCTATATGTATTTATGGATGAAGAGTTTAACCAATATGATGTTGAAAAAGACAACTTAGGCGATGTACTAAACTTCTTAGTTGATGGTATGGAAGACGTTTGCCAAGTTACTTTCTATAATGGTAAAGCAATCTCTGTTGAACTACCTATTACTATTGTAAGAGATGTAGAATACACTGAACCTGCAGTTCGTGGTGACACTTCAGGTAAAGTAACAAAACCTGCTCGTTTAGCTGGTACTGGTTTTGAGATCCAAGTTCCTGATTTCGTAAACATTGGTGACAGAATTGAAATTGATACTCGTACTAACGAGTTCAAAAAGAGAGTTTAATAAGATTTTTATCTTAAATAAAAAGCCTGTGCAAACAGGCTTTTTTTATATCTAAAAAATCATAGTCACATATTAAAAAAAACATAGAATAAAAAAGAAAATAAGAGAGCAACTATACTTTTAAAAAAAACAAATAAAAGCTATAAAAATAAATATATTATGCCAAGTTACATGATTTTAAAAGACATAGACTAAGCTTAAATTTCTTATAAATAAAGCTAAAAAAATATATTTCTCTTTATTTTTCAAATATATTGACTATATAAGATAGAAAAATAGTATTTTTTACATAAAACAAAAAGCAAAATGACCTTTTGTATAGAAAGAAAGAACATTAATATAACATCTAAAAAAGATATTTAATCTAGAGAAAGATTACATTGATCTATAAAAAAATAATTTTTATTAAGGATTACTTTATAAGTTAAACACATAAATTTAGCAAATAAGCAGATCTTAGTATAATTATTATTTTTAAAAGATGTAAAATAAGGGATCAATTTTTTTTATAAAAATAAATTTTTTTATTAAAAATTTTTACAAAAAAATAAAATATTTTAAATAATTTCCCACAAAAAATATGAGTTTCCCACAAAAAGTTTTATAAAAACATACAAACTTCCCACAAAGATCTATAGAAAAATCATCAAAAAAGTAAAAAATAAAGAAAATTTAAATGAAATTTTTCACTATATGAGATCTAGTTTTTATAAAACTTTTAATATAATTTTTTTTATTTTGTTTTTCCCACAAAAGCCTGTGGGAAAGTCTGTGGGAAAAGTGTTAGTAAATTTTGGGAAAACTATTTTCCCACAGATAACCCACAAAGATCCCACAGAGTTTCCCACAGCTCTTTTCTTTTAATATCAATATGTTATTTAGTTTCCCACTATTTTTTAATTACTAATAATAATTATTATTGTTATAGGCTGTGGAAAAATCAAACTTTTTGAAAAATATAATAAAAACTATAAAAACTAGAAAAAGATAGCCACTTAAAAAAAGAATGCAAAATAAAACAAGAAGAGATATGCTTTAATAAAAAGTGTATAAAAGTACTCAAATTAAAAATTACCCCCAAATAGACGCAAAAAATGCAAATTAGAGAACAGTGGGAAAATTAGAATTACAAACAAGATCTTAAAATTGTGGGAAAGAGGTATGTTTAAAAAATTTATGTATTTTGTTTTTTTAAAGTTTCCCACAAAAAATTGTTGGAAACTTGTGGGAAATTAAAATCATAAAAAATTTTTTTTTAAATACCCACAGCTTTTCCACAAATAACCCACAGACTTTCCCACAGGTCATTTCTTTTAAAATCAATAGTTTATTAAGTTTCCCACATATTTTAAAAAAAAATGCAATTTTTATAAAAAAATACAAAAAGGGGGACTTGATGTGGGAAACTCACGATCCGTATGTGTAAAAATATAAATAAAAATAATTTTATTTAAAAATATTTCACTTTAAAAACAATAAGATATTTGTATAAACTAAAAATTATAAAATAGATATTTTAAAATGTTATATATTTACCCACAAAACAGATAAAAAAAGACTTTATTCTTATAAATTTAGATACGCTAAAGAAAAAATTCATAGGCTGTGGGAAACTAAAGAAATAAAAAGCTATAAAAAAAAATAAAAGTTTAATAAAATTAAGCAAGGATATTTATAAAAAATAAATTGTGGGAAACGTGTGGGAAAGCTGTGGGAAGTGTGTGGGAAACTATATAGTTTTCCCACAGATTTTTTTATAAAGTTGAGTTTCCCACATTATCCCACAATCTTCCCACAAAGATCCCACAGAGTTTCCCACGGCTGTTTTCTTTTAAAATCAATGATTTATTGAGTTTCCAACAAAAAAACGCTTCCTAATAATAATAACAATTTATATATATATATTTATTTATTTTCTTTTTTTTTACTTTATTACTTTTCAAAAACAGCTCTTCTCTTTTAAGAAAAATAATTGCCTTTGTCATATATGAACTTTTTTAGATTTGTCATAAAATAGAGGGATAAATTTAGTATTAAGACTCAATCAAAATGTTCTTTTACTTTTTTAATAAGATCTTTTTATGGTTTACAAATGAACAAATTCAGAATATTTGATGTAATTGTTATTGGTGCAGGTCATGCTGGTATAGAAGCAGCTTGTGCAAGTGCAAGAATTGGATGTAACACTTTACTATTAACACATAATATTGAAACTATTGGTGAGATGTCATGTAATCCAGCTTTTGGTGGTATTGGTAAAGGTCACTTAATTAGAGAAATTGATGCTATGGGTGGTGTATGCCCTAGTGCTATAGATAAAGCAGGTATTCAATTTAGAACTCTAAATCTATCTAAAGGTCCTGCTGTACGAGCAACAAGAGCTCAAACTGATAGACATTTGTACAAAGAAGTTATAAGAAAAACTTTAGCTCAATATGAAAATTTAACTGTTTTCCAACAACCATGTACAGAGTTATTATTTGATGGTGAAACTCTTTGTGGTGTTAATACAGCTGCTAATATTCAATTTAGAGCAAATGCTGTTGTTATTTGTGCAGGTACTTTCTTAAATGGTTTAATCCATATAGGTCTTGAGCATTATCAAGGTGGTAGAGCAGGAGATCCTGCTTCTGTAAAACTTGCAGAAAATCTAAAAGATTTAGGTCTTAAAGTTGGTCGTTTAAAAACAGGAACACCTGCAAGACTTGTAGCATCAACTATTAATTTTGATGTTATGCAAAAACAAGAACCAGAATCACCTTTACCAGTTTTCTCTTATCTAAATAGTGTTGATGTTCATCCAGAGCAAATTTGTTGCTATGTAACAAGAACAAATGAAAAAACTCATGACATTATTAGATCTGGTCTTGATAGAAGTCCTTTATACTCAGGTGTAATTTCTTCTATAGGTCCTAGATATTGTCCATCTATTGAAGATAAAGTTGTGCGTTATCCACAAAGAGATTCTCATCAAATCTTTGTAGAACCAGAGGGTTTAACAACACCTTTAGTTTATCCAAATGGTATTTCAACATCTTTACCTTTTGATATTCAAGAGAAATTCATAAGAAGTATTGAAGGTTTTGAAAATGCTGTTATTGCAAGACCTGGTTATGCTATTGAATATGATTTTTATGATCCAAGAGAATTAAGTATCTCTATGCAATCAAAGAAAATTAAAGGTCTATTCCTTGCAGGTCAAATTAATGGTACTACAGGTTATGAAGAAGCTGCAGCACAAGGTTTACTTGCAGGTATTAATGCAGCTTTATATGTTAAGGGTAAGGAATTATACTTCCCAACAAGAAATACTTCATACATGGGCGTTATGATGGATGATTTATGTACTTTAGGTACTAAAGAACCATACAGAATGTTCACATCTCGTGCTGAATATAGATTAATGTTAAGAGAAGATAATGCTGATCTGCGTTTAACTGAAAAAGCACATGAGCTTGGTTTAATTACTGAAGATAGATGGCGTTTCTTTGAGAAAAAGCGTGAGCTTATTGAAAAAGAAAAGAGTAGATTAAACGAGTATAGCGTAAAACCTAGTTCAAAAGCTGGTAAAGAACTATCTAAAGTTTTAGCAACTCCTTTATCTAAAGAACAAAGTTTAAAAGAAATACTAAGACGTCCTGATGCTAAATTAGACGTAATTTTAAATGCTTGTGAACTTGATTTAATTGCAAATGAGCCACAAGCTTATGAACAAGTTGAAATTCAAATTAAGTATGAAGGCTACTTAAGTCATGAAGAAGATGAAATCAGAAAACGTGAAATAAATGAAAGAACTCTTCTTCCTTTAGATTTTGACTATAGAGAGATTAAAGCTCTATCTAATGAAGTTGCTCAAAAATTAAATGAATACAAACCTGAAACTTTAGGTATGGCATCAAGAATTTCAGGTGTTACACCTGCTGCAATTTCAATTTTATTAGTACACCTTAAGAAATTAGGTCTTTTTGGTAAAAATTAAGGTTTATATATGAAAGCAAATTCAACTTTAGTAAGTCAAACATATCTTGAAGATAAGATAAGCTCTCTTATGCAAAAAGCTTCTCTTTCTTTTACTGATGAACAAGTTAGTAAATTAGCTAAATTGGTTTTGCTTTTAATAAAATGGAATAAATCCCTTAATTTAACAGCTATAAAAGATCCTGATGATATGGTTGTTCTTCATATTATTGACTGTGCAGTGATATCTCCTTTACTTTTAGGTAAAAATATTGCAGATGTTGGCACAGGTGCAGGCTTTCCAGGTCTTGTTATTGCGATTTTAAATGAAGATAAGCACTTTACTTTAATTGATTCTGTAGGAAAAAAACTTTCTTTTGTTAGAACTGCAGTTGTGGAGCTTGGTTTAAAAAATGTAACAATTATTCATGATAGATGTGAAAATATTCAATTAGAAACTCTATGTGATTGTGTTGTTTGTCGTGCCTTTGCTCCATTAAAAAGTATTGTTAATTGGTGTTATAATCTTCTAAAAGAAGATGGTGTTTTTCTTGCTATGAAAGCAAATCTTGAAGAGAATGAACTTAGCGAAATACCTTCTTGTGTTAAAATTGATAAAGTATTAGAACTTAATGTGCCAAATTTAGATGCTAAAAGACAAGCTGTGTTTTTGTCAAAGGTAAAGAGTTAAGGTAAAGAAAATGGCAAGAATTATTGCAGTCTCAAATCAAAAGGGCGGTGTTGGAAAAACAACAACTTGTGTGAACTTAGCCGCATCACTTGCAGCAATGCAAAAGAGGGTATTAGTTATTGACTCTGATCCTCAGGGCAATGCTACTATGGCCTCTGGTATAAACAAATTTGAATTAAATAAATCAATTTTCCATATTTTGATTGATGGTGTTGATGTTCGCGATGCTATTATTGAAAAAACAAATGGTGCTTTTCATTTAATACCTGCAAACGAAGATTTAACAGCTGCAGAAGTAAAGCTTTTGGATTATTTAGCAAGAGAATTTAGATTAAAAAATGCTCTTGAAGAGGTTAAAGATAATTACGATTATATTTTTATCGATTGTCCACCTTCTTTAAATTTATTAACTGTAAACGCTATGTGTGCAGCTGATAGTATTTTAGTACCTCTACAATGTGAGTATTTTGCTCTTGAAGGTCTTACTCTTTTAATTGATACAGTAGATCAATTAGCTCAAGCTGTTAATCCTAAATTAAAAATTGAAGGTATTTTAAGAACTATGTTTGATAATCGTAATAGATTGTCTACAGAAGTGTCTGAAGAATTAAAGAGTAATTTTGGAGATTTAGTTTATAAAACTATTATTCCAAGAAATGTAAGACTTGCTGAGGCTCCTTCTTTTGGTAAACCAGCAATTTATTACGATAAATCATCTGTAGGTTCTAAAGCTTATTTAGCTTTAGCAGGTGAGATTATTGAAAAAGCAAATTTAGCAAACAAATAAGAGGTCTTATAAATGGCAGGTCAAAAACGTTTAGGTATGGGCTTAAACTCGCTTTTGAGTAAAGGTAAAGAAGCTAAAGAAGAAAGTCAATTACCAAAAATTGAAGTTCACTTTAATCAACAACCTCCTGTACAAAATCAAGCAGTACAATCAGTAGTACCTCCACAAGTACAAGTTGTAAACCCTGTAGTTGCAGCACCTGAAACTGTTGATGAAAATCCTAATGGTGTAAGAGTATCTTATATACCTCTTACTCAATTAAAAGACTCAATGTATCAACCTAGAAAGTATTTTGATGGTGAAGCTTTAAGTGAACTTGCAAAATCAATTGCAGAACATGGTCTTTTAGAACCTCTAATTGTAAAGCAATCAAAAGAAGATGCTTCAATTTATGAGATTTTATGTGGTGAGAGACGTTTTAGAGCATCTAAACTTGCAGGTTTAGAGAGTGTTCCTTGTATTATTAGACCTGACATAACAACAAACGCCTATGCAATTGCTCTTATTGAAAACATTCAAAGAGAGGATTTAAATCCTTTAGAACAAGCAGAAGCTTTTGAGCTTATGTTAAAAGAATGTAATATGACACAAGAAGAGCTAGCTCGTACTTTAGGTAAATCTCGTTCTGCTGTTGCAAACTTACTTAGATTAAATACTTTAACTGATTATGTAAAATTAGCTTTACGTTCAAATCAAATAGATTTAGGTCATGCTAAAGTTTTACTTTCTTTATCTGGTGATATGCAAATTAAAGCATGTGAATATGTGATAAAGAAAGAGTATTCTGTACGTCAAACAGAAATGTTAGTTAAATCTTTAAAAGCTGAAGAGCAAAATGAAGAAAATACTGACGAAAATACAGAAGATAAAGCTAAGGATATTCCTGAGAAGTTTTTAATGATTGAAGATAAGTTAAAAACTAAACTTCCAAATAACAAAGTTAAATTTACTTTTTCATCTGAAAATAAAGGTAAACTTACATTATCATTTAAATCAGAAGATGAATTTAATGAAATTATGAAATTATTAAATTTAGAATAAGATTTATTATTTTTTATTTAAAAGGTGATATAAGAAGATATCACCTTTTCTATTTAGGTTTTTATAAATGTTAAAAAAAGAATCAAATAATTCATATAACAGTGCTCTTTTTTATATAAAAGAAAGATTTTTATATGATTTACTGATTTTTTTTATCATATTAGTTAGTGCTTTTATTTATACACAATTTATAGGTAGTAATTTTTTACTAAACTTAAAAAGTGCAATTTTAGGTTTTTTCTCTTTTATTTCAAGTTTTTATTTATTTATTATTGTCTCAAATTTAAATGGTGATACTTATAGTTCATTTTTTAAGATTGTGTTTGGTGTAATTTTAAAATATATCTTCTTTATTGCCTTTTGTTTCTTTGTATTTAAGTTATTTTCTATAGATCTTAAAATCTTTATATTATCTTTTGTATTTACATTAATTTTAAGTAATATTTTTTCTTTTAAGTATTTAAATAAAAATAATTAAAGTTTTATTAACTATAAGATCTATATAGCACTTTTCACATTTTGTCTCTTTTACATTAATAAGTTTTTATTTGTATAAAAAACTCATTAAATATAATATCTTATATTAATTAGAATAAATTAAAAAGAAACAAAACAGTTATTCTATTTTTAATAAAAGTTAATTATTGTTTTACTGATAAACTTTGACATAATAAAATTCTAGTCGTAAAATTTGTAATTAAAGTGTCTAATAGTATTGAAAAATACTATTAGTGTTTTTAACTTACACAAGGTGCTAAACAAAAAATGTCAGAGCACAATTCACAAGCTTATATTGGACACCATCTTCACTTTTTACAAGTGGATTTGCGTGATGGTTCAATAGTAGATAGCGTTAAACCTAACGATGTAGGCCAATTTGAGCAATGCCTTGAATCTGGTTCTAACACCGAACAATGTTTAATAAATGTTGGTTATGAAAAATGTCAATTCTCTGATTTAGGTACTGGTAAGTGTATTGCTTATCATGAGCCAAATCATGGAAGTAGCTCTATCATAAATCCATATACTTTAAATCTAGATTCTCTTGGATTTACAGTAATATTAGGCATTCTTTTCTTATTACTTTTCCGCCAAGCTACAAAAAGAACCTCAACTGGTATTCCAACTAAGTTCCAATGTTTTGTTGAAATGATTGTAGAGTTCGTTCAAGGAACTGTATCTTCAATCTTTAGACAAAAGAGTAAATTAATTGCACCACTTTCACTAACAGTGTTTATGTGGGTGTTCTTAATGAACTTAATGGATCTTCTACCAATTGATCTTTTACCTGAGCTAGCAAATAAACTTGGAGTTCCATATTTAAGAGTAGTTCCATCTGCTGATGCGAACATTACTTTATCTATGGCTGTAGGTGTATTCCTACTAATCTTCGTTTTTGCTTTCTTAAATGTAGGCGTCAAAGGTTTTACAAAGAGTTTAACACTACATCCTTTCCATCATTGGGCATTTATTCCAGTGAACTTCCTACTTGAGGGTGTTTCTCTACTATCAAAACCTGTTTCTTTGGGTTTACGTCTCTTTGGCAATATGTATGCAGGTGAAATGATTTTTATCCTTATTGCTTTAATACCTCTTTGGTATACACAATGGATATTAAATGTACCTTGGGCACTATTCCACATTTTAATTGTGACCCTACAGGCATTCATCTTTATGGTTTTAACCATTGTATACTTGTCAATGGCAAGTGAATCTGAATAATTTATTTTTTTACTTTTATATCTATTAAAGGGAGATATTTAAATGGAATTAATCATTCTTGCTGCTGCTTTAATGATGGGTCTAGCTGCTATCGGTGCTGCTATTGGTATTGGTATTTTAGGTGGTAAATTTATCGAAGGTGCTGCTCGCCAACCAGACCTACTTCCATTATTACGTACCCAATTCTTCATTGTTATGGGTCTAGTTGACGCTATTCCTATGATTGCTGTTGGTCTTGGTATGTACGTTATGTTTGCTCTTGCCTAATAAGAAATATTAGGTGGTATTAGCAGGGAGGCTTTCACCTTGGAAATCAATGCTACTTTTTTAGGACAAGCCGTTGCTTTTGCAATTTTCGTATATCTATGCATGAAATGGGTATGGCCACCTCTAATTGATGTATTAGAGAAACGTCAAAAGGAAATTGCAGACGGTCTTGCTTCTGCAGAAAAAGCTAAAAAGAATCTTGAGCTTGCAAAGACAGGTGCAGCCGAAGCATTACGTGAAGCTAAATTACAAGCAGATAAAATAATTGAAGATGCTAAAAAGCAACGTACAGTTATTTTAGATAAGGCAGTAGAAGAAGCAACTTCAGAAAAGAACCGTATTTTACAATCAGCTCAAACTCAAATTGAAGCTGAGAGAAATAAAGTTAGAGAAGAACTTCGTGCTGAAGCTATCAATTTAGCAATCGCAGGTGCAGAGAAGATCCTAGATCAAAAAGTTAACTCAGAATCTGATCAAGTAATGGTCAAGAAGATTATTGAGTCCTTATAGAGAGGGGTATTCTAATTGGCTGAGAACCTAACAATCGCAAGACCTTATGCTAAGGCTGCTTTTGATAGTGCTGTTGAAACAAAGACTTTAGCTAATTGGCATACAATGCTAGAAGCTTTGTCTATTGCTTATAAAGATGAGTTTGTTAGAACTTTTTTAAAGAACACCTCATCTCTTGACAGTGCTATAGAGTTTTTTAATAAGCTCTTAGAAGGTCTTATAGATGATTCAGGTAAAAACTTTATCAGAATTTTAGGTGAGAACTCTAGATTTGAGGTTCTTCCAGAAATTTTTGAAGAGTTTGAAAGACTAAGTAGAGAATATCAAAAAATACTTACAGCAACCGTTGTATCAGCACGTCCTCTATCAAGAGAAGATATTGAGGCTATAAAAGCAAAACTTGCAAGTAAGTATGGTTTTGAAGTTTCACTTAGTGAAAAGATTGATCCTAGCATCATTGGTGGTGCCGTTTTACAAATCGGTGATAACGTAATTGATGCAAGTGTTAAGACAAGTATTCAAAGCTTGTCTTCAACCCTAAAATAAAGGGGAATAAGAATGCAACTAAACTCAACTGAAATTGCTGATCTTATCAAAGAAAGGATTGGGCAGTTTAAGGTTGTAACACAAGCAAGAGACGAAGGTACTATTGTATCAGTTAATGACGGTATCGTTCGTATTCATGGTCTTGCAAATGTTATGCAAGGCGAAATGTTGGAATTCCAAGATGGCCTATTTGGTCTTGCTCTAAACTTAGAGCGTGACTCAGTTGGTGCTATTGTTATGGGACCTTATACTCACTTATCTGAAGGTATGAAGGTTCGTGGTACTGGTCGTATTTTGGAAGTTCCTGTTGGTGATGCTCTTTTAGGTCGTGTTGTTAACACTTTAGGTGAGCCTATTGATGGTAAAGGTCCTATCGCAAACGATGGCTTCTACCCAGTTGAAAAGATCGCTCCTGGTGTTATTGCACGTCAAAGTGTTTCTCAACCTATTCAAACAGGTTATAAAGCTGTTGACTCTATGATCCCAATTGGTCGTGGTCAACGTGAGCTTATCATTGGTGACCGTCAAGTAGGTAAGACAGCTCTAGCAATTGATACCATTATCAATCAAAAGAATTCTGGTGTTAAGTGCGTTTATGTAGCTATTGGTCAAAAGGCATCTACAATTGCTGGTGTTGTAAGAAAATTACAAGAGCATGATGCTTTAGGTCATACAATTATCGTTGCAGCTTCTGCATCTGATACTGCAGCTCTTCAATACATTGCTCCATATGCAGGTTGTGCTATGGGTGAATACTTCATGGATCGTGGTGAAGATGCTCTTATCATTTATGATGACCTATCAAAGCACGCTGTAGCATATCGTCAAATTTCTCTTTTATTACGTAGACCACCAGGCCGTGAAGCTTTCCCAGGTGACGTATTCTACTTACACTCAAGACTTCTAGAAAGAGCATCTCGTGTAAATGCAGAATACTTAGAAGAGTTATCAGGTGGTAAGGTAAAAGGCAAGACTGGTTCATTAACAGCTCTACCTATTATTGAAACACAAGCAGGTGACGTATCAGCATTTATTCCTACTAACGTAATTTCAATTACCGACGGTCAGATCTTCTTAACCACAAGTTTATTTAACTCTGGTGTAAGACCTGCTGTTGACCCAGGTATTTCAGTATCTCGTGTAGGTGGTGCAGCTCAAACTAAGATAATCAAGAAACTATCTGGTGGTATTAGAACAGCTTTAGCTCAATACCGTGAACTTGCAGCTTTCGCTCAATTCTCTTCAGATCTTGATGAAGCAACAAGAAAACAACTTGACCATGGTCAAAAAGTTACTGAGTTAATGAAGCAACAACAATATGCTCCATTAAGCGTTGCTGAACAAGCTTTAATTATTTTCGCAGCTGAGCGTGGTTTCTTAGAAGATGTGGATATTTCAAAGATTCAATCTTTTGAGCAAACTTTATTAGGTTATGCAAGAGATCAAGCTTCTGATCTTTTAAAACAAATTGATACAACACCAGAATATAACGATGATGTTGTAAAGAGCCTAACCGACCTAATTACTAAATTTAAGTCAACACAGACTTATTAAGAGGTAATGAAATATGGCTGGAGCAAAGGAAATACGCACTAAAATAGCTTCTGTTAAAAATACACAGAAGATTACTAGTGCTATGCAGATGGTAGCGGCATCTAAAATGCGTAGAGCTCAAGACAAGATGATAAGTGCAAGACCTTATTCTTCAAGTCTATCTCGCATTATTAGTCATATTGCATCAGGCCATACAGAGTACCATCATCCTTATATGGTAGAAAGACCTATTAAAAATGTAGGTTATATAGTAGTTTCTACTGATAGAGGTTTATGTGGTGGTCTTAATATCAATTTATTTAGACGTGTATTAACAGCAATGTCTGAGAATAAGTCTAAGAATATTGGTGTTAAGGTTGCACTACTTGGTACTAAAGCAGGTGCTTTCTTCGGAAATGCTGGTGTTGAAATAATGGCACAAAAAGGTGGTTTTGGTGACAATCCTCAACCAGAAAAACTTGTTGGTGCTATTAAAGTTATGACACAAGCTTTCTTAAAAGGTGAAATTGATGCTGTTTATTTAGCATTTAATGCTTTTAAGAATACAATGGTTCAAGAACCTTGTGTTGTTCCTATTCTTCCTCTTCAAAAATCAGAAGATGAGAATATTACAAAACATCATTGGGATTATATTTATGAACCAGATCCAGCAGCTATTTTAAATGTTGTATTAGATCGTTATATTCAACAATCTGTATATCAAGCTGTGTTGGAAAATTTAGCATCCGAACAAGCCGCACGTATGGTTGCAATGAAGGCAGCAACAGATAATGCTGAAGCATTAGTTGATGACTTAGAGCTTGTTTATAATAAGGCTCGCCAAGCCAGTATTACGATGGAACTTAATGACATCGTTTCTGGTGCAGCTGCTGTTTGATAGATTTAAAGAGGAATTAGGGAATGGCAGATACAAGAGACCGTGCTGGTGAAGTTGGCGTTATTGTTCAAATCATTGGTGCTGTTGTAGACGTAGAATTTCCAGAAAATAGCATTCCAGAGATTTATGATGCTCTGAATGTAAAAGGCGATGGTAAGAATCGTTCAGATTTAGTACTTGAAGTACAACAACAAATTGGTGGTGGCGTAGTACGTTGTATCGCTATGGGTACATCAGATGGTCTATGCCGTGGTATTGAAGCTGTAAATACTGGTGCAGGTATTAAAGTTCCTGTAGGTAAAGCAACCCTAGGTCGTATTATGAACGTTCTAGGTGAGCCAGTAGATGAGGCAGGTCCAATTGGTGAGGAAGACCGTTGGGTTATACACAGAGCAGCTCCTACTTATGCAGAGCAATCTTCAACTACTGAAGTGCTAGAGACAGGTATTAAAGTTATCGACTTAATCTGTCCTTTCGCTAAGGGTGGTAAAGTAGGTCTATTCGGTGGTGCAGGTGTAGGTAAGACCGTTAATATGATGGAACTTATCAATAACATCGCAAAAGCTCACTCAGGTTTATCTGTATTTACAGGTGTTGGTGAAAGAACTCGTGAAGGTAACGACTTCTACCATGAAATGGAAGAGTCTAAGGTTCTTGATAAGGTATCAATGGTTTATGGTCAGATGAATGAACCACCTGGCAACCGTCTACGTGTAGCTCTAACAGGTCTAACTGTTGCAGAGAAGTTCCGTGATGAGGGTCTTGATGTTCTATTATTCATCGATAACATCTACCGTTATACTCTTGCAGGTACTGAAGTATCAGCTCTTTTAGGTCGTATGCCATCAGCTGTGGGTTACCAACCTACACTAGCTGAAGAAATGGGTGTGTTACAAGAGCGTATTGCATCAACTAAGAAAGGTTCTATTACATCAGTTCAAGCTGTTTATGTGCCTGCTGACGACTTAACCGATCCTAGCCCTGCAACAACATTCGCTCACTTAGACGCAACTATCGTTCTATCACGTCAAATTGCATCTTTAGGTATTTACCCTGCTGTAGATCCATTAGATTCAACTTCAAGACAGTTAGATCCATTTGTTGTAGGTCAAGAGCACTATGAGGTAGCTCGTGGTGTACAAACAGTTCTACAACGTTACAAAGAATTAAAAGATATTATTGCAATTCTTGGTATGGATGAATTATCTGAAGAAGATAAATTAACTGTAGCACGTGCTCGTAAGATTGAGAGATTCTTATCTCAACCATTTAGTGTTGCTGAAGTATTTACAGGTTCTCCTGGTAAGTACGTATCCTTAAAAGACACAATTGCTGGCTTTAAGGGTATTATTGCAGGTGATTATGATAATCTACCTGAGCAAGCTTTCTATATGGTTGGTTCAATTGAAGAAGTTATAGAAAAAGCTAAGAAACTTTAGTTCGAGGGGGTTAAGATTATGGAAGATATTTCATTCCATCTTGACGTTGTTAGTGGTGTTGGTAGCCTATATTCAGGACGTGTTCGTGCTATGCAGATTTCAGGTTCTGAAGGTGAATTAGGTATTAGACATGGCCATACACCTTTAATTACTACTATCAAAGCAGGTATGGTATCTTTAGTTACTCAAGAGGGTAAAGAAGATCAAATATATTTAGCAGGTGGTGTATTAGAGGTTCAACCTGACTATGTAACAGTACTAGCAGACACTGCTCTTCGAGCTGATGATATTGATGAAGCTATGGCTCAAGAAGCAATTAAGGAAGCTCGTGATACTATGAGTCGCCAAACTTATGGTGACAAAGATTACACAGCTGCCTTTGCTAAACTTGCAGAAGCTATGGCTCAGCTTAAAGTTGTCGAATTGGCAAGAAGCAGAAGAAAGTAATCTCAATCAAGATTATAAAATGAAAAAAGGGCTTAATGCCCTTTTTTTATTGTTCTTAAAAAAGAAATGATGATTTTTTATAAAAAGCAAATTTGATTTGACCAAATTTTTGCTCATTAATAAGTTCAAGACCTTTAAAACTTTTATTTAATTGACTTTGATATTCTACATATAAAATAGAATCATCATAAATAAGATCTCTTTTTAAAATGATATCTAATGCTTTTTCTAATAAATCACTTTGATAGGGAGGATCTAAAAATATTAAATCAAATTTATCTTTAGTTTCTTGTAAAAAAGATAAAGCATCTTTATTTATAATTTCACAATTTTTTATTTTATGTTTTAGAAACTCTTCTTTAATTAAAGAGAAAGTATCTTTGTTTAATTCAACAAAAGTAGCTTCCTTAGCACCTCTTGATAGAGCTTCTAAACCTAAAATTGCAGAACCAGCAAAAAGATCTAAAACTTTTGCATTTACAACTTTATTTTGAATTAAATTAAATAAAGATTCACGTGCTCTATCTGTTGTAGGTCTTAGACCATTTGCATCTAATACAGATAAAGTAAGCCCTTTATAAGCTCCTGCTATTACTCTAACTTTATTATCCATTTAAATTTTCTCAAAAGCCATTCTTTTTGAATGATCTCTTACATATATAATGCCTGTATATACAAAACCATTTCTTAAAAAAGCATTTTGCATTATTTTATTATCTTCATGTGTATCAACACGAAGATGTTGACATTCTTTAAAACAAAAATCTATACAAACATCAGTAATACCTTTTACAAGACCTTTTGATGCTAGACGATGTATAACACCATAAGTACTATCATCAAGCCATTTACCATCTTCAATAATAGCATATGTAGGATCTTCACCTATAAAAAAAGTAAATGTTCCTTGAATTACATTATTCTCATCTACTATTTTATAGCTGATATCTTTTTTTATATCTTCTTCTAAAATTTCACGTGATGGATATCCATTAGTCCATTGTGTTGGATTTCCTGTTTTTTGCATAAATTTTTGAGCATTACTAAAAATTTCTAAAATAGCATTAATATCATCTGTTGTGGTTTTTAATACTTTTAACATATAAGTTATCTCCAAATTATTAATAAGTAAGAGTTTGAATTAAATATACACAAAAATATAAGTCAATCAATAATAAAAATTATAAAATTGTTGAATTAATAACAGATCAATAACTAAATTTGTATTACAATCGTTATTTACTTTTTTCTATATTTTTGTATACAAGATTTTTATAAAAAAAAATATAGATTTAGATAAAACTTTTATGGTAGTGATATCAAAATTGATAAAATATATACTTGTCATAATTTTTAGTTTTACATGTAAGCATTAAAAACTAATAATTAAGGTAAGAATATATAAATAAGTGGAGCCTTGTATGGGATTTTTTAGTTTTTTTAAGAAAAAAGATACAGTAGAGCAAACAGAGGAAAAAGAAAAACAAGGTATTGAAAATAGTTCTATACAAGAACAAAAATCAGAGGATAAATCAACAGAAATCAAAGATATAAGTGATTTAGTTGATAGTTCTGATAGTCATGATGATATTTTAAAGAAAGTAGCAGAGGCTTTAGATCTTGATTTAGATGTAACTAAAGATCTTACAAAAGAAGATCAAAAAGATGAATCTATAAAAGAAGATCAAAAAGATGAATCTATAAAAGAAGATCAAAAAGATGAATCTACAAAAGAAGATCAAAAAGATGAATCTACAAAAGAAGATCAAAAAGATGAATCTACAAAAGAAGATCAAAAAGAAGAGTCTATAAAAGAAGATCAAAAAGATAAAATTACTTCTAATATAGATGAAGATAAGACAACATCTGTATCTTTAGATAATAAAGAAGAAACTGTTGAAGTAAAAACAGAAGATGTTAAGGAAGATACATATGATAATTTTATTCAAAAAGATTTAGAAAAAGATGGAAAATTAGAGTCAAATCTTATTGAAAAAGATTCTTCAAATGCAGAAAAAAAAGAGATTTTAGAAAATAAAAAATCTCAATTATTAGATAATGAAAAAATAGATAACATTTCTAATTTAGAAGATAGATCACTTGAATCTAACAAGGTTTTAGATGATAATCTTAGCTCATGTGCTATATCTTTTGAAGAAAAAAATACACAAGATAATCTAAATAAAACTTTAGATGAAATATCTTCAAATGAAAATATTTCATCAAATGAAGATCTTCAAGATGTAGATGCAATAGCTAAAGAAGATGAAGCTGCTTCTAAAGATGAAGTAGAAAAAGAAACTAAATTATCTTTCTTTGCTAAGCTTAAAAAGACACGTGAAAACTTAGCTTATGGTGTAAGTTCTTTAATCAAAGGTAGAAAAATTGATGAAGACTTATATGAAGAGTTAGAAACAGCTTTATTAACAGCAGACTTAGGTGTTGAAACATGTGAGTATGTTATTGAAAAGCTAAGAACAGAATCTAAACTTCGTGCTTTGCATGATGCTGATTTATTAAAGGAAAATTTACATAATATTTTAGTTGATTTACTAAAACCTTGTGAAATTCCTTTAAATATTGAGGAGCATAAGCCTTTTGTTATATTAATGGTAGGTGTAAATGGTGCTGGTAAAACCACTACTATTGGTAAACTTGCTCAAAAATATAAAGCACAAGGTAAAAAGGTTATGCTAGCTGCAGGTGATACATTTAGAGCAGCAGCTGTAGAACAGTTAAAAGAATGGGGCAAAAGAATAGATGTACCTGTTATAGCTCAAGGAACAGGTGCAGACTCTGCTTCTGTTTTATATGATGCTTTAGAATCTGCTAAAAGCAAAAATGCAGATGTTTTAATCTGTGATACAGCAGGCAGACTTCAAAACAAGGATAATTTAATGGATGAACTTCGTAAAATTGTTCGTGTTTTAAAGAAAAAAGATGAGACTGTCCCTCACGAGGTTTTACTAGTTTTAGATGCTGCTACAGGTCAAAATGCAGTATCACAAACAAAACTATTTAAGGAAGCTGTTGACGTTACTGGTATTGCTTTAACAAAACTAGACGGCACAGCAAAAGGCGGTGTAATATTTGCACTTGCTGATAAGTATAAACTACCCATACGTTATGTTGGAATAGGAGAGCGTGCAGAAGATCTTCATGAATTTAAAGTTGATCCTTTTGTACATGCTTTAATAGAAGATAAAAACAATTAAAAGGTATATTTTAAATATGCAATTTAAACTTAAAAAAAGCTATATTCTTTGCTCATTAGCAATGTTAGCAACAACATCTAGTGCTTTTGCTACAGAACAAGTAACAATGGATACTGTTATTGTTAGTGCTAACCGTATAGATCAAGATATATTAGATGCATCTAACTCTATTACTGTTGTTGATACAAAAAAGGAAATAGAAAAAGGTGCTAATACTATTCCTGATATGCTAAGAGATGTACCTTCTGTTAGAGTACAATCTGATGGTACTCCAGGTGTAAAAAGAGTTAGCGTTAGAGGTGAAAGTTCAACAAGAACTGTTATCTCTATAGATGGTCAACGCCTAGATGATCAAAAGACAAAATCAGGTGCACCATTTTTAATTAATCCTTACTTTATAGACTCTATTGAAGTTGTTAAAGGTCCATCTTCTGTTTTATATGGTTCTGACGCAATTGGTGGTTTAGTTAGTGTTAAGACTAAAGAAGCATCTGACAAACCTTTTGAGGCTGAAGTAGGTTCACAATTTAGTTCTCATGCTAATGCAGTTTCAAATTATGTAAATGCAACAGGCACATTAGATAGATTTAAATATGCTTTAGGTGCATTTTATACAAATCAAAATGATCTTTATTTAAGTGATCATAGACGATTAGATAATACAGAATTTAATGCTAAAGGCACTAATGTTAAATTAGAGGCTAAAGTTACAGATAATGTATCTGTAGGTTATGCAAATGAGTATTATGACTTAGACTCTAAAACTGCAACTACAGTTGATGGTGCTTATAAAGACTATAGAGGTGAAATTCCTGAGTGGAAGAGAATTAAGCATTCTGTATTTGTTGAAGCTACTGATGTAAATGATATTCTTGCTAAGATAAAATTAAGTGCTTATACACAAGATAATGATAAGGACTTTAAATCATCAATATCAAAAAGAGGTCCTTTTATTGGCACAAATAATAAGCAAACAGTTAAAGGTGTAAATTTACAAACTGATTTAGATTTAACTGATAGCACATCATTAATTTTAGGTTATGATGGTAAATTTGAGGAAGTTAGCTCAGATACTGCTTTTGCAATGCCAATAGGTCCAAATAGAACTTATGCATTTACTTTCTCTGATCATGACTTTAAACAAGATACTAATGCTTTATATGCATTATTAAATCAAGAAGTTACAGATACAGTAACATTTAATGCAGGTGTTAGATGGAATAGAGTTAAGTCAAGAGTAGGTCAAACCTCTGCAAATCCTCCATCACATGCAGCAATGTTTAAGTCACATGGTACAGATCAAGTGCATAACAAGGTTGTAGGATCAGCTGGTATTGTTGCTCGTATAACAGATGATAGTGCTCTTAGATTTAATTGGTCTCAAGGTTATAGAGTACCTAATATTCAAGAGTTATTCTTAACTACATCAACAGGTGAGTTACAACAAGGTAATCCAAATCTAAAACCTGAGAAGTCAAATAACTTTGAAATTGGTTATAGATATGATAATAAGAAAGGCTTTGTAACAGATGTTTCTGTATTCTATCAAAAGTCTGATGATTATATTGATACCATAAGAGTAGCAGCACCTTCACAAGGTCCATCTCAAGGTAATCGCCCAACTACTTATGCAATGACAGATTCATCTAGAGCAGGTGGTCGTCCTCAAGGTGGTCAAGGTGGTAATGCTCCTAAATTATTCTCATTCCAAAATATTTCAGAAGCAACAAGCTATGGTGCTGAGTTAGGCTTCTCATATGCAATAAATAACTTTACTCCTTATGTAAATCTATCTTTCATTGAAAGAGAATACGATATGGGTAATGTAAAAACTAAGGACACAGGTATTCCTAAGGTTCAAGGTACTATAGGTGTTCGTTATGATATGTCATTTGGTAACTATGATGTATATATCGATCCAAGCATGACCTTTGCATCTAAGACAAAACTTGAAGACATTAATGGTCTATCACATATAGGTGATTACTCATATGGTGGTTTTGCTACAGTAAATATCACATCAGGTGTTAACTTTGGTGCTGATAAGCAATACCAAATTTATGCAAGTGTTGAGAATATCTTAGATAAGAAATATCAAACATCTGAGCTAATCGAAGAACCAGGTCTATTCTTCGTATTAGGTGGTGCAGCTAAGTTCTAATTAGTTATTTAACCATAACAAAAAAAGCAGGTTTTATCCTGCTTTTTTTATAGTCATTAAAAAAGTCAGTTTATAAAGTTATTTTAAAGCATACTTAATAGGTACATTAATAGTTAAATTCCCACCTCTTACATTTGTATCTAAATTAATAAGCTTTGAGGCAAGTTTATTTGCAGCTTCATCTAAAATTCTATGTCCTGAACTTTTTACAATTTTAAATGAAACAATTCGTCCATTTACCAAATTAAAAGCAATTATAACAGTACCTTGAATCTTTCTTTTGATAGCTTTTTTAGGATAATGAGTCACAGATTTAATTTTGTTCAAAATAAAATCTGAAGCTGATAATTTTTTTTCTAACAAAAATTTTTCAGTATTAACATTTTTGTTAATATTTTCAGCTTTTTGTGTACTTTTTATCACTTCTTTTTTTACTGTTTTTGTACTTTTATTCTCATTTTTAGGCTTTTCTTGTGGTTTTGGAGTTTGTTTTACCTCATTTTTTGTAATTTGTTTTATATCTGTATTATCTTTTATTACTTTTTTATCATGAATTAGCATATGCTCCATATCATTTTTAGGTATGGATTTTTCATCTACAACATCTTCATGATTTTTTTTATCATCTTTTTCTATCTTCTCAATAATATTTTCTTTTGCCTCTTGTTTTATTTCTTGATTTTGTATATTCAAGACCAAAGGAGGCAATTGCTCCTCTGGATCAACAAGAAATTGGGCATCTGATACATACCCAAAGATAAAAAGAGCGATAAAAACACCAACAAAAGCAAAGCTTCTACTAGCTAAATCAGGACTCATTTAGGGATTAACCTTATTTGTATTTATTACAAGCCTACCTTGAGCATATTTTCTTGCAATATCTGCCATATCAATAAGGTGTTGAGAAGATGCCTCTTTATCTATAAATAAATTTATAGTTACATTCTCCTTAGTTTCTATATAACTAATGACCTTATCTAAGGTGTAGATTTGCTCATCAATAAATATGTCACCTTGTTTATTAATAGTTACATTGATTAAATTATTTTTCTTTGTAACTTCTGATGTAGTTGAGCTTGGCAATATTATGTCAATGACTGGTGTTGTAAAAGACATAGTCATAATAAAAAATATAACAAGCATGAAAGTAACATCAATTAATGGTGTTAAATCAACATTTAAATCATCTTCTAAATCATTCATTTGTATCTCTTGCCATAAAATAAATTTTATTCTTTAAAAAACGAAGTGATTGCATTAAAAAATAATGCACAATAATACAAGGGATAGCAACTGTAAGTCCCATAACTGTTGTAAGTAGAGCTTGCCAAATACCACCAGCTAAAAGAGTAGGGTCAGATATTGCTTTTTCTGCTAGGTTTGAAAAAACATTAACCATACCTAAAACAGTACCTAAAAGACCCAATAAAGGACAAATTGCAGCACAAAGCTTTAAAAAATACATAGAGGTAAAAATACCACGCATTTTTACTTGCATATGTGCATAAATAAGCTGTTGTCTCTCATTTTCTTTTACTTTAGAAACACTTTTAACAATATTTTTAATAATACTGTTGTCAAGGTTTTCTTGTTTTTTAATAAGTATCACTAATACGATACCACGAATGGTCATATATATGGAGATAAAACCTAAAAGGAAAATTATTACTCCAGAATAACCTACTTGTTGATAAAAATTGATCATATTTTTTTTTCAAAATTGAATGTAGAACAAAGTTAAAAATTATTAACATAATGTATCATATTACAATTATACAATTTTGCAATTTTTGGAGATATAGGACAATGATAGACGGATTTATGGTGGAGTTATCTAGATGGCAATTTGCTGTCACTTCACTTTACCACTTTATCTTTGTGCCACTTACACTTGGAATTGCATGGATTATTTTCATTATGGAATTAATTTATGTAACAACTGGCAAAGTTATCTATAAAGATATGTGCAAGTTCTGGGGTAAGTTGTTTGGTATTAACTTTGCTATCGGTGTTGCAACTGGTATCACTATGGAGTTTGAGTTCGGTACTAACTGGTCAAACTACTCACACTATGTAGGTGATATTTTTGGTGCACCTTTAGCAATTGAAGGCTTAATGGCATTCTTCCTTGAGTCAACATTCATTGGCTTAATGTTCACAGGTTGGAATCGTTTTAATAAGTTTACTCACCTTGTTATTACATTCTTAACAGCTTTAGGTTCAAACCTATCAGCTATGTGGATTCTAATCGCTAATGGTTGGATGCAATTCCCAACATCTGCTACCTTCTCACCTGAAAAGATGAGAATGGAAATGGATAATTTCTGGGATGTAGTCTTATCACCATTTGCACAAGCTAAGTTCACTCATACAGTATCTGCAGGTTATATAACTGCTTCAATGTTCGTACTTGCAATCAGTGCATTCTTCTTATTAAAGAAGCGTCACATTGATTTTGCAAAGAGATCAATGACAGTTGCTATTACCTTTGGTCTATTAGCAATGGGTGCATCAGGTTTAACTGGTGATATTGCTGCAGTTCATATTGGTCAAGTTCAACCAGCTAAACTTGCAGCTATGGAAGCTGAATTTGAAACAAATCCACCTCCAGCATCTTGGTCAATCGTAGCTATTCCAAATGAAGAGAAGATGGAAAACTCTTTTGCAATTAAGATTCCTATGTTATTAGGTCTTCTTGCAACTCAATCTTTAGATACACCTGTTACAGGTTTACGTGACGTTGTTGCAACTAACGAAAAACGTATTGAAAATGGTGTTATTGCTTACAAAGCACTAAATGATATGAGATCTGGCATTAAAGATGAAGAAACTTTAGCTACTTTTGAAGAATATAAGAAAGATTTAGGCTATGGTATGCTTTTAGTTGAGCATGCAAAAGATCCATTTAATCCAACTCAAGATGAAATCAAAGTTGCTGCTCGTAACTCAGTTCCATCAGTATGGATTACTTTCTATGCATTCAGAGTTATGATTGGTTGTGTAACCATCATGGGTCTTCTATTTGCAGCAGCTGCATTCTTCTTATGGTTTAAGAAAGATCTTGTTAATAGAGAATTAGTTCTAAAGGCAATATTCTTTGGTCTACCATTACCTTTCATCGCATGTGAAGCAGGTTGGATTCTTGCTGAATTAGGTCGTCAACCATGGGCAATCCAAGATGTTCTACCTACATTCCTTGCAACTTCAACACTAACAGCTACTGATATTTTATTATCATTAGTATGCTTCATTGGTATTTATACAATTTTCTTAATCATTGAAGTTAAGTTAATGATAAATGCTGTAAAAGTTGGTCCTGAAGGTGATGATCACAATAATAAGGATGAACAACAAAATGGAGGTGTCTTAAATGCTGTTTGATTATGATACTCTCCAGGTCATTTGGTGGGTGCTAATTGGTGTTCTATTAGTTGGTTTCTCACTTACAAATGGTCTTGATATGGCAGTTTCTAGCTTACTATTTGTAGTAGGTAAAGACTCAAAAGAAAGAAAGGTACTAATTAGTACAATCGTTCCTCACTGGGATGGTAACCAAGTATGGTTAATTACTGCAGGTGGTGCTATTTTTGCTGCATGGCCTGAAGTATATGCAGCTTCTTTCTCTGGCCTATATTGGGCAATGTTACTTGTTCTATTTGCTATTTGGCTACGTCCTCTAGCTTTTGATTATAGAAATCATTATGAAGATGAGAAGTGGCTAAAGAGATGGGATATTGCTCTTACTGTAGGTTCTTTTGTACCAATGTTAGTATTTGGTGTAGCTTTTGGTAACCTTCTACAAGGTTTACCTTTCTGGGCTGATGAAAATGTTCGTTGGCACTATGAAGGCTATTTCCTAACAGCATTACTACCATTATTAAATCCATTTGCAATTTTATGTGGTTTAGTAAGTGTCTTTATGCTTCTAACTCAAGCTGCTTTATGGATTCAATTACGTACAGTAGCTGAAATTGGTGATAGAGCTAAGAAACTATCTTATATCTTTGGTATGACAACTGTTGGCTTATTCTTAGTTGCAGGTCTATGGTCATTTACATTTGATGGTTGGAACTTAGTATCTTTAGCTCCAGCTGATTCATTCCATCAAGTTACAGGTAAGACAGTAGAAGTAGTTAAACATGGTCTATTTGACAACTACTTTAGCTATCCTTTCCTAATTGCAGTTCCTGCTTTAGCTATTTTTGGTATGGTTCAAGCTGCTTTAAATGGTAAAGTTGGTAATGCTGTTAAAGGTATGATTTACGCTTGCGTAGGTATTACCTTCACTATCTGTACAGCAGCTGTTGCTTTATTCCCATTTGTAATGCCATCATCAAAAGACCCAGCATCATCTTTAACAATTTGGGATGCGACTTCTTCTCAATATACATTGAATGTGATGTTATATACTGTTATTATCTTTGTTCCAATCGCTCTAGCTTACACAGTTTGGGCATATGCTAAGATGTGGGGCAAGGCATCAGTTGATAACACAAGTAGCTACCATTAAGGAGATAATATGCTTTATTTATCATGGGCTGTAGGTTTGGCAGGTGCTATAGCATTATCTGTGGTCGTAGCTTACTTAGTTGAGAAATGGGAACAGTTCTAAACTTTGTCTACTCAAGATAATTTAATAAAATCAGTCGCTCTAGTAAAAAACTATGGGCGACTTGTTAGAGATAAATTGCATTTACTAACTTCTTTAGCTTTAGTAGATGCAATTTTAATGGTTTCTTTTTATTACCTCATAGCTTGTGCTGTAGGTCCTTTAATACTAAGTTATTCAGACTCTGGTATTGAAAGTATTTATTACGCACTAATAGTTCTTGCTCTAAGACTTTTATTTAAGTTAATTCAAGCAAAAATAATTTCAGATATTTCTTATAAAGTTGAAACTAATTTAAGATCTGATCTTGCTAATAAATTAATTTCAATAGGTCCTCTTTCAAATAAAAGAGAATCATCCTTATCTGCAAGTTTTGTTGATGCAATGGATGATATCATCCCTTACTTTACACATTATTTAGTATCAGCAAGATATGCTTTAGCTTTACCTTTAGTTATCTTAATTGCTGTATTTTTTGCAAGCCCTATCAATGCTTTGATTTTAGGTGGTCTTTGTCCTTTAATTCCTATATTTATGATTTTAATAGGAAAAGGTGCTGAAAAGTTAAATCAAAGACAATGGGTGCGTATTTTAAGATTATCAACACACTTTACTGAAACATTACAAAGAATAAGTTTTATAAAATTATTTAACTTAGAAAATCAAGAAACAAAAATTATAGCAAGTATGAGTAGACGTTGGAGAAAGCAAACAATGCAAATTTTACGCATTGCTTTTCTATCAGCTCTTGCTCTTGAATTTTTTGCAACAGTAGGTGTTGCTTTTTGTGCTATAGCTTTAGGCTTTAAAGTTTATTATGATGGCTTTTCTTATGTAAACGCCCTTTTTGTTTTACTTTGTGCCCCAGAATTTTTCTTACCTCTTAGAGTTTTAGGTCAAAACTATCATATTAGAATGAAATCATTAGGAGCTATCTCAAATATTGCAGATATTATGTCTCAAGATGATTTAATTAAAAAAGAAGGTAGTGATATTGAAATCAATAAATTTGATATAGTTTTTGAAAATGTACAAGCTGTATATCCAAATGGTTTTATAGGTATTAATAATTTATCTACTAAAATAAAAGAAGGTGAAGTTACAGCTTTAGTTGGAGTTAGTGGATGTGGTAAATCTACTATGCTTCAATCTTTGATGGGTTTTATAAATATTAAAGATGGATCTATTAAAATAGGTGGAATTAATATTAATGATATTTCAAATAAAAAATTAAGAGAATATTTATCCTATATTCCACAAAGTCCTCATCTTTTCTTTGGTACTCTTCGTGATAATTTAAAACTAGCAAAAGAAGATGCTAGTGATGAAGAACTTATAAATGCTCTTGATAAAGTAGGTGCTAAATTCTTATTAGATAGATTTGAACATGGTTTAGATCATAAAATTGGCGATCAAAATCAAGGTATATCAGGTGGTGAGGCAAGACTTATAGCTCTTGCAAGAACAGTGCTTAAAGATTCACCTATAATTTTATTAGATGAACCTACTGCAAGTCTTGATTTTGAGACACAAGATTTATTTATAAAAGCTTTAGATGTTATAAAACAAGGTAAAACTGTTGTATTAGTAGCTCATAGAGAAGATTTAATCAATGTCTCTGATACAGTAATAGATGTAAGTTTAATCAATCATATAAAGGATGAAAACAATGCTAATTCTTAAGTTTTTATCTTTAATGAAAGGGCAATATACAGCAGCCTTATTAGGTCTTTTAGTTTCATTAGTTGCATCTTTATCATCTATATCACTAATGGCAACTTCAGGTTGGTTTATTAGTGCTATGGGTGTAGCAGGATTTTTAGCTATAAGTTTGGATATTTTTACTCCATCTGCACTAATTCGTCTTTTCTCAATAATGAGAACAGCTTTTCGTTATTTTGACCGTTTAATATCACATGATGCTACATTTAAGATTATTGAAATATTTAGAGTAAAGTTATTTCAAAAGTCTTTAAATCTATCTTATGAAGAATCAAGTTTATATAAAAATTCTGATATAGAACGCCGTATGCGTGCTGATATTGAAAAATTAGAATTTGCCTATATAAAAGAATTTTTACCTTTTACTTGTGCTTTCTTTACCTCCTTAATAGTAGGTATTTTTGTTTGCACTTATTCTTTTAAACTTGCTTTTATTATTCTTTTATGTGTAGCTTTATCAGGTGTTTTTATACCTATATTTTTATCAGCCTTTGCAAAAGAAGATGCTCTTTTTATCAATACTAAAGCAAAAGAGTTAAATGATATTTCATCTGATTTTATAGAAGGTCTTTTTGATTTAATGGCTATGGGCAAAGAAGAAGAGTTAAAAGCTCGTACACTTCTTATTTCAGATGAACTTGCTAAAGCTCGCCGTAAATTAGTTTTATTTGAAGGTATTAATACAGCAATTCTTACTGTGTTTACTAATTTAACATGTCTTTTAGTTATCTTATTTGGCTATAAATATGTTTTAAATAAAGATATGGAAGGACCTGATTTAGTTATGCTTGCTATTATTGGTATTGCAATTTTTGAGGTTGTAACACCACTTGCTGCATCTGCTATTAACTATCAAAATGTAAAACAGTCTGCTTTACGTGTATTTGAAATTTTAGAAAGAGAAGATGTAAGACAAGATGCTACTCATAAGGTAGAGCATATAAAAAGTATTAAACTTGAAAATTTATCTTATAGCTATAATGATAAAGAATTATTAAAAGATATAAATTTAACTTTTGATAGTGATAAGAATTATGTAATTAAAGGTAGATCAGGTCGTGGTAAAACTACACTAATGCTTTTAATCTCATCATTAATAAAACCAAAAAATGGTAAGATTTTTGTTGATGGTATTGATTTAAATAATATAGATTTAACATCCTATAGAAATAGAATATCTATGTCTTTTCAAGATAATGCTCTTTTCTCTTGTAGCTTATTAGATACTTTTAGAATGGTTAAAAATGATGTTACTGAAGAGGAAATTTATAAAGCCTTAGATATTGTAGAACTATCAGATTTTGTGCGTTCTTTGCCTAATCAATTAAATGAATGGATTGGTGTTACAGGTATGTCTTTATCAGGAGGTCAGGCAAGACGTCTTGCTACTGCACGCTCTTTGGTTTTAGATAGAGATTTTTATATTTTAGATGAAATAGCAGAAGGTCTTGATGTAAATCAAGAACAAAGAATTATTGAAAAAATAATGAATTATAAAAAAGGAATTATTATAATTACTCATAAAAAAGCAGGCTTAGATCTTTGCGATAAATTAATAGAGTTATAAGAAAAGAAGATATAAATAAATGGATTCAAATCTATCCTCATCATTAGCTTTAGCTCCTATTGGTGATATTGATAGCTATATGAAAGTTGTTAATAAATTACCAGTGCTTGAAGAAGATGATGAAATTGCTTTAGCTAAAAGATTGCGTGATTATAATGATATTGAAGCTGCAAGAAAGTTAGTTTTATCTCATTTACGTTTAGTTGTAAGTATAGCAAGAAGTTATTTAGGTTATGGACTGCCTTTATCTGATCTTATTCAAGAGGGTAATATAGGTCTTATGAAGGCTGTAAAGCACTTTGATCCAGATGTAGGAAGTCGCCTTGCACCTTTTGCTGTGCATTGGATTAAAGCTGAAATTCATGATTATGTAATTAAAAATTGGCGTATGGTTAAAATAGCTACAACTAAAGCCCAAAGAAAGCTATTTTTTAATCTAAGAAAAAGCAAAAAGCGTGTTGGTTGGTTTACACAAAAAGAAATGAAAGATGTAGCTGATAATCTTGGTGTTGATATTTCAGATGTAGCTGAAATGGAGTCACGTTTATCAGGAACTGATGTTGGTTTTAATATAGAAGATGATGATACAAACAATGATAGATATATGCCTGTTGTTGTATCACCTAATACTTATTTAGAAGACGAAAACTCTAATTTTGCAAAAAATATAGAGATTTTAGAGTCACAAAACTTTGAATTATCAAAATTAAAACAAGCTTTAGATTGTCTTGATGAAAGATCACGTCATATTATAGAAGAACGTTGGCTTAAAGATAATAAGGCAACATTACAAGATCTTGCTAAAAAATATAATGTATCTATTGAAAGAGTAAGACAATTAGAGAATTTAGCTTTAGCTAAAATAAAAGATTTTGTTTTAAAAGGATCTTAATTTATAGAAAGTAGTAGCCCTTTCTACAACATAGTAGAAAGGGCATATACGAAGATAAAAGATATAGTGTGTATAGTATATATAACTATATATTTATAGCAATGATTAAATTATGAAATTTATTATATTAGGATCTCTATCACTAAATTAATGCACTATTTACCTTATAAATAGCATATTTTTACAAATATACATAAAAAGAGCAAAAATATAAAAGAGTTTAAACATACATTTTTATAAAAATGTATAAAACCTCTTCTAAAATAAAAAGTCTAAACATTTTTATATAAAAGAGGTTTTTATTCTTTACTTTAACTTACATGATGTAAAGATATCTAAATCTTTATTATATTCTTTTGTATCTATTTGCATTAAAGATAATAAAGAGTGAAAGAGATTGTCATGTGTAAGCTTTTCATTAATTTTCTTTTCAAGACATGCTCTGTCAATTTTTAATTCTTGTGGAGTATCTTTACCTAAATAAAGCATAAATGGTACATGTTTTTGTCCTATAGGTGCTATAGAATAAGGTGTTCCATGTAAAAACATACCATTTTTACCTAATGATTCACCATGATCAGATATATAGATTAAAGAGACTACATATTCATCCTCTTTTGTTTTTAAAAGTTTTATAAACTCAGAGAGAATATAGTCTGTATATAGTATGGTATTATCATAAGTATTAATTAAAGAATTAAGATTGCAGTTTTCAACATCAGCACGTCTGCACTCAGGTAAAAACTTAGCAAATTTTTCTGGATAACGTTCAAAATAACGAGGACCATGTGATCCTATTAAATGAAATACTGCAATATTATCTTCTTTTGTATCCTTTATACTTTCTAAAAAGTTTTGAGCATAATCAATTAAAATACTATCAAAACAGCTATCACCATTACATTTTGTTTTAGATGAATTAGGGGCTATATTTACAGTATTTTTTATTCTGTCACACATACCTTTACAGCCACCATCATTATCAAACCAAGCAGTATTTACTTTAGCTCTTTGCATAATATCAAATACATTATCTTGAAAGCTTGCTTTTCTATTTGAAAAGTTTTCTTTATTTAAGTTTGTAAACATGCAAGGAACACTTTGAGCTGTAGCTGTAGCACAAGAAAGTACATTTTTAAAAGAGATTAGATTTAAATTTTTAGTATAGAAATTAGTATCTCTTTCATAACCATTATATGCCATATGATCACCACGAGCAGTTTCTCCTAATATGACAAAGGTAAGTTTTCTTTTTGTTGTTGTTTCTATTTCTTTTGCATCTAAACCTTGATATTGATATTCAAGAGGTTTAGTTAGATATTTTTCATTAATATATTTTGTTGTAGATACAAGATAGGAAAAAGGCATAATTTCTTTTAATAAGGTGTTATTTTTTCGCCCTATAAAAGAAAATTGCTGATAATAAGTTATAACTATAGCTATAGTTAAAATAAAGAAAAATATTAGAGCAAGTAATCTTTGAATATTACTTTTTATAAATTTTGGATAGTATATTTTTACTTTATAAAGTATAAGTGATGGAATAACACCTAGTCCTATAAAATATATAACTAGTTTTAAAGAAAGATAAGAAAAAGCCTCATGTGTATTTGTCTCAAATACATTTTTAATCATGGATGTATCAAAGATAACACCATAATTTAGGCTCATGTATAAGGTTATAGATCCTATTAAGAACAAAGATATAAAAAAAGGTTTGAGTAGATATTTATATGAAAAGAGAAGTAGATAGATACATGTAGATAATGTAAATAAAGCAAATGGTGCTAATACTTTAAATAAAATACCTACATCATCATCTTTTAAAATATTATAAATATGTTTTATAAAGCTTTGATTATAAATTGTAAAAAAGACAAGAGAGAGGGCAATAATTACATATAGAAAATGATAACTTTTATTTAAAAATTTATAAAAGACATCTTTCATAAAAAGAACTCCACATTAAAAAAGGCTTTTATAATATACACACTTTTTAATTATTGTAAACTTAGGGGAAATTAATGAATTTTAAAATTAAGTTATATTAAATAAACGTTTATTTATATAAATATATTTTGGTTGTTATTAGTGATTATAAAAATAATAAACTGCATTTTATCTGTGTTTAATTTAGGTAAAATTTAAGTAAAAAGAATATTTTTATCATTTATGTATGTATCAATAAAAAAATAGCCCATATTTCTAGGAGCCATTTTTTTATTTTTTAAGTGTGATATCACAATAAAATACAAGGATTACAAAGATTAATTATTTAATAAATATTATAAAAATCAATATGTAATTCATGTTTTTTACTATAAGATACCCTCTAAAGTACAATGTCTAACCTGCGTTACTATATTTCTACTATTAAATCTATTATGTAAGGATTGTGCTATATAAACACTTCTATGACAACCACCTGTACAACCTATAGCAACTGTTAAATAACTTCTATTGCTCTTTTCTATAGTAGGTAGATGTGACATAAGTAAATTATCTATTTGATCTACATATTCATCTACTTCTTTATATTTTTTAAAGAAGTCTATAACACATTGATCAAGTCCTGTATATTTTCTTAAATTTACTTCCCAATATGGATTTGGTAGGAAACGAGAGTCAAATACAAAATCAGCATCTTTTGCTATACCATTTTTAAAACCAAATGACTCAAAAACTATAAGTAATTTCTTTTCAGGATGTCCTAATATAGAGTTAGTAATAAAGTTTGATAACTGATGTATAGACATATTTGAAGTATCTACTCTTATATCAGCTAAAGATCTAATAGACTCTAACATTCTAGTCTCTGTCACAATAGCTTTATCTAAAGATAGATTTTTGCGTGATAAAGGATGAAGACGTCTTGTTTCTAAATATCTTTTAATTAAAACTTGATCATCTGCATCAATATAGATTGAAGTAGTTTTTAAATTTGATGTTTCTTTTAAAAAGAAATAATCTTTTTCTAAACTTTCTGTATTTGTTGGCATATTTCTAATATCAATAGATACAGCAAGTTTTGGATAATTATCTTTAGCTATTTTTACTAATTGAGCTAAGAAAACAACAGGAAGATTATCTATACAATAATAACCTAAATCTTCAAGGACACGAAGGGCTACAGATTTACCAGATCCTGATCTTCCAGAAATTATTACTAAATCAATCATATTATCCATAAGAAAACCTTATTATTCTTCAATATGTTCTTCTTTATGATCATCAGATAAAAGAAGATCTACTTTTTTTAATATGTTATAGATCTTATTTTCATCATAGCGAGATAATCTCAAGGAGGTTAATAAAGCACTATTACTAAAGATATCACATATCTTTATAAGTTTATTTTGCATTTCTTCATAATTATCATTTTTACTTAAGAAGAAACTATAGGCTATGTCTATAGAGTTAGCATTAGTATCAATAGTATAAAAAGGGATAGGTTCATCTAATAAAGATAAAATTGCAAATGATTTTTTAGCATTAGGTAGAAGTGCATGAGGGAGGGCTATGCCTTTTGCAAAAACAGTAGAACCTAATTTTTCTCTATCATTAAGAGCTTGTATTACAACATTTGTATTTCCATTAACTATATGAGAGGCACATTCTGCTACTTCTTCAAATAATCTTTTTTTGGAAAAGCATACTATAGGTGCTAGTATTATTGTTGTAGGTAAATTTTCAAAATCAGTTTGCATATCATAATTCCTTTTACATGAAATTATAATATAAGCATATTAATAAAACATTAAAAGTTTTATTTTATAAACTAAAGTAGTTCATGTGAGATTGTGTTGTTTATACATAAGAAAGAACTATGTTTTTTTTATTAATAAAACAATAAGAAATATTTGTAATAGAGACACTTTCATTTATTGTTATAAAAAAATAGCACCTATAAAAATAGGTGCTATCTTATTGGTTTTTCTTTCATTATACAAGGAGAGCTAAATATGGCTTATTCTTGCTTTAATTTTTCTTTATGCTTAACAACCTGACGATCAACTTTGTCAATTAAGGCATCGATAGCTGCATACATACTATCACTTGTTGCTTCTGCATGTAGATTATCACCTGTTACAGCAATATCTGCTTTTGCAGTTTGGTCAAGTTTTTCAACAGCAAGAGTTACAGCAATAGATGTAATAAAATCACCTTTTTTCTCTAATTTTTTAAATTTATCATTGACATAGTCATTTAGAGCATCTGTTACCTTTACGCCGATACCTTGAATAGTAATTTGCATATTTCGATCCTTAATCCAAATCTACTTTGGATGATTTGATTAATTTAAAAACTCTATATATTTATATAATAGGTCTTTTTTTTAGAAAATAAAGGATAAAAATTTTAACTAAATCACATTTTACAAACATATATGCAAAAAAGCTAAATTTTTCCTATTTAGATCAATCTTTTTCTTTGACTTGATGATGCAATACCAATACTTTCACGATATTTTGCAATAGTACGTCTTGCTACCATAATGCCTCTATTTTGTAATTCTTCTGCAATTTTATTGTCAGACAGAGGTTTTCTTGGATTTTCTTTTGCAATCAAGTCTTTTATATAAGATCTAATAGCTGTAGCTGATGCTGTATTACCATCATCTGTATTAACATGAGATGAAAAGAAATATTTAAGCTCAAAGGTGCCACGAGGAGTATATATATACTTTTCTGTGGTTATTCTTGATATAGTTGATTCATGCATTTCAATACGTGAAGCTACATCATTTAAAACCATAGCCTGCATAGCACTTTCACCTTTATCCATAAAGTCTTGCTGTTGTTCTAAGATACAGTTTGCAACTTTAAGTAGGGTTTCATTTCTTTTATTAATACTTTGTAAAAACCAATTAGCCTCTTGCAAATTAGATTTAAAATATTGAACATCTTCACTTTTTTTAGCATGAACCATCAATTGTTTATATTGTTCATTAACTCTAATTGCAGGAATAGCACTTGGATTTAATTCAGCTCTATAAGTTCCATCTTCATTTTTAACTGCAATTACATCAGGAATAATGAAGTCAGACTTCTCTTTAACAATAGTTATTTCAGGACGAGGTTTTAATCTTGTAATAGTTGCAATAATTTCTTTTAAAGCACTTTCTCTTACAGTTAATTTTTGACAAAGTTGTCTAAAATCTCTATTTGTTAAAAGGGGTAAAAACTCTTCTATAATACGAATAGCATTTTTCTTATAAATATTACTATTTGGCAGTTCTTTTAATTGTAATAGTAAAAATTCTTGAATGTTGCGAGATCCTACACCAAAAGGATCGTAATGTTGAATTACTTTAAGTACAATATTAACATCTTCAATAGTACAATCTTCATACTTTCTTTGTACAACATCTAGAATAGATTCAAGACTTTCTGTGAGATAACCTGAATCATTAATAGCATCAATAATAGTAATAGCTATTTCTTTATCGCAACCAGTAAGAGGAGAGCACTCTAATTGCAACATTAAATGATCGTGTAAAGTCTCTTGAGTATGTCCTTCATAAATAGAGTCATCATCTATGCTAAGTGCTTTAGATGATCTACTATTTTGTGTATAGTTATCAGATAAACTTTCATAACTATCTTTAACTTCATTATGCTCAAGATTACTTAGATCTGATTTTATATCACCATCTTCATTAAGGCTTATTTCATTTGATAAAGAGGCATCAGCTACATTTATAGAAGAGTCATTATCAAAAGGGTTAAAATCATCACTTGCACTAGATTCTTCTTTAGTAAATTCCTCTAATGATTTTTCTTGAGGATTTTCAACTTCTTCATTTACTTCTAAAAAAGGATTTGAATCTAGAGCTTGTTGAATTTCTTCTCTTAACTCTAAAGTTGATAGTTGCAACATTCTTATAGCTTGTTGCAGTTGAGGGGTTAGAGCTAAAGTCTGTGCCTGTCTAAGTTGTAAAGTATGTTTAATAGCCATATATATAATTAACCAGTTATATTCTAAAGCGAAAAATTATTACCCAAATATGATTTAATTACATTTTCATTTGCAAGTACTTCATTTGCAGTTCCTTTTGCAATAATAGTACCTTCACTTACTATATAAGCTTTTTCACATACATCTAAAGTCTCTCTAACATTATGATCGGTAATTAAAATACCAATGCCTTTATTTTTAAGTTGAATAATAATATTTTTAATATCAGATACAGAAATAGGATCAACACCTGCAAAAGGTTCATCTAATAAGATAAACTTTGGATTAGCAGCAAGTGCTCTTGCTATTTCTACTCTGCGTCTTTCGCCACCTGAAAGAGCCTGACCTAGGCTATGTCTAATTTTAGTAATGCAAAACTCTTCAAGAAGTTCATTTGTTCTTTGCATTCTTTCTTCTTTAGATAAGCCTGGAATTAATTCAGTAACGCCTAAAATATTTTCTTCTACTGTAAGTTTACGGAAGATGGAGTTTTCTTGTGTTAAATAACCTAAGCCATACTTTGAACGTTCATGTATTTGCATATGTGTCATATCGACATCATTTATTTTTACAGAACCATTATCTGCAGAAATAAGACCTACTATCATATAAAAAGAAGTAGTTTTACCTGCACCATTTGGTCCAAGTAAGCCTACAATAGTACCACTTTCAACAGATAAGGATACATCTTTCACTACTACACGTGACTTATATGATTTCTTTAAGTTTGATGCTTGAAGTATGCTCATATAGTTATTTTTACTCTTTTAATTCAGAAGGAATAAAGGTTGATGATACTCTACCACCTTTTGATTGTTTATCATTAGCTCTCATAGTTTGAGTTAGAGTATTATACTCTATTCTCTCACCACTCATTTTAGATTCACCTTGCCAAATAGATGCTCTACCTGTAAGAACAATTAAATTTTCTTTTGGTTTATATTGAAGAGTGCTAGATTTTGTATGTATAGGTTTACCATTATCTAAAGTTTGTTGAAAGGATACAGGTGATCCATAAGCACTTATATAATCAAGCTTATTATCGTTACCTCTTTTTATCTCAATTTTATCTGCTTTTATAGTTATAGAACCTTGAGTTACTTCTACATTACCTAAGAAAGTAACCTTATTATTACTAAGCTCTGCTATTTGTTCATTTGAGACTACATTTATAGCTTTTGAAAAATCACTTTTTAAAGCATGAGCATTTAAAGTAAGTAAAATTCCACTACTAATTAGCAGTTGGATAAAAAGTCGCATGAGGCTCTCCTGAGATAACAATTGTCTTATTCTTTAGATTAATATCTAAATTATAACCACTATTTTCAAAATTTTTACCATTTATATAAACTTGCTCTTTAGATGTAATCTCTTGTTTTTTTAGATCATAAAAAAGAGATGTTGCTGTTATTTTGTCTAAAAAGCTATCATTAAAGTTTGGAAAAATTTGAATATCACCTTTTAGATCTACATAGCTATCTGGTTTTGCAATAAAGCTATTTGCTTTTAATTGATAGCTACGTAATTTATCATCTACTTTTTCAAAATAATTTAAAGATGCTTTATCTACATAAAATAAATCATCTTGTCTAAAATAAGATGCTTTTTCTGCAGCAAAAGTCATATGTAAAAAACCATCTTTATCATATATTTTTGTTTTAAAATCTTCAGATATAAAAGCAGGATAGTTTTTTAAAACACTACTATCTACATCAGTTTTTTCATTAGATAATCTAAAGATAATAGCAGTAATTATTACTAAGAGTATAGAAATAATTAGAGAACGTAGTGTTGTACTCATTTAAAGACCTTTATTAAAGTAGATAAGCACCATCTAAAGATAGTTTTTTTTGTGCCATTAAGATAAGGTCACAAAATTCACGGCAAGCACCAAAACCACCATTATAGTTTGATATATAGTGGACACGATTTAATATAGATATATGTGCATCTTTAGGACAACAAGAGAATAATACTTCATCCATAGCTTTTGCATCATTTATATCATCACCAATATAACCTATATGGTTAAAATCAAGTCCTTCTTTTTCTAAAATTTCATTTAGAACTTCTATTTTATCACTAACACCTTGTACTATATATTTACAGCCAAGTTCTGACATTCTTTTTTCTACAATGGTAGATTTACGACCTGTGATAACTGCACTTATAAGTCCACATTTATTAAAGTTAGCTATGCCCATGCCATCTTTAGTGCTAAATTTTTTAAGTTCATTACCATTATTATCATAATAAATGCCACTATCAGTTAAGGTGCCATCAACATCAAAAACAACTAATTTTATCTTTGATAATTTATCAAAAGTTTTATTAGGTATTTCACCATAACAAGTTTCAAAAGCCATTTATACAATTCCTGCTTTTAGTAAATCATGCATATTAAAAGCACCAACTAATTCTTTATTGTCATTTAAAACTACCATACTTGTAATTTTCTTTTTTTGCATTAAAGTTAGTGCATCAGCAGCTAGGGTTAATTCAGATACATAGGTAAATGTTGTAGTCATAACATCAGTAATTAAAGTATCTAGATCTTTTTTCTGACCTAAGGTGCGTCTTAAATCACCATCTGTAAAAATACCTAGTGCTTTATTTTCTTTATCTACAATACAAACCATACCAAGAGATTTTTTAGTCATTTCAAAAATAGCTTTTTCAATAGATTCATCTGCATGTATCATAGGAATTTCCATATCTTTATGCATAATATCTTTGCAATGAACTAAAAGTCTACGACCTAAAGCACCACCTGGATGGTAAAGAGCAAAATCTTTTTCAGAAAAACCTTTTGCCTCAACAAGGGCAATAGCAATAGCATCACCTAAAGCAAGTTCAGCTGTAGAAGATGAGGTAGGGGCTAAGTTTAGAGGGCATGCTTCTTTATCTACATGAGCTATTAAAGCCACATTTGAAGCTTTAGCAAGAGATGATTCTTTATTACCTGTAATAGATATAAGAGGAATTTCTCTACGTCTTAGGTTTGGGATCATAATTTTAAGTTCATTACCCTCACCTGAATTTGATATAGCAATAACTACATCATTTTGGCCTATCATACCAAGATCACCATGAGCTGCCTCTCCTGCTTGAACAAAGAATGATTGTGTTCCAGTACTTGCAAGAGTAGATGCTATCTTAGTTGCTATATGACCTGATTTGCCTACACCTGTTAGCACTACCTTACCCTTACAATTTAAGATAATAGAAATAGCATTAGCAAAGTCTTCATCTATAGTATCTACTAAATTTAAAATAGCATGAGCCTCTTCTTTTAAAACTCTTTTACCTGATTCAATACACTTTGTTACAAACATTTAAAAAAAGCTCCTTTCTACCTTTTTATATGTTTTAATTATAAATATTATATAATTTTAGGTCTATAATTATTAAATAAAAGTACATTTTTATATGTGTTTTTATTATATTTTTTAAAGATAACAAAAAAAATTAAGCAATTTTTCTTTTGATTTACTATAGATTTATGTTTGTAAAGCTAATTTTAGCTAAACTTTTTTTGTAATTTATATGTATAGTTATGAAAATTTGTATATTATTAAAGAAAAGTTATTAATCTTTATTATTAGTATTAATATATTTTATTAAGGAAAAAAAGTTTTTATGGATTTTTCCAGTTTAATTGAAATTAAAAACTTATCTTTTTCTTTTGGAAGTAGAAAGATTTATGACAATATAAGTCTATCTATTCCTAAGGGTAAAATTACAGCAATTTTAGGACCATCTGGCACAGGTAAAACTACTTTACTTAGACTTATTGGTGCTCAAATAAAACCTGATAGTGGTCAGGTTTTTTTTGATGGTATAGATATGCATGCTTTAAAGCGTAAAGAGTTGTATGAAACAAGAAAGCGTATGAGTATGCTTTTTCAAAGTGGTGCTTTATTTACAGATATGAATGTATTTGATAATGTTGCATTTCCTTTAAGAGAACATACAAATTTACCTGAAGTTTTAATAAAAGATATAGTTTTAATGAAACTTGAAGCTGTAGGTTTAAGAGGTGCAGCTTTCTTTATGCCTCAAGAGTTATCAGGTGGTATGGCACGTCGTGCATCTCTTGCAAGATCTATTGCACTTGATCCTGAGCTTATCATGTATGATGAACCTTTTGTAGGTCAAGATCCTATTACTCTTGCTATCTTAGTTAAGCTTATTAAAGACCTAAATCAAACTTTAGATATAACATCTCTTGTTGTTACACATGATGTACATGAAATTATGTCTATAGCTCATTATATTTATATATTAGCAGATGGTAAGGTTATAGGTCATGGTACTACAGATGAAATAAAACAATCAGAAGATCCTAGAGTTATTCAATTTATAAATGGAGATTTTGATGGTCCTTATGCATTTAAGATGAAAACAGATAAAACACTAGTTGAGGAACTTTGATGTTTAACTTTATAGGTCAGTTTGGACGTTATTCTTTAGCTAAGGTTGGTACTTTTGGTAGATCTTCTATAATGCTATTTCATGCTTTAGTAGGTAAGCCTAATTTTAAAAAGCACTTTCCTTTGTTAATAGAGCAAATTTATTTTGTAGGCGTGCAATCTATAATTATTATTATAGTATCAGGTCTATTTATAGGTATGGTTTTAGGTCTACAAGGTTTTAATATTCTAAAAGATTTTATGGCAACAGCATCATTAGGACCACTAGTTGCACTTGCTATAATAAGAGAATTAGGACCTGTAGTTACAGCTTTATTATTTGCAGGTAGAGCAGGTTCTGCTCTTACAGCAGGTATTGGTCAATTAAAAGCTTCAGAACAATTAAGTTCTATGGAGATGATGGCAGTTGATCCTCTTCGCCGTGTTATATCACCAAGATTTTGGGCAGGTGTAATATCTATGCCTATTTTATCTATGTTATTTTGTTTAGTAGGTATATATGGTGGTAAATTTGTAGGTGTAGATTGGCTAGGTCTTGATGATGGTATTTATTGGTCAGGTATGCAAGCTGCTGTTGAACTTACAGAAGATATTGGCAGTATGGTTATTAAAGCTTTTATCTTTTCTATAGCTTGTGTATGGATAGCTTTATTTAATGGTTATGATTGTCATCCATCATCACAGGGTATATCTGATGCTACAACTAATACTGTTGTACAATCATCTCTTGCTATTTTAGGTTTAGATTTTATTTTAACAGCGTTAATGTTTTAGGATTTAATATGAAATTTACTAAAGTTGAGTTTTGCGTTGGCTTATTTATGATATTAGGCGTTCTTGCCTCTGTAATTATGGCACTAAAGGTAGCAGGTTTAGTTTTAAATGACTCATCTGATACTTATACTGTCTATGCTAAGTTTGATAATATTGGTTCTCTTAAATTAAGAGCACCAGTTAAGATAGGTGGTGTTGTTATTGGTCGTGTAAGTGCTATTAAATTAGATAAAAAAGATTTAATTCCTGTTGTTTCTTTATCTATTGAGAAAAAATATAATGAAATTTCAGAAGAGTCCAAAGCATCTATTTTAACTGCTGGTATTATTGGTGAACAATATATTGGTATTACTCCTGGTTTTTATGATGAAGACTTAGGTACTTCATATTTAAAAGATGGTTCTTCTATAAAGGATACAGGTTCTGCTGTTGTATTAGAGGATTTAATTGGTAAGTTCTTATATAACAGTTCTTCTGTTGAAAACTCAAAAACTAATGAAAAAGGTGAATAATATGTTTAAGAAATTTATTTTCTCACTATGTTTTATCTTAGGTTTTACCTCTATTGCAAATGCAAGCATTGATACAAAAGATCCATATAAGATGGTTACTGCTGTAGCAGAGCAAACATTTACAAAGTTAAAGAATAATCAAGATAAGATTAATGATATTAATTTTAGAAAAGATTTAATTAATAATGAGCTTTTACCTTATGTAGATGTAAAGTATGCAGCTTATAAGGTAATGGGTACTAATTTAAAACAAACTACAGAACAACAAAGAGAGGAATTTACTAAAGCTTTTTCTCAATATATTGTTGCAACCTATGCTGATGCTCTTGGTTCTTATAAAAATCAAGAATTAGTTCCACCTCAATATAAGAAAGTTGCAGATAATGAGTCATTAATATCTGTAAAATTCTTAATTAGAGAGGCTAATAAACCTGATTTAGAGTTAGTATTTAAATTAAGAAAGAATACAAAAACTAATGAATGGAAAGCTTTTGATATGATTGCAGAAAATATATCTATGTTAGATGCTAAAACATCAGAATTATCTCCATTAATTAAGAGCAAAGGTATTGATTCTGTAATAGCTTTATTACAAGAACACAATAAGAAATTAAGCTCACAATCTGTGGTTAATAAATGATAGATTTAACTAATCTTACAGTAAAAGAAGTGCCAGAACTTTTTTTAAAAAAAGATGAAATCTTTAAAGAAAATGTTTTTGATATGCAAAACTTAAAAAAGATTGATTCATCTGGTATAGCTTTTTTAGTACAGTGGGCAAAGACAAAAGAGAATAATCTTTTAAAGGTTAAGAATATGCATAATGTGGCAAGAGCCTTAATCAAAACTTTATGTGTACAGTCTTTGTTTATAGAAGTTTAAATTAGAAGGTGGAGATAAAACTCCACCTTTTTTCTTTACTTAAATAAAGTATTTGCCTCTATTACATTAAACTCATCTACAATAGGCATAACACCTAATAAGATATTATTTTCAGTAAGAAGATTATCCCATGCCTTGGTATATACATCACTTCCTATAAATTTTACAGAACATGATTCTAGATTATTGATTTTAATAAAGTGTTCTGCAAATCTTTCACCATAAAATACAGGTAAGATATCTGCTTTATTACCATCTTCATCTTCTTCATCATCAGAGAAGACATAAGGACCACCATCAGAGTCTATTACTACATAAAGACCATTTAATTCTTTTATCTTATTTAAGAAAAAGCCCTCTCTGTAGTCTGCATTTAATTTTAAGGCAGCTTCAAATTCTGTATCTGTAATATCACTCATAATATTTTCCTTTAGTTTAATATCCACGTTTTAATATTGGTTTTAAAAATTGACCTGTAAATGATTTATCACATTTAGCTAGTTCCTCTGGTGTTCCTGTAGCTATAATTTGACCTCCACCTACACCACCTTCAGGTCCTAAATCAATTATATAATCTGCTGTTTTTATAACATCAAGATTATGCTCAATTACAATAATAGTATTACCCTCATCTCGCAGTCTTAGCAATACATCAAGTAATTGCTTTATATCATGAAAATGAAGACCTGTTGTAGGTTCATCTAAAACATATAATGTTTTACCTGTAGATCTTTTTGATAGCTCTTTTGAAAGTTTAATTCTTTGAGCTTCACCACCAGAGAATGTAGTAGCTGATTGTCCAAGGGTAATATAGGATAGACCTACGTCTATTAATGTTTTTAACTTCTTAGCAATTTGAGGTATTGCCTCAAAGAAAGTATAAGCTTCCTCAACTGTCATATTTAAGACATCAGATATATTTTTACCTTTATATAATATATCTAAAGTTTCTCTATTATATCTTTTACCTTTACACTCTTCACATTGAACAAAGATATCTGGTAAAAAGTGCATTGCAACTTTAATAGTACCATCTCCTTGACAAGCTTCACAACGTCCACCTTTAACATTAAAAGAAAAACGACCTGGCATATAGCCACGAGCACGTGCTTCATGTGTTTGTGAAAAGAGATCTCTTATATTTTGGAAAAGTCCCACATAGGTTGCAGGATTAGAACGAGGAGTTCTTCCTATAGGGCTTTGATCAATACAAATTATCTTATCAAAATGTTCAAGACCTTCTATTTTCTTAAAAGGTGCAGGATCATCATTTGTTTTTACTTTATTGAGTTCACGTGTTGCTATATTAACTAAGGTATCGTTAATAAGGGTAGATTTACCAGAGCCTGATACACCTGTTACAGCTATAAAACAATTAACAGGAAATGATACATTGATATTTTTTAAGTTATTGCCAGTACAACCTTTAAGGGTTAAAGCTTTTTTTAAATCAGCTTTTATTCTCTTTTTAGGTATTTCTATTTTTAATTTACCAGATAGATATTGACCTGTAAGAGAGTCTTTATTTTCCATGATCTCAAGAGGAGTACCTTGAGCTACAATTTCGCCACCATGTACACCAGCACCAGGACCTATATCAATAACACAATCAGCCTGACGAATAGCATCTTCATCATGCTCTACAACAATAACAGTATTGCCTAGATTTCTAAGATGAATTAGAGCATCTAAAAGTTTTTGATTATCACGTTGATGTAGACCAATTGAAGGTTCATCAAGAGTATACATAACACCTACAAGACCTGCACCTATTTGTGAGGCTAGACGTATTCTTTGAGCTTCACCACCTGATAGAGTTTCTGCAGAGCGTGATAAGGATAGATAAGATAGACCTACATTTAGTAGAAATTGAAGACGTTCTTTTATCTCTTTTAAGATACGTGTAGCAATAGAAGCATCTTGAGGAGAGAGGGCTATATTATCAAAAAAGCTATAGCAATCTTCAATAGATAGTTCATTAATTTGAGGAAGATTTTTATCTGCTACAAAAACATGAGAATATTCTTTTTTAAGACGTGTGCCATGACAAGTTTCACAAGGGAGGGCTGTCATAAGTTTTAGAAGTTCATCACGTACAAGATCTGATTCTGTTTCTGTAAAACGTCTTTTAAAGTTAGGTATAACACCTTCAAAAGGTGTTAGTTTCTTATAAGTAGTTTTACCATCACTTGATGTAAACTCCATATTTACAGCAATATTATCAGAACCATATAAAATAATTTTGCGTTCTTTTTTGCTTAGATCTTTAAAAGGCTTATGTAAGTCTATATTAAAGTGTTTAGCAGTAGCTTCAATTCTTTTATAGTAGAAAAATGAGCGTCTATCCCAGCCTTCAATAGCGCCATCATAAATACTTAAATTTTCATCTGGAACTATTTTTCTTTCATTAAAGACCATTTGCACGCCTAAACCTTCACAAGTTGGGCATGCTCCATGAGGATTATTGAAAGAAAAGTTACGAGGTTCTAGCTCTGGAATGGAGTAACCACATTCAGGGCATGAGTATCTTGATGAAAAAGATAATGAAGTTCCATCATGGTCTATAGGTGTCACTAAAGCAAGACCATCTGATAGGCGTAAAGCTGTTTCAAAAGATTCTGCAAGTCTTTGTTTAATATCCTCTTTTATTTTAAATCTATCAACTACAACTTCAATATTATGTTTTATATGTAAATCAAGACTAGGTGGATCTGATAGGTCATAGACAGAACCATCTACACGCACACGAATAAAACCATCTTTAGCAAGTTCTTGAAATAATTGTTTATACTCACCTTTTCTGCCACGCACTACAGGTGATAAAAGCATATATTTTGTATTTGTCTCTAATGCTAGGGTTTGATCTACCATTTGAGATATAGTTTGAGCTTTTAGTATAGTATTATGATTTATACATTTAGCTACACCTACACGAGCAAAAAGAAGACGTAAGTAGTCATGAATTTCTGTAATAGTACCTACAGTTGAGCGAGGATTATGTGAGGTTGACTTTTGTTCAATTGAAATAGATGGAGATAGACCATCTATAGATTCAACATCAGGCTTATCCATTAATTGTAGAAATTGTCTAGCATAAGCTGAAAGTGATTCTACATAACGTCTTTGACCTTCAGCATAAAGGGTATCAAAAGCAAGAGAAGATTTGCCAGATCCTGACAGACCTGTAATTACACATAATTTATCACGAGGAATGGTTAAATTTATGTTTTTTAAATTATGTGTTTTTGCACCACGAATGACAATATTATCCATATTTTCCTATACACTTTTTAAATTTTAGTTAACTTATTTTTACATATATATTTGTATATATGATAGTTTTTTTTAATTTTTATTGTGAAAAATAGATAAAAATTTACGGTTAAATTTTAACTTTAGAAATCATATAAAACTAATTTAGTATTAGTGAATAAAAGCTCTTAGATTTATTAATTATTTTTTAAGTAAGTAAAATTTTCTATCTAAAAAATACAAAAAAATTACTAATGTTTTTTTTAGTTTAGCTATCAATGTGACATAGTTTGAAAATATTATGATCTTTATATAAGTTCTTATTTATATTTCACATTTTCTTTTGTTATAATATTTCTCATAAGATCTAATTACATTATGTAGATAATGTAGTAGTTGAAGTTATTATTTGTTATACGAATAATAGAAGTTTACAAAAGAATGCATATAAGTTTAGACTTAAAAATTTTAAGATTCGGAACATATATTTTATTTAATTAAAAGGGTACTACGTATGGCTCGTGGAGTTAATAAGGTAATATTAATTGGTAATTTAGGTGATGAGCCTCTATGCAGATCTACTCATAGTGGTTGTTCTGTTACTAATATTTCAATGGTAACAAATGAAGTTCGTAGAAATATTGATACAGGCGAGAGCACAGAGTATGCAGAGTGGCATAGGGTTGTGATGTGGGGTAAGCTTGCAGATATAGCAAAGCAATATTTACATAAAGGTTCTCAAATTTACGTTGAAGGTAAATTACGTACACGTACATTTTTAGATAAGCAAGGTCAAAAGCGTTCTGTAACTGAAATTGTTGCAGATGAAATGCAAATGCTAGGTGGTCGTCCTGTACAACCTGGTATGATGAACCAACCAAATCCAAATGGTTTCCGTCCAAATAATAGACCAATGAATCCAAATGGTGGTTATGGTGCACCTATGAATGGTGGCGGTAACAATCCAATGTTTAACCGTGTAAATTCATCTCAAAACACTTATGGTGGCATGAACCCAATGCAAAATCAAATGCCTTATGGCAATGATAATGATTTAGGTGGCATGAACTCCATGGGTAATATGGGAGGCATGGGTAACATGAACGGTATGGGTGGTATGGGTAATATCTACTCAAATCCACTTGATAATGATGCTATGGATTTAGATGATGATATGTTATCTCAAAATGATTCAATGAATGATCAAGATGATATGTCACCTGCTCCTGTAATGAAGGATGGCAACTCTAATAATACACAAAAGCAAGAAGCTTCATTAGAAGATGATGCTCTTCCATTTTAATAAGATAGATTTATCTAATTAAAAAAACCGTGCAGAACAACGGGGATTGCTTATAGAGTTTTTTATAAGAAGCTCACATATAAAGTACTTTCATATGTGAGCAGTTCTTTGTATATGATGTGACAAATTATTTCATATACTTAACTAGTGTTATAATTTGTGCCACAAAGTATCTTTATGACTTTAATGTAATACAAATGACAGATATTTTTGTATTATTAATTTCTCTGTATATATAAAAAATACAGATATATTTGTATAATATAAAGTCATAAAAAAATTTATTTGATAGGTTTTCTATTTTGCACAAAATAAGAAATTAGTTTTAATTTATACCGCATAGGTTATATAGGCTTAGCAATAAATGTTTAAAAAGCTTCGCGGGATGTTCTCAAATGACTTATCTATCGATTTGGGAACTGCAAATACACTAGTATATGTAAAGAACAAAGGTATTGTTTTAAATGAACCTTCTGTTGTTGCAGTAAGATTAGATAGAAATGGTGGTGCTCAACGCAAAGTTGATGCTGTAGGTAAAGCTGCAAAAGTAATGTTAGGTAAAAGCCCTGACAATATAGAAGTTATACGTCCAATGAAAGATGGCGTTATTGCAGATTTCCAATATACAGAAAAGATGCTTCAGTACTTTATAGATAAAGTTTTATCTGGATCATCTTTCTTACCATTTAAACCATCTCCACGTGTGTTGGTTTGTGTTCCTTGTGGTGCAACTCAAGTTGAAAGAAGGGCTATTCGTGAGTCCGTTGAAGGTGCAGGTGCAAGTGAAGTATTCTTAATTACAGAACCAATGGCAGCTGCAATTGGTGCAGGTTTACCTGTATCAGAAGCCGCAGGCTCTATGATTGTTGACATTGGTGGTGGTACAACTGAAGTTGCTATTATCTCTTTAAATGGTGTTGTGTATTCATCATCTGTTCGTATTGGTGGTGATAGATTTGATCAAGCTATTATTAATTATGTACGCAATACTAAACGTTTTGAAATAGGTGAAGCTACAGCTGAACAAGTTAAGATCGAAATTGGTTCTGCTTATGCAGAACAAGAAATGCACGAAAAAGAAGTTCGTGGTCGTTCAGTTGTTGAAGGTGTTCCTCGTTCATTTACTTTAAACTCTAATGAAATATTAGAAGCATTATCAGATCCTATTAAGGGTATTGTAAGTGCAGTGCGTGTAGCTCTTGAAAAATCACCTCCAGAGCTTGCTGCTGATATTGCAGAAAGAGGTATGATGCTATCAGGTGGTGGTGCTTTATTACACAACTTAGATAAGTTATTACGTGAAGAAACAGGTATACCTGTTATAGTAGCTGAAGATCCATTAACTTGTGTAGCAAGAGGTGGTGGTAGAGCATTAGAAATGTACGATGCTCAAGATAACGAGATTTTTGATTAGAAATTCTTAGTTAAAGAGGCTTTAAAGCCTCTTTTAAAGGTTATATATTGAAAACATCAGAAACTTCTAGTTTCTTTATAAATTTACGTTTCGCTCTCATCTTAATATTGTCTGCAGTGCTTATAATTAGCGATGTTAGATTTAAGATGTTGAGCGATTTTCGTTATTATATAGAAACAACTTTATATCCAGTCCTAGCCTTAGCAGACTCTCCAAAAACCATGTCTGAGGTCGTATCCACACAATTTAAAAGTCGTGCTGAACTTTTAGATGAAAATGAAAGATTATCCTCAGAAAACTTCCAACAAAGAGCAGATTTATTACGTCTTCGTACTTTAGAACAAGAAAATGAAGCAATGAGAAGATTATTAAATTCTCCATTGCATGTAACCTCAAAAAGAGTATTTGCTGAAGTTATTGACGTAGATACCAATCCTTATTTAAAACGTGTTGTTGTAAATAGAGGTGGTCACTCTGGTATTTATGAAAATATGCCAGTGATATCAGATCAAGGTTTAGTAGGTCAAGTTATCTCTGTAAATTATGCTTTCTCTCGTGTTTTACTTTTAACTGATCCAAGTAGTTCTATTCCTGTTATGGATACTAGAAATCAAGTAAGAGCTATTGCTACAGGTACAGGTGCTCATGATGAGCTTGATATTACTAATGTGCCACGTACAGTAGATATTAGAGAAGGTGATTTATTAGTTACATCAGGTCTTGGTGGTATTTATCCTGATGGTTATCCTGTTGCTATTGTTACAGAAGTAGGTTTTTCTGATACACAAGCTTTTGCTGCTGTTAAAGCAAAGCCACTTGTTAATTTTGATACTATGCGTTATGTACTTATGCTTTGGTATAAGAGAAATATTGCTTCAAATCCAAATGCAGAACCTAAAAAACGTACAGATGCAAAAGTTGTATTACGTCAAGTTAAGATTAAAAAATTAATTGACTCTATGACAAATAAGAACTTAAAAAAGAATCTAGTTCAAGATGAAGATAAAGAAAGCACAGAGTCAAATGAAGATGATTTAAAAACTCAAAATGAAGAGGTAGTTCATGAAACTGAATAATGTTAAACGCTCCTCTTTAATTTTGTTTTTAATATTGATTTTAATTACTTTAATCTTAGAGATTATAGGACTACCTGTACTTTTACAAGAGTATAGACCAGATCTTTTATCTTTAGTTCTTATTTACTTTACTTTATATGAAAAGAAAAAATATGGTCTTGAGATAGCATGGTTTTTTGGTCTTATTTTAGATCTTTTAACAGGAGCTCCTCTTGGTATTAATGCAGCAATTTTAGCAGCAGAAATATATATATTATCTAAGTTCTTTACAAACTTTATAAAGTATAGAAGTTGGCAACAATCTATAACTATTGGTTTAATTTGTTATATGGCACATGTTGTGTCTTATTGGTTTGAGCATTTAATTGGTCAATCATTTTATGAAACAAGTTTTATATACCCTGCTATAGCTACAGCTATAGCCTGGATACCTGTAGTTTATATTTGCTCTATTTTAAAAGCTTCTTTATCTATTGAAACTAATAATCAGGAAAATCAATCATGACAGATTTAGTGATCCTTGCATCATCATCTCCACGTCGACAAATGTTTTTTAAAAATTTAGGTATTGATTTTAAAACATGTGTTCCTGATGTTGATGAAAGTGTACAGGAAAATGAAAATGCCATAGATTATGTTTTAAGAATGGCAAAGAGCAAAGCTTTAAAGATTGCTTCTCTTTATAAAGATAATGTTGTTGTTGCAGCTGATACTATAGTTGTTTTAGATAATAAAATCTTAGGAAAACCAAAAGATCGTAATGATGCTTTTTTAATGATAAAGTCCTTATCAAATAAAACTCATCAAGTGATTACGGCTGTAAGTGTTACAAAAGGTGACATAGAAAAAACTTTTTATGAAATAACTTATGTAACTTTTGCAAATCTTAGTGATGAACTTATAAGAGATTATGTAAGCACAGGTGAAAGTGATGATAAGTCAGGTTCATATGCACTACAAGGTATAGGTGCATCTTTAATTAAAGAAGTACGTGGATCTGTAAGTTCTGTTGTAGGTCTTCCTGTTTGTCAAACAAGAGAAGTATTAGAAAGTTTTAATATTTTTGCAAAATTAGGAGCTATACATGAATAGTTTTGATGAAGCAAAAAAGATCTTATTAGATGATAACGATCTTGATTTTGTATTTTTAGAAAATACTTTAACTGATTTAAAAAATACAGATATAGATTTTGCTGATTTATATTTTGCAAAAGTTATGTCTGAGTCATTATCTTTAGATGAGTCTATTGTAAAAGGTGGAAGTTACTCAATATCAAAAGGTGTAGGTGTTAGATCTGTTTTAGGTGAAAAGTCAGGTTTTGCTTATTCTAATATTATTGATAAAGAGTCAATTTTAAACTGTAAAAATGCAGTGTCATCTATAACGCGTGGTCACAGTGGTAATGCAAGCTTTATTCGTGATGAAAAAAGACGTGACTCTTTGTATACAAATGAAAATCCACTAAGTAGTATAAGTAAAGCTAAAAAGTCTGAAATATTACTTAAAATAGATAAGATAGCTCGTTCTTTAGATACAAGAGTAATTCAGGTTATGGCAAGTATAAATGCAGCTTTTAAGACTGTATTTATAGCAAATACAGATGGTACTATGGCATCTGATATAAAGCCTGTATCTCAACTTGTAGTAAATGTTATAGTTAGTGCAAATGGTAAAACAGAATCTGGTTTTGCAGCTCGTGGTGGTGCTTTTTTATTAACTGAATTTACAGATGAAGTTATTGAGTCAGTTACAAAAGAAGCTTTACGTATTGCCCTAGTTAATTTAGATGCAATTGAAGCACCTGCAGGTCAAATGCCTGTAATTTTAGGAGCAGGTTGGCCTGGTGTTTTAATTCATGAGGCTGTAGGTCATGGTCTTGAGGGTGACTTTAACCGTATTAAGAGTTCTATTTATTCAGATAAGATGGGTCAAAAGGTAGCATCAAGTGCATGTACTATTATTGATGATGGTACTTTTGCAAATAGAAAAGGATCTTTAACCTATGATGATGAAGGTATTGAAACAAAAGAGAATGTCTTAATTGAAAATGGTATTTTGAAAAACTATATGTTAGATAGACAAAATGCCATGCTTATGAAGATGAAGCCTACAGGTAATGGTAGACGTCAGGCTTATAATTATCTACCTCAAGTTAGAATGACTAATACTTATCTAAAGGCAGGTGATTATTCTAAAGAAGAGATCTTATCTTCTGTTAAAGATGGTATTTATGCAGTTAATTTCTCAGGTGGACAAGTTGATATTACTTCAGGTAATTTTGTATTCTCAACATCTGAGGCTTATTTAATTAAAGATGGAAAGATAGATGCTCCTATTAAGGGTGCAACTTTAATTGGTAATGGCCCTGAGATTATGCATCAAGTATCTATGGTAGGTAATGATCTTGAATTTGATCCTGGTATAGGAACTTGTGGTAAGGGTGGTCAATCTGTTGCAGTTGGTATTGGTCAGCCAACCTTAAAGATTGATAGTATAACCGTAGGTGGTACTAAGGTTTAACAATTAAAAAAGCTAGGTTTTAAAATCTAGCTTTTTTAATATATTTAAAAACAGTTTAATAATTACTCATCATTATCTATTTTGACAACTGCTTTTGTTAAAGAGTCTGGAATTTCTACATTAGCTCTTTTTATTTCTGCTTTTAAGAATTTAAATAATGTTCTTGCAGCAGGTCTATCAGGTAGTGTTGAATTTAACTCTTCACGAGCTTTTTTAATAAGTGTTCTTAATTTATTTCTATCTGTATCATAAATTAAAGAAGTAAATTCATTTAAAGCCTTAGTACCACCATGAATTAAGTTTTCACGTAGAAGTTCCATCTTTAAAGCTTTAGGATCAGATTTAGGTGTTGCTCCTAAATTATCAATTTGATTTATAAGAGCATCTAAATCATATGAACGCATAAGTTTTGCTACATATTGAAGCTGACGTCTTTTTTCATCAGAATTCTTTTTTAGTTTTCTAGCAACAACTAAAGCTTCTTTTATAGACTCGTCTGGAAACTCAAGTTTATTAAAAGTTATAGGACCAAAAGCTTCAATTTTTTCAGCAAGTTTTCTTATTGCTTGAGCTTCTCTTTTATGTGCTGATTTACTAAATTCCTCAGGAGGAGCATCAAAACCTTCAAAATGTTCTTGTACTGCCATAATTGTGCCTCTTGTTTAAAATTGTCTTAAGTATAAACAAAACATTAAATATTAACAATTTAAATTATTTATCTTCTTTAACTATATGTTTTCATAAATTACATTTTAAAAATCTATTTTGTATAATATGTAAAACATATTAATCTTTTATTGGTTTTAAATAAATGAATACAGAATTTAATTTAAAAATAGAAAAAGAACAAAAAGAGCTAAAAGAGATTGCACAATTTGCAATTGCTGAGGCTAAAAAGCTTGGTGTTGATGAAGCTAGTGCAGATATTGATTATGCTAAAGGTTTATCTATTTCAACACGTGATGCTGAGCTTGAAAATATTGAATTTAATCAAGATAGATCTTTGAGTGTAACAGTTAGATTAAATAAAAAGACTGGTCATGCACATACTACAGATTTAAGTGAAGATGCTGTAGTTGATACTGTTAATGCTGCATTTGAGTTATCCAAGTATGCAGATTCTGATCCTTTTTCAGGTCTTTTAGAAAAAGAGTATTTATCAGATCTCAATTATGATTTAGACAATTTATATGAGCCTTTAGAAGATAGTAAAAAAGCTATAGATACAGCTATTGATTTAGATAAAATGGTTGAATCTTGTAAAGACACGCTAATTAGAAATTCAGATGGAGCATATTTTGGATCACGTTATGTAACATCTGTACTTGCAAATACTAATGGTTTTTGTCGTGCTTCATCTACATCAAGTTCAAGTGTAGGTATTACTTTAATTGGTGTAAGTAATGACAAGATGCAAAAAGGTTCTGGTTTTGCAAGACATTGTGATTATAAGAAGATAGCAAGTAATGATATTGTTTTTAAAGAGGCATATGATGAGACTATTAGTAAGTTAGATGCAAGAGCTGTAAAGACAAATAAATATAAAATTATCTTTAAAGATAGTGCTGTAATTTCTCTTTGGCGTTGTCTTTTAAAGGGACTTGCTGGTTCTCGTATTTATAAAAAGACCTCTTATTTAAATGATAAGTTAAATGAGCAAATTTTACCTAGCTTTGTAAATTTACATGAAGATCCTTTCTTAAAAGGTTCTATTTATTCATCAAATTATGATGATGAAGGTGGTTTAGTTTATAAAGATAGTATTATTGAAAAAGGTGTTATTAGAAAATATCTTCTCTCATCATATAGTGCTAGAAAGTTAAATATGAAACCTACAGGACATGCAGGTGGTACATCTAATTTATTTGTAACTTTTGATGATGATAAGACTTTAGATTTTGCTGATTTATTATGTGAGGCAAAAGATGGTTTAGTTATTACATCATTAATGGGTAGTGGCTTTAATGAAACTACAGGTGATTATTCTGTAGGTGCAAGTGGTTATTACTTTGAAAATGGTAAGAGAGTACATGCTGTAGATGAGATAACTATTGCATCAAATATTTTAGATATATTTAAGAATATTCAATTAATTGCAAATGATGTTGATGATAGATTTAGTATTAAAACAGGATCTGTTCTTGTAAATGATATAACAGTATCTGGCAATTAATCTTAGTAAAAAAACTATAGTTTATACTTTAAGCTATAGTTTTTTATTTAACTATCTTATTTAAATACTATTTAGAAGTTAATATTGTTGTACATTTTTGAATAAATTCAGAATATTTTTGTAAATCATCTGTATTTTTATTATTTTCCATTTGATTTGCTAGTTTTGTAAGTAAATCTGCATCTTGGCAAACATCCTTACTAGGCTCTGGAAAGTCTACTGCAAATGTATATTGTGAAAATGCAGCTAGGGATAATATTAGTAATAATTTCTTCATAACATAAACCTCAATTAGTAAAAAAGCCCCATAAAAGTAATTTATGAGGCTTCTTTTTTTTATTTACTTTTACTTAAGAGTAATAATTGACTTACCAGTCATTTCAGATGGGATATCCATACCCATTAGATATAACATAGTAGGAGCAATATCAGATAAGCGACCACCTTCTCTCATAGTAGCTTCACGACCTACATAAATAAATGGAACTGGTAGGTTTGTGTGAGCTGTATAAGGCTCGTTAGTCTCTAAATCTTTCATTCTTTCACAGTTACCGTGGTCTGCTGTGATTAAGCATTCACCACCAACTTTCTCTAAAGATGCAACAACACGACCTAGGCATGAGTCAACAGCTTCAACTGCTTTAATAGCAGCTTCATACATACCTGTATGACCTACCATATCGCCATTTGGATAATTACAGATAATTACATCATACTTACCTGATTCAATAGCAGCACATAGTTTATCTGTAAGTTCCTCAGAACTCATTTCAGGTTGTAAGTCATAAGTAGCAACATTAGGGCTCTTTACTAAGATTCTATCTTCACCATCAAAGACAGTTTCAACACCACCATTGAAGAAGAAAGTTACGTGTGCGTATTTTTCTGTTTCTGAAATACGTAATTGTGTCTTATGATGGCTTGATAACCACTCACCTAGAGTATTAGTTAGATCCTCAGGTGGATATGCACAATCTGTCTTAATATCAGCTGCATATTGAGTTAACATTACAAATGAAGCTAGATTTGGAACATATTTTCTTTGGAAACTATCAAAATCTTTATTTACAAAAGTACGTGTAATTTGACGTGCTCTATCTGCTCTAAAGTTCATGAAAATTAAGCTATCGCCATCTTCCATTTTAACTTTTTCGCCAATAACAGATGGTTTTACGAACTCATCATTTTCATCACGAGCATAAGCAGCTTCTAATGCTTCTGTTGCACTGTTAAAGCTTGGAAATTCACTAATGCCTTGTGTTAATACATCATAAGCAAGTTCAACTCTATCCCATCTATTGTCACGATCCATTACATAGTAACGACCAACCATAGTTGCAAAACGACCAACACCTAATTTCTTAAATGTTTCTTCAACTTTTGCAATATAGGCTTTAGCTGATCTTGGTGGAACGTCACGACCATCACAGAAAGCGTGGAAGTAAATCTTTTTAGCACCACGTTTTGCTGCAAGTTCAATCATAGCAATAATATGATCTTCATGACTATGAACACCACCTGGTGACATTAGACCCATGATGTGAACAGCTTTATCATTATTTTTTGCTAAATCAACAGCTTTACATAAAGTCTCATTCTCAAAGAAATCGCCGTCTTTTATAGCTTTTGTAATACGAGTTAGTTCTTGGTAAACAATACGACCTGCACCTATATTAGTGTGGCCTACCTCAGAGTTACCCATTTGACCATCAGGTAAACCTACATCTATGCCAGATGCTTCAATAGTTGTATTTGCAAAACGTTTGCAAAGATCATCTAAAACAGGGGTTTTTGCATTAGAAACTGCGTTAAATTGAGTTTCTTTATTTTCACCCCAACCATCCATAATTATTAAAGCTAAAGGTTTTTTAGTTGACATAGTTTTATCCTACTAAAAGTGTAATATAAAAAATCTCTTAGAGTTGTATCGTTTTAAAATCAGCTCAAATCAGTTTGATTATATCATTTAAGTTTTTTGAACTAAAGAAAAGTAGTAGATCTTGTAGAGAAAAAATATCTGCATTTTTTTATTATTGAACTCAACTTTCCGGGCAAATTTTTTTAACAAAATGTAGTACGCAAGCCGTACTACAGCTATTTTAAAATAAATATTGATTTTTATGGTATCTTTTTCTCATGTTTGCAAAATTAATGTCTATTTTCACAACATGAGATCTTTATATTTGAGTTTTATATCTAAACCTAAGAATGATCGAACATAATGACTAAGCGAACTAAATATTCTAATAAATAGCTCGTGTATTTCATTGATAATCTTTTCTCTTTCCTCTTTCTTAGTTACATGGTTTGATACTATCATGCCAATACTACTTTCAAGTGTTGTGAAGATATATGTTAATGCTTGATTAAAGTCATTGGCACGAAGCTCTTCACACAAGTCTGCAAACAGCTCTCCACCAAGCCTAAAGTCTTTATCACACCTCTCTAGGTATTGCATTATCATATATCTAATGCAAACTATATGGCAGTGTGCATTGATATGGTCATAGTTGCGAGCTTGGCAGCCTTTTTCTAAGCCAAGATATTGTTTTTGAATTTCATGATATACTTCGCAACTCCATCTGTAAGAGTACTTTTTGACAATTTCTTGTTCACTAAGACTTATATCAGTAGAGCCAATAGAAAGAATGGTTTTATTATCATTACGATTTTTAATAAAAACAATCTTTAAAGGTATACCTGATTTAGTGTATACAACGCATGAACCACATATATCAGAGCGTCTATTTTTGGCGTATTTTTTAATGAGCTTTTGTAGAAGTACGCCTTTTTCATCTCCAAGGTTTTCATAGAAGACATTACCTTTAAAGCCTTTTATCATACCTATAACATCAACACCCATCTTTTTAATGGCAGAGATAACCTTATCTATGGTATACCATGAATCTATAAGAAGGTATGAAACAGGACAACCTTGTTTAAGAGCTTCTTTTACAAACTTAATAAGCACATCTATCTTTGACATTCTAGCTAAAGAACGGCGTCTTGCTGCAAGAGTATTTTTTTTGTGCTTATCATTAGCCTCTTTAATAACAGACTTATCATTTTTAGCAGAGAGTATACCTATCTTTAAGGGTATATAGCTAATACCATCTGTCCAGCCTACACTAAGTTCAACATAGCCTATAAAATATTTGCCTGCTACATGGTCAAAGTGTAAAGTTAAGAGCTCTGCACATTTAGTACGTGGACGCTTTATAGTTGTATCATCACATACTAGATGACCACAAGATGACGTGCCATTTATTGAGAATATTGTCTTTATAAGCTTTAAAGCTAATGTAGTAAGTAGCCTTTCCCAATTAAGATTAGCTTTAGACAAGAGCTCATACATAGTGGAACGAGAACAGTCTATATCCCTCTTATGTCTTGATCTAAATAAAGCATAGACATTTTTGGAAATACCAAATTGGAATATGATTAGTATCTGTAAAATATAAGTGGCAACTATACCATTACTCTTAGTAAAACCACAACTTCTCGCTATTGAGTTAAAGTTGAAAGTTTTAAAAAAATCTAAAATACGTGATACATTCTTTTGATTATTGAGTTCTGTTTGTGATAACATATTCAAGTGACCTTTTAGTGTTTTGTGGATACTTATATTATAACATTTAAAGGTCACAAAAGCAGCATAAAATGGCTTATTAATGCTATTTTTATACATTTTTTTTAGTTGCTTTTCAGATGATTTTTTCTTACCTAAAAAACACACTTCCAAAAATAGACTTGAAATTTACCAATAAATCAATATATATTTTAAAAGAGCTGTAGTACGGCTTGCGTATTACATTTTATTAAAAATAATCGCTCGGAAAGTTGAGT